>JBBKXN010000072.1:0-4382 GCA_037969475.1 Pyrinomonadaceae bacterium | reverse complement strand
TGACGCATTCCCAAGTTCTTGATCAAGATCGATGCTTTCCAGGTCGCCGCCTGCATGAAGGATCGCTTTGAGTGCGGTAAGATCGTTGTAATAGACAAACCACTGCAAGACTTTGACGTGCCCCTCATGGAGAACAGATTCCCAATCCGGCAATTCCAACAGTTCGAAAACAAGGTCCGTTCGACCGCGGCTTATATGATCGAGAATCTGTTCCTTTTTCATTATCCCGCCGCCTCGTAGGACGCCTTTATCCAGTCGATAACTTCTTTGTCGATCTCCTTTTCGCCCGCCAGATTGATAATATGCGAACACATTGAGTTTGCAGCCTTAACTTCTTCGAGCTTTCCCTTTGGTTTTTGCCCTTTCAAATTCAATCCGATCTCAAACCTGGTTTTTGTCGCCGGCTTCAAAATCGCAAATTGTTTCTTTCTCCGCAAACTCACATATTGTTTTTTCGGCGCAGTCTCGATGTCCTTTCCAAATTTTTCGATACGGGACATCAACATATTAAAAAGCGGTTTGAGATGCTCTTTCCCCTTGTATTGAGCGAGAATCAAATCCTTTTGGTTATCTGCAGATCCTGCGTCCGACTTTAGGGTTTTATGCGCTACAAGGTTTGCAAACCCGTGGGTAAATGAATGTTTTTCTTTCAAAAATTTAACGAGCTGGCCATGTTTTTCGAGGTTTTCGCGCTTTGCAATTCTTACCCATTGTTCCAAGGACTTACCTGTATTCTTGTGCAGGTTTTCGATCATTGTTTTTGCTGCTTGATCCATAGATTCTCCTAATCTCTTATTACTTCATAAATTCAATCATCGAGAAATGTGCCCCGCTTGGGTCTGTCGCGAGACAGATGCGCCCGACGTTTGGCGCATCAAACGGAGGACACATCGTCTGCCCGCCATTGGCTTTCACAGCTTCGAATGCCGCGTCGCAATCGTCAACCGCGATATAAGTTCCCCAATGAGAAGGAATACTTTCCCAGCCTTCGCCGAAACCTTCATTTAGCTCCATCATTCCGCCAATTGCTTCTTCTCCGACATGTATCTCGGCATACTCGATCGGTGAAAGTTTGCTTTGCGGAAGCTCCCAACCTATTAATTCTTTATAAAATGTCTTGGCCGCTTCAACATCTTTTGTTTGAAGTTCGCGCCAACAGACCGTTCCGTGTTTCGGTGGTGTATATTCAGCCATCATGTTCGCCTCCCTTTAATGTGATCAAGGTTACCGCCGCTCCGGTCGGATCTTGAATCGTAACCATTCGGCCAACGTTTGGAATGTCTTTTGGAGGATGCATCAATTTTCCACCCAAACCTTCGACGCGTGCTGCGATTTCATCTACGTCATCGACCGCAATATAATTCATAAAATGCGGCGGCGGCGGCGAATCTTCGCCGTAAATATCCTTCATATCAAACATTCCGCCCATCGGATACTCGCCCGGCAGATTGAATTCCTGATATTCCATCCCGCCGACGCCTTCCGATTTACTTTTAGGCACTTCCCAGCCAAAAACATTCTTGTAGAATTCCTTGCAAGCCTCGAGATCATTCGTCGCAAGCTCTGCCCAGCAAAATTCACCATGTTTTGGCATTGATGATTCACGTCCTTCCGCTTCGGCCATTTCATTTCTCCTCCCTAATTTTCCGGATACATATCGACCTTTTGCGTCGCTATCCACCAGCTGTTTCCGCACGGATCTTCAATTCCTCCCGAGCGTTCGCCATATGGCATATCGGCAACCTCGTAAACCGTTCCTCCGCCTGCCGCAATTGCTTTTTTGAAAACTTTGTCGCAATCAGGCACGTAAAGATGAATCGAAATCTGGCGCGGCGGGTATTCTTCATTACCTTCGCTCGCCTCTATCATGGCTCCGAAAACCCGGTAAGCGCCATGGCGGAAAACGCCGTCTTCGATATGTTCATGGACAATTTCGGCGTCAAAAGCTTCGCGAATAAAGTTTGAAAACACTTTTGCGTCCGAAACAATGAAATATGGCGTCACACTAGTGAAGCCATTTGGTACATGACTAATTGACATAATTTTTACCAGTTTCGGAATATTAACACAGAATAATGCATGAGAGGCAAGGTTTATTGAGGCCTCAGCGTTGAGGATGGGGAAGCATTAAAAGATAAGGGAGTAGATAAATCAAACTGGATGCGCGAAAAATGCAAAATTTCGAGAATACCTGATCTTTTTCTTGCGCCTTTCCGCGTATTTCGCGGGCAGTAAAAACCAACTAAAACGAATACGGTTCATCGACAAGCCTTTGCGAGATCCACCAAATATTTCCCCAGGCATCAACTACGCCGCCTTGCCTATCACCGTATTGCATATCAAACACTTCCATCTCAAGTTTCGCGCCGTGTTCGATAGCCCGTTTCATCGAATCATCCGCGTTTTCGACATACAAATAGTGTGAAGCACGCATCGCCGGATAATTCTCCGATGCTTCGCTTACCATAAGAGTCGTCGAGCCGATCCGTACTTGTGCGTTGGCGATCTTTCCATCGCGCACGCTCCGGCCTGCTTCAGTACCTCCAAAAGCACCAACCAAAAACTCAACAAATCCATCCGCATCGTCTACAAAAAAATACGGCGTAATTGTTCCAAGACCTTCAGGTATAAACATAATTTCCTCGAATTAAGTGTTATTTGATGTTAATGAAATTACCATGACACTAAAATATTTGGTGTGAGAAAAATTGTATAAAAGAGCAATTCAGATGTAAAAGTTTTCGCGCGTGACAATGCGAAAATAAATATTATTCAGGCAAAGCCTACGATGCAATGCGAATCATTTATTATAATTCGATTTTTACAACGGCTTTAATCAATGCGTATCGTTAAACTATCGGGCTCGATAAGATATTTCGCGAGACTTAATTGTTAGAAGTAATTTAGAGGAGATTAAAAATGACTGAACAAACCAAAACTGCAAGTAGAGATGAAAATATTAAGAAAATTGGTGAAATCATCAAAGATATTGATTTTACAATGATGACAACCATCGATAATGAGGGCGAACTTCAATCACGCCCAATGTCGACGCAGAAAACTGAATTCAACGGGGAAGTCTACTTTTTCACATTTGATGACACGAGCAAGACAGATCAGATATCAAATAATCCTCGAGTCAATTTGGCCTATGCCGACCCCGATCAGCAGACTTATCTTTCGCTCAAAGGCACTGCAGAAATTTCCAAAGACCGAAAGAAAATGGAAGAATTGTGGTCACCCGCCCTTAGAGTTTGGTTTCCGCAAGGGTTGGAAACTCCTGGTATTATATTGATAAAAGTAAGAGTCGATACCGCTGAATATTGGGATTCCCCATCAAGTATGATCTCGTTTGCGATTGCCATGGTTAAATCCGCGGTGACGGGCAAATCACCTGATATGGGTGAAAATGAGACGGTAGAATTTAACTAAATACAAAACCGGAACGCGGTTTCAACATTTGTTCCGCGTTCCGATTTTGATACTTATAGTTTCGATTGTAATTCTCATCTTTCAAAGGGGTTTCGATAATTCGACATTTATTCTTCCAGGCTGGAGCAGTTTCGATAGTTATAAAGTCATTTTCTCACATCTCATTTTCTGCTGTTTTTCAAACAAAAATTAAACGCCGAATTGTTTCAGGTGATGATCAATATGTTTATAACCCAATCTGCTCCATTGATGATGGGTT
Source organism: Pyrinomonadaceae bacterium (assembly GCA_037969475.1). GTDB lineage: Bacteria > Acidobacteriota > Blastocatellia > Pyrinomonadales > Pyrinomonadaceae > Aridibacter. The sequence goes on along the minus strand of JBBKXN010000072.1, from coordinate 691 downwards.
AGTTGACCAAAAATGTGATGTTTGCCCTTAAAATCACCAGCCTGTAAACTGGCAAAATTATTGATGTCGTCAATCAAAAGTTGACGTTCCTTATTAAAATCTTGCGGTTTCGTGCCTTTTTTATGCGGGTTTATTTCCGGTGCGGCAGGAGCACCTTTTGGAATCGGCATAGCATAAACGACTAAATATTTAACAAAATTGCGGGTGAAAAAATTGCTTTGATCAGTTGGCGGTATTTCTCCGAGAGCCATCTTACTGCCGTCAAGGCAATGACAAAGCATCTCGCCAACGCTCATTTTTCCCCATAAAGCCTTTGATTCAGGTGTTAAGAGTTTGATGCGGGCAATTAATTTGGCTCGTTTTGTTGGTTTAAATAGGTTCATTATCTACTCCACATTAAAATACTTCGCACCCGGGTGATGAAGGATTATCGCTGACGTTGATTGTTCAGGGTCGAGCATGAATTCATCGGTTAGTTCGACGTCGATTCTTTCGGGCTTTAGTAATTCAAAAAGTTTCGTTTGGTCTTCGATGTTTGGGCAGGCGGGATAGCCGAAACTGTAGCGCGAGCCCTGGCAGCCTTGTCGGAAGAGTGTTGTCCTTTCGGGCGCATCATTTCCGTCGATACCAAGTTCTTCGCGGATGCGTTTGTGCCACAATTCGGCGAGGGCTTCGGCGGATTCTACCGAAA
>JBBKXN010000071.1:0-53466 GCA_037969475.1 Pyrinomonadaceae bacterium | reverse complement strand
GTCTTGTCAATTGCTGGTATTTGTAATCTGTTCGGCCGATTCTGTGATTTGCCGTCACAATAATTCCGCTTTTCGGATTGTTGATTTGGGGCAGCGACTCGTATGGAAAGTCATCGATCCAATCGCCATCGCTGGTTGATCCATCATTTGGAATTTCGCCCACGCCTTTCCTACGAATCGGAATTTTTCCGGCTACGTGCCAGCCGATATTTCCTTTTGTATCGGCATAAACAAAATTCTGTGCCGAACCGCCGTAGGATCTGAGCGAATTATTAAAATCCTGCCAGTTTTTTGCCCGATTCAATGAGAAAAACGCCTCAAACTCCTGATTTTTAGGCACGCGGGCAGTCCATTTGAGTGCGAGCTTTCGTCCTTTATTTTCTTGAAATATCACGCCATTTCTCGTTTCGATGATCTCGAGAGTTTCACTTTCCATTTTTGGCGAGAGCGGATTTGGGCGAAACTTAATTTCCTCTTTTCTCACACGCGGGCTTCGCCATCCATCGGGTGTCTTGTATTCACCTTTTTCATTGAACTCTTCGAAATAAACATCCTGAACATCGGGTCCAACATTGGTCGCACCCCAGGCGATCGATTCATTGTGCCCAAGCACGATTCCCGGAACGCCCGGGAAAGTAACGCCCGAAACCCGCATCGTTGGGGTGGATAAGTGAGTTAAATACCAGATCCCGGGTGCATTTCCGGGAAGATGTGGGTCGTTTGCGAGGATCGCTTTTCCATCTGCGGTTCGTCTTCCTGAAATCACCCAATTATTGCTCGCTGCGAGGTCTTCCGCATAAAAACCGATCCTTTCAAGCGATTTTTGGCGAAGTTGTCTTGCTTCGGCGGTAAATTGCAGAAGCGCGTCATCGATTTGGATCAATTTTGAGGTCTTGACGGCTTTTTGTTTCTTTTCGTTTTGTGAATCACTTCCAAAAAGAACGAGATCGGCGGGTGTGACTTTGCTGGTTATTGCGTCAAATTTATCTTTTGGAAGCGCGTTTTTGAGTTCTACGCGGTTGATGTCTTCAAACCAGGTGGTGCTCAAACCATCAGCCAGAATTTTTCCAATTACGATCGTGTCTGTCGTTTTCCATTCTTCCGGCCGATACTGCAATATCTTAAACTCGATTGGGAGAGTTTTTTCATCAAGTGTTGAAATATAGGCATTTACACCGCGCGCATAATCTTCCAAAGCACGCCGCAAATCGGGGTTTAAGACATTAACTGCTTCTTCTGCGATTCCTGAAAAACCAAATCTCCGCCAGCGCTTATCCTCTTCGATAACGGATTTCCCAAAAAGCTCCGCGAGCCTACCGCGCGCAACATGTCTTAGAAGATCCATCTGCCAAAGTCGATCCCTAGCGGTCTCGAATCCCTGTGCAAAAAAAAGATCAGAATCATTTTTTGCCTCGATATAAGGAACAGAGCGTGCATCGCGTCTTACGATCACGCTTTCTTTTAATCCTGAGACGGGAAGGCTTTTATTGATCGCAATTGACGTCTGTGCATAGCATGCGCTTGCGAGAAATATTACTAAAATTAACGCGAGATAGGTTTTTGGTTTTGTCATATTATTTATTGAAGCATTTGTTCCGGTATTTTTTCCATAATACGCAAAATTAGCGGGATATCCCAATGCATACCATTGGTTGGGATCGTAAACGATTATGTTGGATTGTGCGGAGTTAATAAGTTAAACTCTTAAAAATCTTAAACGGTTTTCTCTGGAGAATAATCAATGAAATTTGCAAAAATTACGATTCTGCTTTTGGCGATCAGTTTTTTTGTTTTCGCCTGCACCCAAACCGATACATCCAATAATACCGAAACAGCTCAAAATGCTGCTAATACCGCGACGCCCGAAGCCGCCTCTCCGGAAGCTGCTCCCGAATTGGCGTCCGGTGACAAGATCTATTCGGAATACTGTGTGAAATGTCATAAAGATGACGGTACAGGCGGGAAGGTAGAAATTGAGGGCAAGACCATTAAGGCGGCAAATCTTGCCTCACCCGGGGCAAGAAAAGATTCGGACGAAAAATTTATTGAGTATATTCGAGATGGAATCATTGATGAAGGGATGCCAAGCTTTAAGGATCGCCTTAGCGACGAGCAAATGAAAAAGGTCGTGGAATACATACGCAGCGATATTCAGAAATAGCGGAAGGATCATTATGTTAAAGAAATTAGGAATTTTATTGGTTGTTTTAGTGGCCGCCGGAGCGGCTTTAGCTTATGCCTTGACGGATAAATCGGCCTCAAACGAGGAAAATACAAAAAATATGGAAATTAGTGGACCGGCAACGGCAAAAAACACGAATCCAAAGAAAACAGTCTATGATTTTAATGCGATGAGCATTGATGGAACTGATACCAGCCTGAAGAAATATAAGAAAAAGATCGTAATGGTAGTAAATACCGCAAGCGAATGTGGATATACGCCGCAGTACAAAGGTTTGCAGGCCATCTACGACAAATACAAGGATCAGGGTTTTGTGATCTTAGGCTTTCCGGCAAACAATTTTGGCGGTCAGGAGCCGGGATCAAATGAAGAAATAAAGGAATTTTGTACTTTGAAATATAAGGTTACGTTTCCTATGTTTGCCAAGATCTCGGTTAAGGGAGAAGATCAGCATCCTCTTTATAAATTCCTGACCGATAAGGAGTTACATCCGGAAACCGGAGGTGACATCACGTGGAATTTTAATAAGTTTCTGGTCGACGAAAAAGGTGTTGTGATAGCGCGTTTTACTTCGAAGAATGAGCCGGAAAGTATTGAAGTTACAAGTGAGATTGAAAAAGCGCTAAATAATCTGAATAAGTCGGGCAAAAAATAGATATAGAGGGAAAAAGCCTAATCGTGAGCTCGTTGGTTCGCTAATGCATTTTGTTAAATGAATGCGTAAGCGACATCCGGCGGGCTCAAACTCTTCTCAAATCAGCTATGATTTTTTGATAAACTCGGAAGTTATGAAATTTATACAGTTCATCGTCGGTTTTGCTCTTTTAGCGATCTTTGCTGCCGCAGGCGCCGGATATTGGGTATATTCGACGGCCAATACACCGGTTGCGCACACAAAATCTGAAGAGTTTATCACCATCGAAAAAGGTTCGACGCCGACGCAGATAATTGCGACATTAACCTCCGAAGGAATCATCAAAAACCCGGTCATCACGCAAATCTATCTGAGGGTGCTTGGCGATGCGACCAAACTGAAAGCCGGAGACTACAAGTTTAAATCTCCAATTTCACCCATCGAATTGTTTAAAGAGATGGAAACCGGCAAGGAGCGAACCTTAAAACTCACAATTCCCGAAGGCTGGACACGATTTGAGATCTCAAAAAGGATCGCCGCAAATTTTCTACCGGAATCGCCGATGAGCGAAGAAGAAGTGCTTGCTCTGATGGATGACACGAGCCAAATTCGCGACTTTGACCCGACGGCAAAGAACCTCGAAGGTTATTTATATCCAACTACTTACGAATTCCCGCTTGATGCGACACCTCAAGATGTTGTAAAACGCATGGTTAGTGAATTTCGACAGAAATGGAAATCCGAATGGACTCTGCGCGCAAACGAGATCGGAAAATCTCCGCGGCAGATAGTCACAATTGCGAGCCTCATCGAGAACGAATCGAAAGTTGATGCCGAGCGAAATATTGTTTCGTCTGTGATCTACAATCGTTTAGACCGAGGCATGGCTCTTGGTATTGACGCGACAAATGTTTACATCGCAAAAATGCGCGGAAAATGGGATGGCGTGATCAACAAAAGCGATATAGATATCGAAAGCCCATATAATACGCGAAAAATCTCCGGTCTTCCCCCGGGGCCGATTTCTTCGGCGAGTGAAAGTGCACTCGAAGCCGCACTAAATCCTGATAAAACGGACTACCTATATTATGTGCTAAATGTTGAAAAGAATGATGGTTCGCATAATTTCTATGCGTCCGCAGCCGAATTCGAACGCGGAAAAGCACAGTATCAAAAGTGGTTAAGTACGCAGAGGAAGAAGTAATTGGGAAACGTGTGAGGTTGTACAGTTCTCATCGAAATCCATGGTCGCCAGATTGTTTTCTGTCCCGTCGGGACATCCGAAAATAGCCCCGCGATTTATCGCGGGGATTGATGATAGATTGGTTTAAGTCCCATAGCGGACGGCTGATTTCATTCGTCCCCAAGGGACTTCGATGGCTACATATTGACCCCAGCGATAAATCGCTGAGCTATTATCGAAAGCTCCTACGGAGCAGACATGATATCTACCTGTAATGATCAAACTTTTAGCACTCGACCTTGACGGTACCCTCTTAAATCCTCAGGGCAAGATCTCAGAAGCAAATAAATTAGCGATTCGCGAGGCCGAGGAAAGCGGTGTCCTCGTAACCATCGCCACGGGACGCCGCTTTCGGGATGCACGTCCGGTGGCGCTTGAAGCCCATTTTAATGCGCCGATACTTACGCATAATGGAGCCTTGATCAAGTATGCCGAGTCGCTTGAAACCGTCGATGCCTCTATTCTCGAAATTGAAACGACAAAAGAAATTGTGAGGATCGGGAAGAAATTCGGCGGCGAAGCTCTCGTCAGCACAGATCCGCATGGCAAAGGAACGATGATCTACGAAACTATCTCCCAAAAAAATATTCCGCTTCAGCGATATATTGCCTGGTCGGAACGTCTCCATGGGGATGATGCTGAGAAATCAGTTCATCACGTGGATGATATTGAGGCCGCACTTGACGACGCAGAAGTTATACACATAAGCTATTCTGGAAACTGTAATGATATGAGAGATTTGCAGTCGATACTCGAGAAAGAACTTCACATTACGGCAAGTGTGTTAACCACAGTTTATCCGCTTCTTGATTTTACGCTTTTGGACATTCTTCCGCCGGGCGCCTCGAAAGGCTCAGGTTTAGGAAAACTTGCCAAAATCGAAGATATCCTTCCTGAAAACATTATGGTCATTGGCGACAATTTTAACGATCTGGAGATGCTCGAATATGCGGGCACGCCGGTCGTGATGGGAAACGCAGATGCGAGTTTGCTTGCACGTAAAGAATTTTATAAAACATTAGGTAACGAAGCGGACGGCGTTGCCGCAGCAATAAATAAACATATATTAGGAGATGTAAATGGCTAACAGAACAGCAGTTATAGAAACAAATAAGGGTACTATCAAGATCGAATTATTGGAAGAGGACGCTCCAAAAGCGACGGAAAATTTTCGCCTATTGGCCGAGAAGGACTATTACAACGATATTATTTTCCACCGCGTGATCAAGAATTTTATGATTCAGGGCGGAGATCCCCTCGGAGAAGGATATGGCGGCGAAAGCGCCTGGGGTGGAAAATTCGACGACGAAATAGACCGTGACTCGACTCTCTACCAAGGTCCATATGATAAAGGAACGGTCGCGATGGCTAATTCGGGTCCAAACACAAATGGCTCCCAGTTTTTTATAATGCATGTCGATTATCCGCTTCCGCCGAGCTACACAAAATTCGCAAAGGTTATCGAAGGCCAGGATGTTGTCGACACAATTGCCGAGGTAGAAACCGCTTCGGGAGATAAGCCTCTCGAACCTGTCGTTATGCAAAAGGTCTATATCGAAGAATAGTTGCCAAAACTCAATGCGCGCAGTAATCCAAAGGGTCTCGAATGCAAAGGTTAGCGTAGATGGGGCGACTATTGGGAAGATCGGACGAGGCGCGCTGGTTTTCCTCGGGGTTTCGACCTCCGACAGCGAAAAGGAAGCCTCGCAGATGGTTGAGAAGGTTGTAAACTTAAGGATCTTTGATGATTCCGAGGGTAAAATGAACCAATCTCTTTCTGATATCAAAGGCGAGCTGCTTGTAGTTTCACAATTCACCCTCTATGGCGACGCGAGAAAAGGGCGTCGCCCATCGTATATCAAGGCTGCGGCTCCAGCGCAGGCTAATGAGCTTTACGAATTCTTTGTACGGGAAGCGAAAAAACATATTTCATTGGTTGAAACCGGAAAATTTCAAGCGATGATGAATGTCGAGCTTATGAATGAAGGGCCTGTAACGATTTTGCTGGATAGCGAGAAAAACTTTTAGAAATGAAAAACTACTTAACGATTTCACTCTTGGTCCTAACCTCGATATTCTTTATATCCTGCAATGATAAAACCACTTTAAGTTCGAACACGGAACCTACTGTTAAAGAGGGTGTTAAGCCAGTCGCAGATAAAGAGATCGCGGTAATTGAGATGGATTCTCCCGCTTACGGAACGATCGAGATCGAACTCTATTCGAATCTTGCGCCAAAAATGGTCGCCCGCTTTAAAGAGCTCGCCAGCGAAGGATTTTATAATGGAACGACGTTTCATCGCGTAAACCCAACGATCATCCAGGGCGGCGATCCGAATTCGAAAGGCGGTGATCCTGCAAAGATCGGCCAGGGAAATTCCTCAAAACCTAATATTGAAGCTGAATTCAGCGACATAGAGTTTGATCGAGGAATCGTCGGTGGAGCGCGTTTGGGACACGACGTAAATTCTCAGAATAGCCAATTTTTCATTATGTTAAACCGCGAGGCGCAGTTTGATAAGAAATATACTGTCTTTGGGAAAGTGATCAAAGGAATTAACAATGCCCAAACTATTGCGGGTTCGCCAAGGGCAGGTGAGCGCCCGATCGAAGACGTAAAAATAAAAAGCGTGACTATCAAAGAGGCAGAAACAGCCCCGGTAAAGCCCTAATTTAGCTTTGCGGAAGGGTAAATATTAGTATTGTCGCAAAGAAACTCCCGGAACTCTTTGTTTTGATCGAGTAAGATTGCCTCCTCTCGCGCCCAGGGGGAGAATTCGGAATTCTCGTCTCTGGAATCCTCCAAAAAGCTCTCCCACGAAACCCACTCATAATCGTTTACTTCATCCGGGTTCGGTTTTGGCTTTTCATCAATGAATCCGACCAACACCGGACATATTTCATTTTCAACGACGCCATCTTTCTCCGCCCGATAGCGAAAATCCGGAAGAATCACCTTTAGTATGTCCGCCTTCAATCCGAGCTCGTGCTTTAGTCGCCGTTTAGCTGCTCTGACGACACTTTCATGAAGCATTACATGCCCACATGCCGAATTTGACCAAACGCCTCCCCAAGTCTTCTTATTTAGTGCGCGCTGCTGAATCAGGAGTTCCCCGCTTTCATTGAACAAAAATACGGAAAATGCGCGGTGAAGCGGTGTATTTGCCGAATGGACCGGGAGTTTTCGTGCCGTTCCGACGGCATTGTTGTCCTCGTCGACGAGCACGACCATATCATCGAATTCATAAACGCTTCTTGAGTAAACCAAAGCCAGAAAGGCGATGACAACCAAACCGATTATAAAAGGGATATACAACGCGCCAAAACCGGCAATGCACGTCCAAAAAATTACCGTCAAAAACCCGCTTTCGATAATCTTTACGGGCACCGGAAGTAGCGGCCGGAATCGCCGGACGGTAAATTCAAGGATCGCGGCACCGATCAATCCGGAAAACAGCCAGCCGAAGTAGTTTGACCAGGGCACTCCATAATACCAAGCCTTCCCGGTATAACCCCAAAACCCCATTCGTACGGCACCCGGATCAAGAACGAGATCAAAAACGACGAGCGCGAGCGCGACGAATATTATCCGCGGAAAAACCTTGGACGTAAGCTGCGCAGCAATTCCATATGCAGCCAAAATTAGCGGTGTCCAGGCGAAAGCAACGGTCCACGGCACAACTCCAAGAATTTTGTAACCCAGATGATCCGAATAGAAGAAATCTCCGTACGGAAATCCCGTAGAAATGGCAATAGTTTCAATTGCAAGTGCAAATGCTCCCAACACGCCGAAAAGTATCAACGCATCTCGTCGACCGAGCCACCGGACCGCGGCGATAAAGCTCGGAATCAGGAATAGTAATATCGAAATACCGGAAATCACATCCGCACCCTCCGGCATCGGAACATTAACCATAAAAAATGCCGATACGATGAGAACTAAGCAAACTATGACTTTTAGTATGTCTTTCAAATGCATTCTTTGAGATAATTCGGATGTGCCCGATATTAAGTTTTTGCTAAAAATAAGTCGACCAAGGTTTTGGATCTATGTTTTCGGTCCGTACATAATTGGTCTCGCCGCAGCGGCTGAAAATATCAGTGGCTTGTACACATTCGGGGCCTTGTTGTTTGGCGCCTATTTTCTTTTTCCGGCTAACCTGTTGATTTATGGTATCAATGATATTTTTGACTACGAAACGGACAAACTAAACGATAAAAAACGGGGTTATGAAACGCTGGTCAAGCCCGACTATCGAAGCAGATTGCTGCTGTATATTTTTTTGTACAACATACCCTTTATCGTTGCTGCCTTGTTTTTCCCGTGGACGCAAATCGCCGCTCTCGGCGGTTTTTTGTTTTTCTCGATTTTCTATTCGGCGCTTCCAATTCGCGCGAAAACGAAACCCATATTGGATTCCGTTTTTAATATTTTATACGTTTTTCCCGGAATATTTGCATACACACTTGTTTCAGGTAACCTTCCGCCAAAACTGGCGATATTTGGTGCAGGATTGTGGACATTGGCGATGCACGCATATTCTGCCATTCCGGATATCTCATCGGACCGGCAGGCAAACATCAGCACGATAGCAACCTTTCTCGGAGCCCGCGGAACATTGTTTCTCTGTTTTTTCTGCTACGCGCTATCTGCGGCGATCCTGTACGAATTCATAGGGTTTGCGGGAATCCTTCTCGGGATCCCATACGCTGCAATGATCATCGTTTCATTTGTTTTTCAAAAATCCGATCGCATTTTCGAGGTTTATCGCCTGTTTCCCGCAGTAAATACAATAACGGGTTTTATCCTTTTTTGGCTGATCGCATATTCCAAAATTGTTTAAATGGATTTCAAAGGCTCGGCCGAAGTTATCCCATGAACTCGCTTATAAGCCAGTTCTGCACTGATCAGACAGATCTGGGTTCCGATTCCCGGATTGGTTCCCGCGCCGACATAGTATAAGTTTTTGACCTTTTTTGACTGATTTTTAGGGCGAAAAATCGCGGTCTGCCAAAGGTTGTGCGCGAGACCGAGGGCTGAACCCTTGTAGCTGTGATAATCGGCGGCAAAATTATCCACCGTATAGATTCGCTGGTATTCGATCGCATCGCCCAGACCTTCGGCATCCATTTCCGTTTCAATTAGGCGGATTATTTTTGACGCATACTCCGCTTTTTGGTCTTCGCTGATCTTTAGATCCGAAGCGATCGGTACCAAAACAAACAGATTCTCCTTACCCTCCGGAGCGACCCCGGCTTCCGTCACACTCGGCGCACATATGTAAAGAGAAGGTTCGTCCGGAAGCTTTGGATCTTTATAAATCTCATCAAAGTTTTTTCGCCAGTCACGGGAAAAGAAAAGGTTGTGGTGTATCAGACTCGGAACCTTTTTATTTACACCAAGATACATGATAAATGCTGAGGGAGCCATCACCTTTTTCTTCCAATACTTTTCGCGGTGCGTTTGGTAACGCTTCTCAAGCATTTGTGTTTCAGTAAACCACATATCGGCGTTTGAAATGACAAGGTCCGCGGCGATAACTTCCCCGTTCTTCAACTCCACTCCAACCGATTTTCCATTCTCTACGATTATTTTAGAAACTTCCGCACTATTTCTAAATTTCGCCCCGTTTTTTTCCGCGATCTGCACGAGTGCATTGATCAGCGCATAAAAACCGCCTTTTGGATAAAACACACCCTGGTTAAAATCCATATGGCTCATCAAATTATAAAGCGCGGGCGCCTCATAGGGTGAGGTTCCAAGGAAAACCATCGTATATTCCATTACCTGCTGAAGTTTTGGGGATTTGAAGAAACGCGATACAAAGGAGTGCATTTTAGAAAAGACGGAGAGCTTTTGCCCTTCTGTCATTACACGTTTGTTAAAGAAATCGAAGATCGAATCATAATTCTTGTACATAAAGTGTTGCGTCGCAACACGATACTGATATTCCGATTGTTTAAGATATTCTCGAAGCTTTTCACCCGCACCGGTTTCGATTTGATCAAATGTTTTTGCATCCGTTTCTATTTCAGAATGAATATCCAGGGTTTGATCATCATCCTTGAAAAAAATTCGGTATGACGGAGACAGGCGGATCAGATCCAAATGGTCGCTGACTTTCTCATCCATCAGGGAGAAAAAATGCTCGAATAAGTCGGGGGCGAGGTACCAGGATGGGCCCATATCAAACCGGAAGCCATTGTTTTCAAAAATGTTCGCCCTACCGCCGAAGTTTTCGTTTTTCTCTAGAACCGTCACGTCATAGCCTTTTTTTGCAAACAAGCCTGCAACTCCGAGTCCGCCAATGCCTGATCCAATAACAACAAGCTTTTTATTCATAGACTCCGACTAGAGCTTTTGCGGATAACCACAATTTTTGCGTAAAATTGGTCCTGACGCGACCCTTGTAAACATTGTAATCGGCTCTTTCTATCTCGCCAAGGATGCCCTTATAAAGAACATATGAAATTTTTACTGCGAGTCGACCCCGCCAATGGAGCATCGCTATACCAGGGAATGCCTCCTTATAGACTTCTCGATTTCTCGCGATTTGGGCTTTCATGAAACCAACAAAGCGTTCATTGAAGATCTGTTTTTCTATGTCTTGTGTTTTCAGATCGCAAGCTGCTAATTCGTTCCTCGGCATATATATACGTCCAAGTGCTTGAGAATCTTCTTGAATATCGCGAAGAAAATTTGTCAGCTGAAACGCATAGCCAAGTTTCTCTGCATAAGGAAACGCCGCCGGCGAGGAAAATCCCACGATCCGGGTCACCATTAAACCGATAACACCGGCCGATCCGTACATATATTCCTCAAGCTCTTCATAATTTTCGTAACAGGATTTTTCCATATCCATAAACATCGATTTTAAGAAAGCTTCACCTTCACCGATGGGAATTTCATATTTATGAAAGACGAAAACAATAGCGGCCAGGATCGGATCATCCGTCTCGCCGGTGCGCATCGCCTTTTGCCAAGTGGCTCGCCATTCGTGTAACAGGTTTAGTGCGTTTTCGGGGTTTGTTATCGAAGGATCATCGACGATCTCATCCGGAATTCTTGCAAAGGCATATACGGCGTAGATCGCAAGCCTCGTCTCTTTTGGAAAAAACTGGGTCGCGAAGAAAAAACTTGTACCATATTTTTTGGTGATCGCCTTACATTTCTTAAGCCCTTCTGTAATAAGAGGGGGCGCACGATCAAATTCGTAAATTTCTCCGCGTTCACGCTGTTTGTCGGAAACCCGAGCGTTTTCCACACGGATATTGGGGTAAAAATTTCGCATTTTTATCTTCTCCTTATGGTAGCCTTCGTAAGAAGAGGCGTTTTGGATTTAAACTATTTACTCGTTCTTGAGTCGTAAGGTAAATCCTGTAAGAATGTTCTCTTATCTGCTATTTATCGTAATTTAATGAACTTTATCACTAGCAAGGACAATCAGAAAGTAAAACTCGTACGAAAGGCAGCGACGGGAAAGTTCAAAAACCTTATTTTTGCAGAGGGCATTCGATTGGTCGAGGATATATTGGGATCAAATCCCTCGAATGAGGAGGTCTTTGTTTCGACTGATTTCATTGAACATCATCCAAAATTTATTGATGCGATTTCAGATTCAGATACTCCGGTTTTTGCACTTTCGAATAAAATTTTTGATTCGATTGCTCAGACAAAACAATCCCAGGGAATTGCATTGGTGGCTGAAAGACCGCCGACCGGAAAAGAAATCGTCGACGAAAAACTTTCAAATGCTCACGATGGGCTAAAAACAGTATTGCTCTTAGTCGAAATAAATAACCCAAGCAACTTAGGCGCTATTTTGCGGACGGCTTCAGCGGCCGGCACGATCGGGATAGTGCTCACAGAAAATTCAGCGGATCCATTTTCTCCGAAGGCTTTGCGGGGTTCGATGGGTGCAAGTTTAAAAATTCCGATATGGGAAAATGTTCGTTTCGAAGATGCTCTTGAATGGGCAAACGAAAAAGGCTTGATCGCCACTGCAGCGGACGTCAATTCCGACAAAAGTTATTCAGAAATTGATTGGAAAACGGGACGTATGTTGATATTTGGTTCGGAAGCCCATGGATTGAGCGATGAGAAACGAGTTCTGGTCGGTCAAAGTATTTCGATACCGCTTCAAAATACTATCGAGAGTCTGAACATAGCAGTATCCTGTGGAATAATCCTGTTTGAAGCCAAACGGCAGGCTGGAATCGATTGACGATCCTTTGCTAGTATTTACTTGTTAGAATTAGCAGCGCCTTCAGGTACAGCATCGCCCGCCACGCCCTTTTCAAACGAGGCTCTTGCATCGTCACTTTCGATTATTGCGAGCATCATTGGAATTTCATTCTCAAGCACTCTCTTATTTGACGGCGAAACGCCGTCGACAAGCATTGAACTCGAGCGTTCAAGGTGATTTTTCGCACTTTCGTAGTTCTTTTGCAGGAGATACGCACGTCCGAGCAAGAAATAATCGACCGCGTCCTGTGGATTTGCAGAAAATCTAGCGACATATTGAGCCGGATCTGCGTCGACATTTCTTCGGTTTTGTTCAAATGCCGTCATAGAAACATCCGGTGATTGCGACTGCAAACCCTCGATTCCGCCAGTAGTGGGCTGCGTGCTCAAATAATAATAGCCGCCAACTAAAACAAGAAGTCCCAGAAGAACCCACGGGAGAATCGATAACATCCGTCCAAATCCACCGGCCGAACCTTCGTCAACCCGATATGTTCGTTCATCGTCAGGTTTTTTTGTCGAAGATAGATTCGCCTCTTCGTCGGTGCGTCTGATCGAAACGTTGCTCTTAGCTTCGGCGCTTGCGGCAATTGTTATCGGACCGCCATTTCGAAATTCATCAGCATTATTTGAATTTGCGAAATTCTCGGAATCAGATGTTTCGACTGCATCAGTTAATACCGAGCTATTAGCAAAAGCTGGTCGAGCAGCAGCAACGGTGTCTTCATCCAATTCCGCCGCAGCAAAGGAATCTGCATAATCCATTTCAAGTGCTTTAACTACAACAGCAGTCAAATTGTCTTCAGCACCGCGTTCGTAGCAGACGTCTTTTATGTACTGGCAAACCGCAAAAGTATCTTGTTCTGAAGATAATAGTTTCTGAATTTCATCGTCCGAAATATGTCGTGTCACGCCGTCAGAGCATATGAGAAACGTCGTACCTGCATCAAACATTATCGTTTTCATGTCTATTTCGACAATATCTTCCGCACCCAATGCTCGGCTGATCACATTGCGGCTCGGGTGAGTTTCCGCTTGAGCGGGTGTCAGCCTGCCGGCTCGAACTTCTTCTTCGACCACGGAATGATCCTGAGTTTCTCGAAACAACGTGCCTTGAGGATCCACCCGGTAGAGACGTGAATCTCCGACATGTCCAATTGTCGCGATATTTCCCGCCAAGTGAAGGCCGACGACGGTAGTTGCCATTGTGCTTAGCTGCGCGATATCCTTCGACATTTGATAAATTGCGGCGTTTGCCTGTTCGATTGCAAGCTTCATCCTTTCTTCAGCATCACCGCCCTCGCGTAAATTGATAAACGCCTCGCCAAGAATTTCCATCGCCATCTCGGAAGCAACATCACCGGCTTGCGCACCACCCACACCATCCGCAACCGCAAAAAAACCGCTGTCCCGCAATTCCAGGTACGAATCTTCGTTTTCCGGACGTTTTTCGCTCAATCCCCTATCCGTGATTGCAGCCGAATTGATTTGAAAATTTTCCTGCGTCATTTCCATCTCCAATTGAAAATTGTTTCTTTAATAATAAGGATTACGAGTTGTGGCTATAACTAATTTCGCGGTCGATCGAATTCCGGTGCGAGAAAGCCATTAGCATACCCAACATAATAAAACTCGTTATCAGACTAAACCCGCCATGGCTTACAAACGGAAGTGTGATTCCGGTCATCGGCAGGGCGCGCGTGATTCCTCCCATATTTACCAATGCTTGAAATCCGATAAATGCCGTTAAGCCAACTGAGCACAATTTGCTAAACATATCGCGCGAATCAAGAGCAGTCCTAACTCCCGCACTCACAAAGATTATCAGGGCAAAGATTATCAACAAACCGCCTAAAAGTCCAAGTTCTTCTGCTATCGCCGCGTAAATATAATCCGAATCAGCAACCGGAATTAGCTCGACAAATCCGAGTCCGAGTCCGCGTCCGGTCGTCCCGCCGGAAGCTACACCATATGTTGCCTGAGCGGGCTGAAACGCCAGGACATCAAACCACGCGTCTATATTTATCGATCTTTGGAGGCCCGGATCCTGCTCGATCAGCTCTGGAAGCTCCGGATTCTTTGCTACAAGCTTTTTATAATAGCTGTCATAACTGCTTTTCCACCAATCAGTGTCGGGACTTGGCGGGTTAAAGCCGTCGAGCCAAAGATGGAAGCGTTGCTGGATACGGTCAGGGAGTACCTTCTTTACAGGGCGCGCAAGTGTCGGCAAGAGCGGGATATTTTTTTGTGTTTTTTCCGGAAGCGCACTTACAACTAAGACACTGACAAGCAAAACAACACTTCCAATCAGCACAATTCTCTGCGGCAAACGCCGGACCGAAATAAAATATAGCGTTACATAAACTGAGCTAAATACCATCATTTGCCCGAAATCCTTCAGAACGAAAAACGGGAAAAACGGCAGGATCGCCATAAATACTAGTGGAACAATGTCTTTGGCCCTTGGAACCCCCCAGTAGGTTCGGGCGAGATTATGGTAGAGCACGGATAGAATTGCCGCGAAGCCGATCAAAAATGGTATTTTCGAGAGCTCCCAGGGGGTCATATTGCCGATCGATTTCCCCGCCCTCGACGTGACGGCGGCGAGAAGCAGCGGCACCAGAGTGAGGAGTACGATCAGAAATCCGTTTTTCTGCATCATTTGAAGGAGTTTCTCGTTTCTTGTAACAAAAAAAGCACCTAGAAAACAGAAGATCGCAAA
Source organism: Pyrinomonadaceae bacterium (assembly GCA_037969475.1). Lineage (GTDB taxonomy): Bacteria > Acidobacteriota > Blastocatellia > Pyrinomonadales > Pyrinomonadaceae > Aridibacter. The sequence goes on along the minus strand of JBBKXN010000071.1, from coordinate 38,440 downwards.
AATCGGGATCAAGGTCTTACCCGAGAACATTACTTCATCGAGCGTTACACCGGAGGGTCTTGGCGTTTCCTTTGAAAGATCAACCGGTGACGGCGGAGTCGCGTCGAGCCCCATCATACGTTTCTTTTCCGCGGAATAGTTTTCCTGAATGTAGTGTCGCTGAATGGTTTTGGTCTTTTCCTGCCGCGCCTCTGCCTTATCTTGCCTGGAAATGTATTCGGGGTCACTAAAAAGACGAAACTGCGCCGTCAATCCGATCGAAAATAGAAGGACGACCGAAGTATAAAGTGTCCAATTGCCTTTGTACTTAAAAACCTTTGCGAGAAAAATCGGAAGGATCGCAAGCAAGCTGAGGAGCAATAAATTTCTTCCGCCAACTAGCCATGGCGCTTCATAACCGCGAATCAGTGCTCCATAGTAAACAGAATAATGAGATATCGCCGTCAGCGAGACGATCAGTAGGAGAATAAAAAAATGTGATGATGCTCTGCTTTTCATCCCGCTTCGTTTTAACGTTTTTTCCTCGGTACCGTCTTGGCTGTGCTTTTCGCCTTTACTTTCGGCGTGTATTTTTGGCCCAAAAGCCCTAAATCCCTCGCTTTCATTACGACATTTGCAGCTATCGGTGCGGCTGTGGTCGCTCCATAACCACCTGCTTCAACGACCACCGCGATGGCGATCTGCGGATTCTCAATCGGAGCAATCGAAACATACCAGCTATCGGTTCGGTCATACATTACAGGCGCGTCATATTCGACAAGCTCACCATCGGCGTTTCGCCGCTTTTTCTTAACAGTCCTTAACTTCCCGGTTTTCGGATCATAAAGCGGAGCTTTCTTTTCGGCCGTTCCCGTTTTGCCTCCAGTTCGAATTCCGGCAGCGATCACGCGTGCGAAAACTCTTCTTCCTGTTCCGCCTCCGCCTTCTGTGACAAGCGACATTATCTGACGAATCTGGGCAGCCTGTCCGGGTGAAACGATCCTCGAATATGCCTTTGGCGGCTGATCGTATTCTATCTTTGGTTTCATCATTTCACCGCGAAGATTTGCCGCGGCCGAGACGATCAGGGCCATCTGAAACGGTGTCATTTGTCCTGCATAGCCCTGCCCCATACCTTCCAACGCAATATCGTAGGCGCTTATTTTTTTGCCTGTGACGATCGTCGATTGCCGCGGGGCGATGGAATTTGCGATTTTCGGGCTGCTTGTATTCCAGATATCGGGATAAAAACTCGCATTTAGCGCGTCAGCGGGCGTTTCAACGGATGCTATTCCGAGATTTCTTGCCGTTTCACCAATCCGCTCCCGACCCAACTTTACAGCCATTTGGGAAAAATATTGATTTGACGACGCTTCGTACGCCTGTGCGATATTTATGTTTCCGCATCCATATGGTGGTTCGCACGGTGGGACTGCATCAAATATCGGACGGGATCCGCGAAACGGAATAAATCCTTCCGCGCGGCTGAGAAGAATCGTATTCTGTAAATTATTTCTGAAAGCCCCGAGCATCGTAAACGTCTTAAAGGTTGACCCCGGTACGTAGTATTCCCGCAGAGCTCTATTTAGAAGCGGTTTGTCCCGTAGGTTTCCTTCGAGTTTTAGCCAATCATCCAGGCTTTGCGCCTCCGAAAGGCTAAATGATGGATTCGAATACATCGCGAGTAATTCACCCGTCTGAGGATTGAGGACAACGACCGCACCTTTTTTTCCGTTAAGTTGTTCGGCGATATAGGTTTGAAGATCGCGGTCAATCGTAATTCTTACATCTTTCTGTTCTTCCTGAGAACTTTTTATTTTTGTTAAAACTTCCCACGCCTCTGGCATCGGATCGTTATTTTTTCTATAAATTGTTCGTTCAAGACCCGGAGTTCCCCGCTCGGTTCCAAGAAGATGCGCCATTTCGCGTTCGAGTGCGTAGCCTCGGACTACCTCTCCATTTTTTGCGACTTCGTAATAGGCGAGCGCATTGCTCAATTTACCCGAACGATCCAGCAGCCAGCCCCTCAAATTCGCGGCCGTCGTCCGCCGATAACGGAGATCTTTATAGCTCAGAGCCTGAAATTGGTCGTTGTATTCATCGGCGTAATAAGTCCAATACACGTGATAGCCGTAAACAGTAAACGCCAGAATCACAAACACAACCTGCCACAAACGAAGACTGCGGTTGGTCGCAGTGGAGCTAAGTTTTTTACGCACTTCCTTGGGTAAATTTAGCTCGAAATTGAAAACCGGACGACTAAAATTCCCTATAAAAGATGCGAAGAGAAAGAAAACCAGAACGGCGAGGCCGATTATGTACGCAATCGTCAAACCGGCAGGTGTCCGCTCGAGTATCTGGACACCAAAAAGTTTTTCAGGCCGCAAGCTCTCCCAATCTATTTGGAGCAAAAATAAAAGCATCAACTATAATTCCCAATCCTGAGTCTTATCCAATCCACCATCGGGTAACGGATCATTTTCCGGACTAATATCCGGTTCGGCATCCCCAACGCTTTCATCTTCAAGAGGTAGCACATCGTCTTCAGATTCAGAATTGAATGCCTCTGTCGGGCTGATACGCGGATCCGCAGCCCCGCCGTCGATTTCTAACGCCGATTCTCTCATTTGCGGTTCAACGCCTTCATCTGGCACTTCCACTTCGGCAGTTTGCGGCAATTCCTCTCTTCTCTCAAAAACGACCTCGATCGATCCAAATTTCACCGTTAATGCGCTTCCTACCACAACCGCCTTTCCGTAGGGGATACGCTTACCTGAAACGAAGGTTCCATTCGTTGAGCCCGTGTCCGCGACCAAAAGCTGCTTTTCGCTGTCAATTACGAGCGAAGCGTGGATCTTCGAGACACTTGAATCGTCGATGCTCAGAACATTGTCTTTTGCCCGTCCAACAGTGATCCGCTTTTGCCGGGTAAAATCTAGCTCCGACTCTCGAGGCTTTCCGTTTAATTCAAAGTTTGCCAGGAAAATGCACTGATTTTTCGCGACCTCTTCAGCATTTAGTACAACGGAAATTTTCCCGTCAGACGCGGGGGCACCTGATTTGAGATTTGGCAGCGTAACATCGATCGCCGCTTCCTCTTCTTCGTCGTCGGCAAACTTTCCAAATCCTCCAAGCAAGCGCACGCCTTCGGTAAAATAATCTGTCTTGATCTCAATTTCGAGCGGAGCGTGAGTATGATATCGACGATCATTTATGTGATCTATCGCGGCAGCGTGGAGCTCATGTTCGAGCTTTGTCAGATCTTTTTCCGCATCTGTAGAAAACTTATCCCATTGCATTTTCAGTGTAATAATGTGTGGAACAAACTTTCCCGCCTTTCCGAAATCTTTGACCTCGGAATCCAGCAGCACTTTCAACTTCTCGATGAGTTTACTCGTCGCTAGATTACTCGACGGATTCCAGCTCCTTCCCGTGATACGGTCAAAAGTGTCTCCTAGTTTTGTCAAAACTCCCCGGACCAGCCAATCTGCAGATAAAGTTTTTTTTGCCTGTCCAGGTTCTTGTTTCGTCATAATCAAAACGACTTTGCGATTTCAAAATCTGGCTAATTTTATACAAATTAACGAAGATTTGAAAGCTACTCGAAAATCACGGGGTGTAAATACCGAAACGATACTTGATTATTTTGCTTCATTATTTCGACCACGTCGTTCCCCTCTTGTGACGATCGAGTTTGAACTTAAAAAAACGATTGATCGTACGGAGTTTATGAGATTGGTTCTGATATAATAAAACTCGGCACCCAGCCCTCTTATGAGCGACCTTCAGCTACAAAATTGCAGACTCAGCGACCGATACGACATTCGCACAATTCTTGGACGGGGCAGTTACGCAGAAATTTATGTCGCCAAAGATATTTTGGCGTCATCCGAATCGCCTCATGAATACGTCGTCATAAAGGCACTGAACGTCTTTATGCAGAACGATCTCGACCATGATCTTGAGCGAACCCTCGTTGAAAACTTTCAAAACGAAGCCGTATCATTAGATAATGTCCGCCACCCAAATATTATCAGCAGGCTAGGACACGGAACAGCGCGCGACATGCGGGGGACGGTTTTTCATTACCTTGTTCTGGAATATATGCCGGGTGGAGATCTCGCCAAACATATGCGAAATCACAAACTTACGGTGAATCAATGCCTGGATTATCTCGAACAGATCTGCGCCGGAATCGCTCACGCACATAAAAAAGAAGTCATTCACCGAGATATAAAACCGCAGAATCTTTTGCTTACCGAGGACAAGAAAATTGTAAAAATAGGAGACTTTGGCGTCGCGAGATTTTCCGGTTCGGACTCGCCGATAACGCGTGTCGGTACAAACGTTTACGCACCGCCCGAGCATAGCCCTTTGCTCACCGGTGAAACTCAAAACCTGGCATATTCGGAATTGACTCCAGCAGCAGACATATATTCGGCCGCGAAATCGGCTTACGTTTTGTTCACATCGGAATCTCCGCGTTATATAGCGAACCAGCCGATTACCGAACTCCCCTTTGCATATCGCCAGGAATCGTGGGCAAAAGATTTGATCAAAGTTTTAAATCGGGCGACACAGAAAGATCCGCGAAACAGGTATCAAGATGTAAACGACTTTTGGGAAGAACTTTCAAAACTCAGATATATCGACGATGAGGTAAGCATAAAAACGAGAGTTTCGGCAAAGTCCTCTTCAGTTCCCCAACCGCAGTTTGCAAAAGGATATAATCCCAACGCTCCTTTAAAAGCAAAATTCAACACATCGCGTGATTTAAAATTAAAACCGCATCTCACCATAGGTCAAAATCCGCCGCTGGTTGTTGAGATAAATCAAAAGGACCCTTTGCTGCCGTCAAAACCCAGACCAAAACCGACCAGCGAAACGGTTGAGGCGCAACCCGAGTTTGAGGAAATTGCCCCGAGGCGAAAAATCAAAAAACCGAAAAAACTGATTCGATTCGCGTTGTCCCTAGTAATGATCGTCGGACTGATCGGAAGTCTATATGCGACCTACAATTACCTTTTGCAGTCCGGGTTTTCATTTTTCGGCAACACATTTGGTAAAGAAATGGGAACGGCGACGACAGATATAAATCTTCGAGAGGCTCCAAATACTGATAGTGATCCGATAGGTTTGGTAACGAAAAACTCCCGCGTTGAAGTTGTAAATAAAGAAAATAATTGGTATCAAATTGTAATAACTCAGCCGGGTCGCCAAAAAGCTGACCCAAAAGAGAGCGACAAAGGCTGGGCTCACGGAAGATATATCGAACTCGACAATTAGGAGAGAAATTTGACCGTTTTAGACAAAGTAAGACGTTGGATCGATGGCGAAAGCGCAGAAACCGTTCTCGAGGAAGCGGCGCGCGACGCGCAGGTCAAACCACGTAGCCACGCTGAGGAATTTATCGTTGAGATCGCCCGCAGTATAGAGGGCGTAATGCAGCGCGAAATGGTTCCGCTTCCACAAGGCACGACAATTATCCCGACGGAGTATGTAATATTTCTAAGCGAAAAGGACGATAAAGATTGGCAAGGTGTTAAGCGGCGCGGGCTCGAGCAAGGGCTATACCATATTCTTGCAGAGCGCGCTCACGAAATCGCCGGAAAGAAAAAGTTAAAAACAAAATCCTTTGCGATCGAGTTACGAGTAGATGGAACCCTGGCAGAGGGGGAGATCGTCGTGAATCACAGTTGGGATGAAGGTCATAACAACAAAACCGACGTTTTTGCGCGTACCAAGCCAGCCCCGGGAGACACGGTTTCAAATCACGCTCATCAAAAAACACCTGTTCCGGCAACACCGAATTTCACCCAAAGCCGTCATCCGTCTCAGTCCCAGCCTCAAACGAACAATCGTGGCGGAGGCGATCAGGAAGAAATGACTCAGGTCACAAGCAGAAACTCGATACTTTATAATCTTGAAATTTGGCGAAATAACGTTAGGCAAAATACGGTTCCGATTTTTAAGCACGAAATTGTGATCGGACGCGGTTCAAAGTCAAAGCCGGTAGACATTGCTCTTGGCGGCGATCCTGAGATCAGCCGTCGTCACTTGGTGCTTATACTCGATCGGCTTGGTCAATATTCAATAATAAATGAAGGAAGAAATTCTGCGATAACGAATGATGCGGAACTCCCGCTCGGTCAACGAATTTCTGTGAGTCCCGGACAACCGATCGTTATTTGCAGCTACGTTGTGCGAATCCAACCTTTATAGTTTTTCAATATTCGTGCCCTCATTTCTTTTATTATTTCTTTTCCCTTTGTATTATTATTGAGACAAATAATTTATCCGTTAAACTAAATAACCATGCGCATTTACACGAGATTCCCTGTCAAAATTCTTTTATTGATCACCGTTTGCCTTTCGACAAGCGTCCATATACTAGCCGGTTGGGGAGAGCCCGTGAGGGGCAAGCACGCGATGGTTGCTTCGCAGCACAAGCTGGCTTCAGAGATCGGCGTGGATATTATGAAACAAGGCGGCAACGCGGTTGACGCAGCGATTGCGGTCGGTCTGGCGCTTGCAGTTGTTTATCCGGAGGCCGGAAATCTTGGCGGCGGCGGGTTTATGTTGATTCGCCTAAAAGATGGAACGACCACCTCAATTGATTACCGCGAAATGGCGCCGGCTGCGGCGAATCGTGAGTTGTATCTCGACAAAGATGGAAAATTGATTCGTGGCGAGGGCGGTTCCGTGATCGGATACCGCGCGGCCGGTGTTCCAGGCACTCCGGCGGGCTTCGAATTCGCTCACAAAAAATATGGTTCGGGTAAGGTCTCGTGGGCGCAATTGGTGGCACCGGCGCGTAAACTTGCAGCAGATGGTTATGTCTTGAGTTATCGACTCGCCGAACTTTTTAAATCCTATAAGGATGATCTCGGACGTTTCCAAGAGAGCAAGCGGGTATTCCTAAACGGAGGAAATTATTATGAGGAAGGCGATCTTTTCAAACAGCCCGACCTTGCAGGCACTCTTTTGAGAATAGAAAAACAAGGAGCGAAAGGTTTTTACACCGGCGAAACCGCGAGACTGATCGCCGATGATATGAAGCGGAACGATGGTCTGATCACGCTTAAAGACTTGAAAAACTACAAGGCGAAAGAACGAGCGCCGATCAAAGGAAATTATCGCGGCCACGAGATTATTTCAATGCCCCCGCCTTCTTCGGGGGGAATAGTTTTGCTTCAGGTGCTGAATATGCTTGAGCCTTACGACATCGAAAAGATGGGAAATGATTCGGCGGAGAAATATCATCTGTTGACCGAAGCCCTTCGACGTGCATTCGCAGATCGCGCGGAGTATATGGGAGATCCTGATTTTTCGTGGATCCCTGCGCAAGAACTCATTCAGAAAGATTACTCGTTAGCGCGAAGTAGATCGATCAATCCTAAGAAAGCTTCAACCAGCAAAGAGATAAGATTTGGCGATGTCCCGAAAAAAGAATCGATGGACACGACGCATTACACGGTTGTGGATAAAGATGGAAACGTAGTTTCGAATACTTACACGATAAACAATCTCTACGGCTCCGCTGTCACGGCAAAAGGAACAGGCGTTTTACTCAATGACGAAATGGACGACTTCGCAGCCGAACCCGGAAAGCCAAACTTTTTTGGGCTGATACAAGGTGAACGAAATGCCGTTGGTCCGGGAAAACGACCGCTCTCGTCGATGACACCAACCATAGTTTTAGATAAAAACGAAAAATTTTGGTTTGCGCTTGGGGCGAGAGGCGGACCCAGGATCATTACCGCTGTTTTGCAATCAACCATAAATATGATCGACCATAAAATGAATATTCAGGAAGCGATCGATGCTCCGAGAATTCATCATCAGTGGCTTCCCGACCAATTATTGTGGGAGCAATATGGAATTTCAGCCGACACGCGCGCGATATTGGAAAGCTACGGACATCAATTCGCCGTTGATCCTCGGAATCTTGCATCCGCAACCGGGATCGCTGTAGATGATAAAGGTGTACGACTGGGCGCTATCGATTCGAGAAGTGATGGAATGGCCGTCGGATATTGATCCTAAAAATTTCGTTTCTTCCCTTTAACCCCTGATCACTTATTCGTCCTGGTCTTTTTTGAGAAGCCGTGTCGTACCCTCGGTAACGCTCCCGGGAGTTACAAGGTCGCCCGTATCCGGCGCCTTCCAAGCTCGCGCCTGCGGCGAAACATAGTCTTGCGCACTTTGTGTCTGCTGCGGTGGTAATGCCGATTGATTGGATTGTGGGACATGGAAAGATCGCTGGACTTCGGGATTGCCCGATGCGGCGAAGGAAGATTGTGCAGATGGTGAGGAAGAGCCGAGAAAAAACAGCGAAAATAAAAATATGATCATGCTGCTAAAGACCCCAAAGATCGCAAAAAACGCAGCAATGTCTTCACTACCAAAAACACCGCCGGAAATTGCTGCCATAAAGGGCGTAAAGAAAATAAACCAGATAATGCTAAAGAAAATGCCATTTTTTCTAGTGAATAGTCCGCCCTTTTTTTTAGCAAGCGCCTCTAATTGCGGGAGCGTCCCGCCATATTGCAAGAGTTCCGCGACAAGCCCCATCGGCAAACCGCATTGCGAACAGAATCGCAAATCTCCGGAAACTTGTTTTTGGCCGCAATTCGGACAATACATAATAGCCTTCTCAAATTTCTAAATACTGCGTAAATAAAAGTTAATCAACTCTAGGACCCTACGACAAACTATCTCTAAGAGTTCCATCGAAAGCAAGTTTTCAATTGATTTTTTGTCTTGGAGAATCGTTTTAGACTGATGATTGAGCTCGAGCGGCTTCAGCCAACTCTTGAAAACCGGAGGCCGAGATTATTGTTTGGAGAAGCAGATCAAAAATAACGGTCAGCTTTTCCGGTGCCGGAATCTCTCTCAACAAATCGCTGTCAGACTCAAAAAAAGCAAACCCGCGTTTATGGGTTTGCTCAACCTCGTCAAAATAATCTGCGATCTTTACCTTTGTAGAGAGTTCTTCAGGAAGCGTCCATTCAAATGGGTCGTCCCAAAGGCTCGAGGTGATTCCGCCGAAGGTTTGCTCGACCTTTGCCGCGCTGCGAATAAGATATTCCCCGCTCGAAAGCATCGACGGCAATCCTTCAGGTTTAATAAACAAACCCGATTCATTTACCTGCGAAAGTATCTTGTGCGATCGAATGTGAATCGCGTCAAATCGCTCGCCAAGAATGTCCAACAATTCTTTCACGAGTGATATTTCAGCAGAATCTAACACTTAGGGCAAGCGCATCTCGGGGTGGTTGTTTTCAGCGCTTTCGGAAACGGCGATCATCTTCCATTAAAACGAGTCCGTAATTCTTCCCGTTATAGGTGACGCCGTTTTGAATCTTTCCCTTGATGCCGATCTCGGCTCCCTTGGACGGTACCGCATCCTGAGTTATTACCCAAATGGAGCCCGTACCGTCGCTGACTTTGTAGATTCCGCCGGATCTGCCTATCGGCAACGAAACGCCATACGAAGTCTGCACCGTGCCGGCAATGGCGACCTCCTTATCGCGATACTTATCAGGATTCGCTTCAATATCACCGATGGTAACCCGCTTCGGACAGCCCGATGCAAGTAAGACCAAGCCTAGAAGAAATACGGCAATTGCAGTTTTCATTTATATTTTCTCCGATCTTTAAAATAGAGGAGAGTGGTATTCAAAGGATTCAATCCATGGGGCAAAGTTTGCCAAATTTTTCAATTTTTGAGATGCTTTCGATAATTCTTCGAGCCCTCGGAAAAACTACTTCCGGAAACAAAACAATTTGAGCGAAAATTTTACAATTTCATCATGTATCCTCGATGACGTATGGCACCCGAAAGAAAAGCGGGAGGCTTATGAATGGTGGAATTTTGATGCGTTAAGCGACGATGGAAGAGAAGCCGTTACGATCACCTTCTTAGATAACTTTATTTTTTCTCCTCAATATAACTCCGAAATCCGAAACCTTAAGAATGAAATTCATTCGACCAACGGACACTCAGCGACACCTCGATTTCCTGCAGTGGTCTTTATCTATTATCGTGATGGAAAGGCAATATACAGGGCAATTTCGGAATATGGTCCTGAAGATTTTCGGCCAGCTTCGGATAATCCAGAATGCCACATCGGAAAAAGCAGTTTTCGTTTTGAATCCGCGGCCTATGGTGACGGATATGTGCTTACGGTTGACACGAAACTTGGAAAACACAAACGAGTGCAGGCAAATTTCGAGTGGTTGTCAATTGAGAGCAATTTTCTTCCTAAAAATTCGACAGAGAAGGCAAAGGGCCATTCTTGGAATCTTGTCGCGCCTCGATCGGATGTCACGGGAAGAATAAAAATCGTTGATAACGCCGGAAATAGTTCGGACGAAATAAATTTCCGCGGAACCGGTTACCATGATCATGATTCCGATGATCGTTGGCTCCCTGAGACGGTTAAGAGCTGGCAGCGGGGCCGCGTACATTTTCCGGATGCGACAGCTGTATTTTTTCGATATTGCGAATCGGAAAGCGACAGTCCGATTACGAAGTTGTGCCTGATCCGCGATGGCAAAATCGAGGTTGCTGACGCAACTTCCGACGCCCAACAATTCTCGCGAAATATGTTTCGGGTCAAATATCCCTCACGATTTCAAATCGCATCAGGGAAGAATCTCCGATTGAAAATCAAACAAAATACGATTTCGGAATCCTCGTTTTTTTACATGCGGTTTTTTAGTGAAATGACACTATCTCTTGGAGATGGAAAACCCAGAAAGGGTATCGGTATTTCGGAACATCTCGCTCCGAAGGCACTAAAGTATCGATGGTTAGATTGGTTAACCGGTATGCGTTTGGAATAGCTCGAGCCTCGCCATAAACTATCTACTCGTAAGTGAATATCTGCCAACCATGGAAAACAATCCCGAGATCAAACAAGACAATATTAACCGCCAACTTTGTGAAAATTGCGGTGCGAATATGGTTTTCGATCCGAAGATCGGCAAGCTCGCATGCCCGTATTGCGACAGTCACAAGACGATTGAAACCAACCTCGCCGATATTGTTGAACGCGATTTTCAAAGCTTTCTTCGTCCGGAATCCGAACGTCTTCAACCGCTTGCTCAAAATGCAATGCAAATTACTTGTGAGAGCTGTGGGGCGACCGTTACGTTTGTTCCGCCGGAGACCGCAACCGACTGTGATTTCTGCGCCGCAAAAATTGTTGCTCAGCCAAAGGTTGCGGATCCGCTGGTTGCACCGGAAGGCGTTTTGCCGTTCAGCGTGGCAAATAAAGACGCCGTTTCATCGTTAAGAAAATGGACCGGTTCGCGTTGGTTCGCTCCGAATAAACTGAAGACAATGGCCCGGCATGATCGGGCTCACAGTATTTATTTACCCTATTGGACTTTTGATGCGCAGTCAGAGACGGATTATCATGGCCAGCGCGGCGAAGATTATCAGGAACGTTACACTTACACGGATTCAGACGGTAACGAGCAAGAAGCGACCCGAACCAAAACCAATTGGTATTCGACTTCGGGTGAGACGACGCGTCATTTTGATGACGTACCGATTCCTGCCACGACATCTGTATTGCCGAAATATATTGATCGATTGAATTGGGATTTTGACGCACTTGCTTCGTACGATCCGGCTTACCTTTCCGGTCATAAAGCTCAAACTTACCAAGTCTCACTAGAAGAAGGTTACGAAAAGTTTCAGACATATGCCGAAAGCATTATCCGACGCGACGTCGAACTTGATATTGGGGGAGACCGCCAGCAAATCGAATCGATGGGTACTGACTATTCCGATGTAACGTTCAAACATATCCTTGTACCTGTATACGCCGGGGCATATAAATTCAATAATAAGGTCTACCAGATAATCGTCAACGGAAGAACCGGTGAAGTTCACGGCGAACGACCTTACAGCAAGTTAAAAATTGGTTGTTTTGTGATCTCGATTATCACCGTCATTTTATTTATCGTTATGCTAGTTGTTTTGCTCAAGTCAATTGGGTAGGATTTAAGACACCCCTCAGGACAAAACATCCGCAAACTTTTGCGCTATTTATAAAATATATGAAATCAATGACAGGCTTCGGTCGCGGTGAAGCTTCCGGTGAAAACTTTACTGTTTCGGCGGAACTAAAAACGGTAAACAATAGATTTTTGGACGTTAACTTGAGGCTCGCCAGCGAACTTCAAGGTCTTGAGTCTGATATCAAGCGAATTATTTCCGAAAGGCTTTCGCGAGGACGTGTCGATGTAAACCTTCAATATGAAAAAACGTCCGACGTCGCGTTTGAATTAAATCGTCCTCTGATTTCCGGCTATTTGGCGGCTCTTAAAGAAATTCAGGAAGAATTTTCCCTTTCGGGTGGACCTGACCTAAATTCGGTAGTTCGTTTACCAAATGCTTTGCAAACAAAAAAGGAAGATCTGACTGAGGGGTTTGCCGCAGGGGTAATAGAAGCAATAAAAAAAGCGCTGGGTAGTCTTGAGGTGATGCGCGAGACCGAAGGAAAATCACTCAAAGATGACCTGACCTCGCTGCTCACAAATATCGAAAATCATTTGCCCACTATCGAACAGGAGAGTGAAAACGTAGCCGCAGAATATTTTGAACGGCTACAAAAGCGCTTAGAAAAATTACTATCAAAAAGCGATTCCCAAATAGAATTAGACCAGGGGAGGCTTGCGCAGGAAGTAGCCTACCTTTCTGATAAAAGTGATATATCGGAGGAAATTGCGAGGCTCAAAAGCCACATCGAGCAATTTCAGGCAATAATTTCCGAAGACGGAGCGGTCGGCAAACGCCTTGATTTCCTTACTCAGGAGCTAAATCGCGAAGCAAACACAATTGCGTCAAAAACCCAAAACCTCATCGTCAAAGAAGCGGCTCTCTCAATAAAAACAGACATCGAGAAAATTCGCGAACAAGTTCAAAACGCGGAATAAGAATGCGTCTTTCGGAATCAGCTACAAGTTTATTCACCAAATTTTTTGAGGAATGTAAGCGGTGTGAAGGGTTTGAACCATCCGAGATTCAGGTTTACGTTCGGCGCGGTTCGAAAATTTTAACCGGTATTTTGATGGTGGATGGCATTACGATCGGTAGGCACATTTTTGTAAGTCCGAAATTGGTGTCACGCGATGACAAGGATCTGCTGAGGATTTCAAAAACGTTGATGGCACACGAGTTGGTTCATGTTTTTCAGTATCGCCGTCTCGGATTTTTAAAGTTCCTTTATGTTTATGTAGATGATTTTTGGAAGATCTTTAAGAAGAAGAAGAAATGGAATCTCAAAACATGGTTTGATTCATATTTGGAAATTCCGTACGAAATAGAAGCGCGTGAGGTCGCCTCGGAATTTTCATTGTGGCTAAGGCAACACAAAAATGACTAGGGTTTTCTTTCAGTGATATCGAAATTAACTTTTTCTGCTCTAAATTCGGCACGTGCAATCGTCGTCGGCTTTGTTTTTCGAGCATCGAGATCTACGCGTGGTCGTGCACCGCGTTGAATCTGTTTCGCGCGCTGCGCCATGAGCAATATCAAACGGTATTTGGAATCAATTTCAGGAATATCTTTTGGATTGACAACAACGTCTTCGATCTCCTGCTCGTCAGGACGATCGTTCAAGTCAAAATCTTCTACCATATTTTATTCTTATCTCCGATAATTCTAAACTTTTTCAGCACCAAAAGTATTAAGAATATCGCGAATCCGCTCTGTTTGTCTAACACGCTTTTGCCTTTCAGCGAGGAAAATTGCCGCTAACTCAAGCGACGATCTCTCGACATCCTCATTGATCACAACATATTCAAATTGGTCTACGGCTTTCACTTCATCGCGCGCATTGTCCAGACGGACCCGCAACGTTTCGTTCGTCTCTGTATTTCGAGCTTCCAGACGGCTTTTTAGGATCTCAAAAGAAGGCGGTAATATGAATATTCCCACCGAATTCGGCACCTTCCTCCTGACGATTTCCGCCCCCTGCACGTCAATCTCAAGAATCACGTCATTTCCCTTAACAATTTCGTTTTCAACCTGAGCCTTCGACGTTCCATAATAATTTCCGTGGACCCGTGCAAATTCCACGAAATCATCGCTCTCAATTTTGCGTTCAAATTCAGATTGGTCGACAAAAAAATAGTCTTTACCGTTCTCCTCACTTCCTCGCATTTCTCGGGTAGTAAATGATACCGAATAGCCCACATTGGGCACCGTTTTTATAACTTCGCGAATGAGAGTTCCCTTACCGCCTCCCGATGGCGAACTGATTATGAATAGATTTCCTTTCATCATTTAGCGAACAATTTAGGGGAACCGAGGCTGGTTTTGCCAAGATGCCTGCCAGTTGACTACATCCCTTTATAATCCGGTCCACCGCCACCTTCCGGCGTGACCCAATTGATTATTTGGTATGGATCCATGACATCACAGGTTTTACAGTGGACGCAGTTTGAAAAATTGATCTTAAGTTCTTTTCGCCCGGTCTGCGCGCTTTCTTCCATTTCATAAACCTGCGCCGGACAGAATTTTTCGCATGGATTTCCATATTCTTCAGCGCAGCGAGTTGCGCAAATCTCGGTATCTAATACATGTAAGTGACAGGGCTGATCTTCATCATGAGCAACAGCGGCATGGAAAACATCCGTGATCTTATCAAAGGTTAATTCTTTATCAAATTTCAAATCCTCGTAGCGTTTCCCGTTAGCATTATATTTGTCAGACTTAGCGTATTCGTCGAGCTTGCGGATTCTTTCGTGACCCGGGTCATGATGCTCCCTGGGCATAAATCCCCATGCCAAACCGCCCGTTGCATACTGAAGAGCGGTATTGATAAGCGCCGACCAACGGCCTTTTTGAAACGCCGCATGAAAGTTTCTGACAGCATAAAGCTCATCATAGATCCAACTATGATTTATCTTATCCTCAAAATGACGGAGCGTGTCTACGGTATAATCTTCATTTTCGAGAGCCCCAAGAATCGTTTCGGCAGCGAGCATTCCACCTTTCATCGCAGTATGAATCCCCTTAATCCTTTGGGCGTTTAGGAAAGATGCACAATCGCCGACAAGCAACACGCCGTCCGCAAATAATTTCGGCATCGTATAGTAACCACCAGCATTGATCGTTTTTGCGCCGTACTTGATCATTTTGCCGCCTTTGAGGATCTTGGCGATGTCGGGATGTGTTTTAAACTTTTGAAATTCGGAATGTGGGTCGAGATTAGGATCCAGATAATCGAGCCCGGTCACATATCCGATGCTTACGACGTTATCTTTCATCCCGTAAATCCAGCCCCCGCCATATGTCTTCGAATCAGAAGGAAATCCGAGTGTATGAACGACCAACCCCTCGTCAAAATTCCCTTTCGGAACTTCCCAAAGTTCTTTGATCCCAAGCGAGAACACTTGCGGTTCGGATTTTTCATCAAGGTTCAACCGCTGCATAATTTGCTTGGTCAGAGACCCGCGAGAACCTTCGCCAAGAACTGTTACCTTTGCCAACAGATCGATCCCGGGTTCGAAGTTGCCTTTTTGCTTCCCGTCCTTGTCAATGCCTTTGTCACCTGTCCTGACGCCGATCACGCGATCATTATCGTCATATAGAATTTCCGAACCGGGAAACTCCGGGAAAATATTGATCTCAAGCTCTTCGCATTTTTCCGCCAGCCATTCACAAACTTTGCTCAAGGAAACGATATACTTTCCTTTGTTTTTTAGCGGCGGAGGAGTGATCGGAGCCTTAATTTTCTTATTTTTTGTCAAATACCACGCGGCATCGCTCGTTACCGCAGTATCGACCGGACAGCCCTGTTCCAGAAAATCCGGCATAAACTCGCGAATCGCTCTCGGATCCATCACGGCACCGGACAAAATATGTGCACCTACTCTCGAACCTTTCTCGATAATTCCGATCTCAATTTCGCCCAAAGGCTTGCCTTTTATGGCGCCGCTGGCGATCTTCGCATCGTGTTCTATAATGAGCTTTTTAAGGTGATAAGCCGCAGCCAAATTCGCCGGTCCTGCCCCGACAAATACGATATCCATTTCCAGTTGTTCGCGTTCGATCATTAGTTTCCTCTATGTAATGAATGGTGATTCAGTAGTAAACTCAAGTATAGCAAGTTCACGACGCTCATGCTATTTGTGGTAAATTTTAACGTATTGTTAGGTTTGGCTAAAAAGCTGGTTGAAGATTATGCCCTCCATTTCGAAATTCATAGGTTTCGTTTGTTTCGCGTTATTAGTATCTAGCTGCACATCTAAAACAAGCGAATTCAGCACACAGCAAACCGTTCCACGTTTTATTTTATGGGCATGGGAGCGGCCGGAAAATCTTAAATTTATTGATTCAAATCAGTATGGCGTTGCTTTTTTGGAGCAAACTTTAAGAATCGAAGACGCTGAGGTAATCCACGTTCCCAGATTACAGCCGCTGAAGATAGAATCAAAAACCTATCTGCTTGCAGTGACGCGGATCGAGACACAACGAGGGACTGAAGTCTCCAAAGTAGATGCAGATAAAATCATTCGGGCAATCGTCTCAAAAATTGTAAAATCTTCGACGTTAAGAAATGTGAAAGGCGTCCAAATCGATTTCGACGCCGTGGAATCCGAACGTCAATTTTATCGAGAGATTATTTTGGGCGTAAAACAAAAACTCAGAAAAGATACGTCTTTATCAATAACCGCACTTGCTTCTTGGTGCGCCTACGATTTGTGGCTAAAGGATTTACCGATTGATGAGGCGATCCCGATGCTTTTCGACATCGGCACAGATCGAAAAAGAATCGAAGCATTTTTAAAAAGCCAGGATTGGAACGAACCGCTCTGTGGGAAGAGCTACGGTTTATCTATCAACCAACCCTCCGATTTCGAATTAAAAACGGGACGCCGTAAATACTACTTCAATTCGCGCAGTTGGATTGAAAGAGATTTGGATCGCATTAAGTAAAACCATGAAAAACACAGCTAATTTAATAATTTCTTTGTCACTCATAACCGGGATCTTTTTCGGAAGTTTGCCGAACGTCAAGGCTTGCGGGCCTTTTTCGGTCGATCCGATATTCAGTTTTACAAAACACGGGACTTACCCGCTTGAAACGTATATCGGAAACGAACCGGGAATAGTGCCAAATTCATACGGGCGAATCTCGCTCTTTCCGTTTTATCGCCAACTCACCGCTACCCCGCTTTCAAAGAACGAAAGTGAGCAGGTTGTCGCTGCGATCAAAAAGAGAATCGGAATAGGCGAGCTGACGAGCGGCGGCGAAGAAGTGTCGACTGAAGAACCGGCAGAACCGGAGTTTTTTCAAAACTGGATGACCGTGCGAAAAAAGGTGCTTGAATCAAAAACGGAGATCGACACGATGAAATCTGTTCCGGTCGGTTATGGTTACTATCAGAATTGCCTTCCGGATTCTTTCAACACGGCGACTGAGACGATTAATTCGAGGATCAAGAAATACGGAATAAACGAAAACACACGAGACTGGGTTGTTGCACAGGACGCTGTTTTTTCTAACTGCGGAGGCGACGAAGGAAGAATGCCGAAGCAAAGCTTATCCGGTGAGGCGTGGTTAAAAAAGGATCGCGATTATCAAATAGCAGCGGCATATTTTTACGCAACGAAGCTTCCCGAGGCTCGTGCAGCGTTTGAAAAAATCGGAGCTGATCAGGATTCTCCATGGAAAAACACGGCAAAGTTTGTTGCCGCACGCACGCTGATTCGTGAGGCGAGTTTTATCGATACGGACGAAGATGCCGACGGCGCAAAGGCGCTCGCCCAAAAGAATTTGCTTGAAAAGGCAGAAGCAAATCTGAAAATTATTCTTGCGGATCCTTCGATGAAAGATTTTCACGAAAGTGCGGGTCGCCTTTCAGGTCTCGTGAAATTTCGCAAAGATTCCCCTGGGAGGCAGGAAGAGCTCGCGGGTGTGCTCTCATCTCAAACGGAGAATAGCAATATTTTTAATGATTTGACGGATTACATTTGGCTTCTCGATAAACCCGAACGTGAGGCTTACAATGTCGGCTATGAGATCGATTCACGGGAAGCGCAAGCGAAGGGTTTGGAATATTGGGATTATAATCTGAAAATTAGGGATCTTCCGGCTGAGACGCGCCCTTCAGATCTTTCCGATTGGCTTTTTACCTATCAAGCCGAAGACGGATTCCTACATGCGTTTGAAAAATGGAAGTCAACAAAGAGATTGCACTGGTTTGTCTCAACAATTTCCCATGCTACAAATGATTCCCAAAATCTCGATCTGATTTTGGGCGAAGCGTCAAAAATCGATCGCACATCAGCCGCTTTTCCTACCGTTCGTTTCAATCAGATTCGCCTCTTGCTTGGATCCGGAAAGCGTATGGAAGCCAAAAAGCTGATTGAACAAGTCTTTCACGATGGTTTTGCACGCTTCCCAACCTCGACGCAGAACAAGTTTCTTTCGCAGAGAATGATCGTTTCGGATAGTCTGAACGAGTTTTTGACATATTCGCAAAGAAAGCCGGCAGTGTTTGCGTGGAGCGATGACGGCACTGAAGCCGGCGACGAGCTTAGAAAGGAAGATGGCCTATACCCATGGAAAGATCGAACAATGTTTGATTTTGATTCCGTTGCATTCTTTAATCACCGAATGCCGCTTGAAACTTTGAAAATCGCGGCACTAAGCCCAAAACTACCCGTCCATTTACAGAAATTTGTAATCACGGCCGCGTGGATGCGTGCATTTCTATTAAGAGATCGAGCAATGCAGGCTGAGCTTACTCCTCGTTTTTCCCAAGCGTCACCCGAATTGAGAGCAAAGTTTACTCCATATGCAAACGCGCGAACTCCGGTCGAGCAAGAGGCAAATGGCCTGCTCTTCGTTTTGAGCTATCCAATCTTGCAGCCGTACGTTCCGCCGGGAACAGGGCGCGGCGAGATCGAACCTCAATCGATTGATACTTTTCGAGGGAACTGGTGGTGTACAGATGAAGCGAATCCATTTGAGAAATCTCAAATAGAAGCGTCAGAACCAGATTTTCTTGATACTAGCCAGAAAGCGGCCGCGGCAAAGGAAGAAATTGATTTACGTTCACTTGGAAATTCAGCAACCAACCTGACCCGTCGTGCTATTGAGTTTTCGAAGGCCAATCCCTCGCATCGTTTGGTACCCCAATTGCTCCATCTTGCGGTCAGGTCAACGCGCTACGGGTGTGGAGATAAGGATACTGGAACATTTTCAAAAGAGGCTTACAACTTACTCCATCAGAAATATCCGAGATCACCTTGGACAAAACGTACGCCGTATTGGTTTAACGGAAATGGAGCATAATTGACGCATAAATCGGTTTCCACATAGAAACTAGGCTGCTGCGGCAACGACCTTTTCCGCAGCGTCTTTCATTCCGTCTGCGGAAATAATATTGATCCCCGATTCGTTGAGCACGCGCTTCCCTTCTTCCACGTTTGTACCTGCTAGCCGTGCAACAATTGGAATCGAAACTCCGAGATTCTTCGCAGCCGCGACTACGCCTAGAGCAACCATATCGCACCGCACGATGCCGCCAAAAATGTTTATCAAAACCGCTTTTACATTCTTATCCGCAAGAAGAATTCTAAACGCATCTTCCACGCGCTCCTGCGACGCGCCGCCGCCGACATCCAGAAAGTTTGCGGGTTCGCCGCCAGTATGTTTTATAATGTCCATTGTTGCCATCGCAAGACCGGCACCATTCACCATACAGCCGATATTGCCATCTAGTTTGATATAGCTAAGGTCCGACTTCGATGCCTCAATTTCAAGAGGTTCTTCTTCGTTTAGGTCGCGCAATTCCGGATAATCTTTGTGACGGAACATAGCGTTGGCATCAAAATTGACCTTTGCGTCGAGCGCGATCAATCGCCCATCAGTCGTTTTCAAAAACGGATTGATCTCAACGATCGTCGCATCCATTTTCTCAAAAGCAGTTGACAGAGCCATCATAAATTTCGTGGCTTGTCCGATCAGTTCTTTTGGCAGGCCCAAACCAAAGGCGAGCTTTCGGGCTTGAAAAGCCTGCAAACCGATTCCCGGTTCGATAGTTTCCTTCAATATCTTTTCAGGGGATTCGGCGGCAACTTCTTCAATTTCCGTTCCGCCCTCAGACGACGCCATAAAAACGTTTTTGCCGGTCGCCCGATCAAGCGTGATCCCAAGATAAAACTCCTGATCGATCGGCAGACCTTCTTCAATAAGAAGCGTCTTGACCTCTTGTCCTTCAGGCCCTGTTTGATGGGTCACCAAATTCATACCCAGCATTTCCGAGGCAATTGCCTTCGCTTCAGCCGGAGACTTTGCGAGCTTAACTCCGCCGCCTTTTCCCCGTCCCCCGGCATGAATCTGAGCTTTCACGACGACGACCTCCGTTCCTAGATCTTTCGCCGCCTTTTCCGCTTCTTCCGCAGTCCTCGCTACGATACTCTTTGGCACCGGAACACCATATTGTTTTAGGAGCTCCTTTCCCTGATACTCGTGAATTTTCATAAGGTTTTTACGTTTGGAAACTAATTATTTAAGTCCTGAAAGTTTAACGTCGAGAAATAAAAAAAGCAAAGGCAATTAGATTTGCCCTTGCCATGATCTCATTCGGTTTGATGATCGTTAGCGCGTATCAACCTTGATCTGACTCAAGCGCCAATCGTCATCTTCAAATATATAATCAAGTTCAAAATTGACATTGCGCGGCGAGGTATCGTAACGCCCTTTGAGAAGAAGGGTCGGGCGATTATTTGCCGAATCGTCAATCTTTGGTTTTGGCGAAAAAATTGCTTCTTTCGAACGTATCACATCGATATTCACCTTCTTATCGATAAATTGTCTAAACCCATCCTCAAATTGCTTGGGTCTGGAAGAACTTCGCCATCGTTTGGAGATCGTTTTATGAAAATCGGAAAAATCTCCATCCTGGACCGCATCATTGAATTTCAAAAGTGTGGTCTTTGCGAGGTCCTGCAATTTCTTTTCCGAAGGAATCTCATCAGCGGACAATTTTTCCACCTTTTCGTTGTCGTCGGCCGGACTATCCGAATCTAAATCTTTGGAGGGTTTCTCGCTGCTATTGCTATCCTTTCCAAACTGAAACCCATCTTTGCCCGTACAAGTACAACCCAAAGCAACTAACAAAATAAACGTCAGCGCCAAAAACCCGTTTTGAAGCGAACTTCCTCCGCTTGAAAATGCATTAAATTTCTTCATATTCCTCCTGATTTGACAATGTTTGGTGTTCTAAGTCTAATCTTTTCGCCAAGGTTTGAGCAGTGTCTGCCAGCTATTTGCCGTTTGGCTATACTCCGTGGGGCATCGTGCAGCACGGTCTCTTGGTAAGAGTCCGTTATCCACGATACCGGAATACTTTTGTGGATTTGAACCGTAAATCATACATAACGAATTAAAAAACCTCTGTTCGTTTAAAAGGTGCTCGTCCGCCATCATTCTGTCGTCTTTCTGTGATGATTTTGACTGAAGTGCGAAAAATTCCGCGGCTGTTATCACTGCCTGAACACCCGTTTCACCCAGTTCCTCAATACAAATATAGGAGGAGCACCTATCAGCGGCGTCTTCCTGGTTAGCGGTTATCGGGAGTTCGTAAGCATCAATAAGCGCATGACCAAGCTCGTGCAGAAAAATAAAAGTAGTCGCCTTATTCATACGATCTTTCGCTTTCGAATCGTCATCACCCGCACCTTTAAAAATGCGGTAAAAATACTCCATCAATTCGTAGCACATCGTTATCGAGCGATCTTTCGGGTTATAGAAAGCATTTGCCGTCTTACAATCTCGGGCTCTTAAAGTGATGTCGTGCGGCAAGCTTAGAGAACGGTTGAGTTTATCGGCGGCTTTTTCAAGAGTCTTGCTCTCCCGCATTGATCGATCGATGCTTTCATAACGGGCATTTTCAACCCCCGTATGATCGACGAGGAAATCGCCGTTATCTTGTTTTTCGCTTGTGTTTTTATCGTTAGAAGATTTCGAACCATCATCGGAGGTAATACTGTTTGCGTCACCATCATCCTTGCCAAATTCCCGACCGGAATTACATGTGCATCCGATCAAAATAAAAAGGAGTCCTAAAACGAAAAGCAGATTTACGCGATTATCTCTGTTAAATTTCATTTGGTTTCTGAAAACTGATTGTTCTTTTACGAAATGGGCAAAATGTGACGCTTGATTCTACGGATTTTTGCACAAGAAATGGCCAACGTCAATAAAAACGTTGACCAAAGAATAAATTGTTGATGCAAAAAATCAAGTTTGCGTAGATTCTATTGTGATTTTTCGATCAGCTTTACGAGTGTTCTTACCGCGACTGCAGTCGGACCTTTTGCTTGATGGGCTTTTGGGTTATCTGACCAAGCAGTGCCTGCAATATCGAGATGCGCCCATTTTGCCTTGTCAATAAACTCCTGGATAAAAACGGCCCCGGCAATCGTTCCCGCCTGCGACTTCGATCCGATATTCTTAATATCTGCGATGTCGGATTTGATCTGTTTGCTGTAGCCCTCGCCGATCGGCAGCTGCCAAAACCCCTCGCCGACTTCTTTGCCATTTTCAATGATCGAGTCGACAAGCTCCTGATCATTTCCCAAAACGCCTGTATTTAAGCTTCCTAATGCAACGACAACCGCACCGGTGAGCGTCGCCATATCTATAATTTTTGTTGCACCCTGTTTCTCAGCGTAAGCGACGGCGTCCGCCAGGACGAGGCGTCCTTCAGCATCCGTATTTAAAATTTCGATCGTTTTGCCATTCATCGCCGTGACGACATCGCTCGGTCTGGAAGCTTTTCCGTCAGGCATATTTTCAACACAACCGGCAACACCCAATACCGGTACGGAAGGTTTTAAGATAGCGATCGCTCTCATGACACCAAGCACGGTAGCCGCACCCGACATATCATATTTCATCGCGTCCATATTGGCGGATGGCTTGATCGAAATTCCCCCCGTATCAAACATCACGCCCTTTCCAACAAGCGAAAGGAGCTCGCCTTTTTTTCCCGTACTTTTCTTTGGCGTGTATTTTAAAACGATAAGTTTTGCGGGTTCTTCCGAACCGAGTGAAACACTCAGAAGCGAATTCATTCCGAGCTTTTTCATCTGCGCTTCGGTTAGGATCTCACAGCTAAGCCCAACTTCTTTCGCCATTTTTTTCGCTCTATTAGCAATTTCGGTGGGAGTCAGAATGTTCGGCGGTTCATTTGCCAGATCTCTGGTGAAATTCATCGATTCGCCAATTGTTTCACCGCGAGCCAATCCGTTTTTCATTTCAGCCGGTTTGCCGCCCTCAATAAACAATACAAACTTATCAATTGTCTTTTTGTTCTTGTCCTTGGTTTTGTATTTATCCAACTCAAACTGACTAGTAATTGCACCTTGAAACGCAGAAGAAGATATTTCGACAATGTCACCGTCACATCGCGGAGCTAGCGAAAAAC
The DNA here is from genome assembly GCA_037969475.1 of Pyrinomonadaceae bacterium. Classification (GTDB taxonomy): domain Bacteria; phylum Acidobacteriota; class Blastocatellia; order Pyrinomonadales; family Pyrinomonadaceae; genus Aridibacter. The sequence goes on along the minus strand of JBBKXN010000071.1, from coordinate 14,992 downwards.
TCTTACATCCCATATCCCGAAAACATCGTGCTGCGGTTCCGGATAAAACTGAGACATCCGAAGGCCCGTATTCTTTCTGATCTCCCGCGCCGATCAATAGCAAACGGCCGTTTTTTATTCGCACCAATGAGGTTTCACCCTTTTTCCCGGAGAAGTCGTCCTCCTTTATAATTGCAGATACCAAGCCTCCTGAGGCTTTATCGAGTTCTTTTAGTATTCCGGAGGATCCCTTCTCTCCTTCATAAACCGCAACCGCCATTCCATCGACTTTTGCACCCAGAAAATCCTTATTAATCGCTTGAGCTTTCATCATTATCCTCTTATTTTGTATTAAAATTAGACCGCTTAAAACTTATATCTATATCTTATTTGATTGCGTCTTTCAACTGTTTCTTTGTTTCTTTGTCAATCGTTTTGCGCTTTAAAGTTTCCCGCTTATCAAACAGTTTCTTACCTTTTGCAACACCGATCTCAAACTTTATTCGACCACGATTCCAGTAAACCTTTGTGATCACCAAGGTCATACCTTTTTGCATCGTTTCTTTCTGAAGTTTTTCGATCTCCCGTCGATGCAGGAGTAATTTCCGTGTCCGAAGTACGTCGTGGTTCTGCTGATTTCCATGAGAATAGTGAGAAACGTGCGCGTTAAGCAACCATACTTCATCATCTTTTATTGCGACGTAAGATTCCTTAAGTTGGATCTTTCCCTCCATAATGCTTTTGACTTCGGTGCCTACCAATACCGCACCTGCTTCATATTTATCCAAAATATGATACTCGTGAAAGGCATGCCGATTGGCAACAATTGGTTTGTCTTCTCCGGACATAAGCTTTTATTTTGCCTACGAAACCGAAAACAAGCAAGTAACAATTGCATTCGCTGAAGTTGACTAAATGATTCTCTAAACTTAACTTAAGAACGATGTGGGATGAGACTGAAATAAGAGTTCGTTACGCGGAAACTGACAAAATGGGAATCGTCCATCATGCGAATTATTACGTTTGGTTTGAGCTCGGCCGAAGCGACTATTGTCGTGCCCGTGGGTTTTCTTATTTGGAAATGGAGGAAAAGGACGGAGCATTGATGGTCGTCGCTGAGAGCTACTGCCGATATAAATCTCCCGCATTTTACGAAGATGTATTAACTATCAGGACGCGGATCGACACGCTTAAGAGCCGGGGGCTTGTATTTGTTTACGAGATATTCAGGAAATCAGACGAAAAGATTCTTGCAATAGGTGAGACCAAACATATTTTGACCGATCAAAACAAAAAGATCCGCTCACTGCCGGAACGGTACCGGGAAATGCTAAAGAACGAATAAATCGCTTTACGACCTCAACGCAATTCGCTTGCAACCAGTTTCTCAACTGCTGCCATATGCGGATACATCACGGTATCCGCTTCAATAAACGGCACATTCGAACGTATCAAGTCATATACCGGCTGAGTTTTCTTACCGAGTTTTTTATCGGTTCCGATTTCTTTTTTTCGGAAATCGATAGCTTGGGCGGCGGCGAAAAGTTCCATAGCAATGATCTTTTCCAGGTTTTTTGAAATTTCACGAAGTTTCAATACGGCCGTCACTCCCATCGAAACGTGGTCCTCGACGTTTGCCGAGCTGGGAATCGTATCAACGCTAGCCGGGTGGGATAATACTTTATTCTCCGTCGCAAGGGCCGCCGCCGTGTATTGAACGATCATAAAACCCGAATTGAGCCCGCCGTTTTCAGTCAAAAACGCAGGTAAAACATGTGCATTTGAATCTTCATCCGTCAGGCGCATGATTCTTCGCTCGGAAATGTTTGCAAGCTCGGTGAGCGCGATAGCAAGATAATCCATCGACAGTGCAAGCGGTTCGCCATGAAAATTCCCCCCTGAAATGACTTCGATATTTTCTTCGTCATCGATAAAAATCAAAGGATTATCGGTAACGGCGTTGAGCTCAATTTTTACCACCCATTCGGCATAAGCGATCGCATCCCGGCAGGCGCCATGAACCTGAGGAATACAGCGAAGTGTGTAAGCATCCTGGACATTTGATTCATCGTATTCGCGCGTAAATTCGCTTCCCTCAAGAATATCGCGAAGATTCTTGGCGCAGTCGATCTGTCTCGGATGTGGTCGCAACGAATGAATTCTTGGGTCAAATGCCATTGTCGTGCCGTTTAACCCTTCAAGGCTCAAACAGCCTGCAATTTCACCAATATCAGCGAGCTTCATCGCCCGGTGTGTTTCGAGCAAGCCGACCGCCGTCATAATTGTCGTACCGTTCGTCAGCGCCAGCCCCTCTTTTGCGGCTAGCGTCACAGGTTTTAACCCGGCGATATCAAGTGCATCGATTGCACTCATCCTTTCACCCAGATAAAACACTTCCCCTTTACCGATCAAAGGCAGGGCCATGTGAGCCAGCGGAGCCAGATCGCCGCTTGCGCCAAGGCTTCCCTTTTCCGGGATAACCGGATGAACCCCTTTGTTTAACATGTCGATGAGCAGTTGGAGCGTCTCAAGACGAATTCCCGAGTGTCCTCGCGCAAGCGTGTTAGCGCGAATCAGCATAATTGCCCGCGTAATTGGTATATCAAAAGGGTCACCTACTCCGACGGCATGACTCATCAGAATATTTTTCTGGAGTTGCTCTACTTCCTCAGGCGAAATTATCTTGTCCTTAAAAGCCCCAAATCCAGTAGTAATTCCGTAAGCGATCTCACCCCGATCAAGAAGGGTTTGAACGGCTTCCGCGGCGCGTTTTACCTTCGATTCAGCAGTTTCGGACAACGCAACTTTCAAATCGCCGGGCCCTTTATAGGCAACAGTCAACACCTGCTCGAAAGTGAGACTTTCGCCATCTAGTAGAATTTCGTTCATTGTGAAAATTGATATATGATTATCTCATTCTTTGCAAGCATATCTTACTAAATCATGGAATCAATATACGTTCGATTAAACGAATTCGCTGCGTTCGTAGGACCATACCCATGGCTTCGCGCGCTGATAATCATCTCGATCGCTTTGTTTGCGGGTAAAATTGTTGATTGGATGGTGACGGGAATACTTTCACGATTGGTCGCAAAAACCAAATCGGATTTTGATGACAAGTTCCTGGCCCTTCTGCATCGCCCCGTATTTTTTTCGGTGCTTCTCCTTGGCCTTGCCATCGCGACCTACGAACTTGGTTTACCGGAAAACGTCACGAGAATTACCGTCGAGTGCTTAAAAACTATTGCGGTAATTGTTTGGTTTCGCTTTGGACTGCAATTGACCAACATATCCGTCGATCAACTTGATAATGACGAGAGATTTGGTTTCATTACTGCAACGACAAATCCTCTAATCAAAAATGTGATCTTCATAGTATTGGTCGCGTTTTCCGTTTATGTTGTATTTCTCATTTGGAACATAAATATCACGGCCTGGATCGCGTCCGCCGGGATCATAGGTCTGGCAGTCAGTTTTGCTGCGAAAGACACACTTTCAAATATTTTTGGCGGAGTAACAATCTTTGCAGATAAGCCGTTCGTGGTTGGCGATTTCATAAATCTCGAATCAGGCGAACGCGGGATGATCTCCCATATCGGCATCAGAAGCACGAGGATCTTGACGCGGGATGACGTTGAAATTACAGTGCCAAACGCCATTTTGTCGACAACCATCGTAGTCAATGAATCGGGCGGACCTTCTGAAAAATTTAGAATTCGAATAAAGGTTGGCGTTGCTTACGGAAGCGATATTGATCAGGTTGAAGAAATTCTGTCCGAGATCGCAAAAAGTCACGAAGAGGTATGCGAGGTACCCGAACCGCGTGTGAGGTTCAGAAGTTTCGGCGATTCTTCCCTCGATTATGAATTGCTAGCCTGGGTGGAAAAACCCGTATTTCGCGGCAAGGTATCACACGAATTAAACCGTGCGGTTTACCAGGCATTTGCTCTAGAAAATATCGAAATTCCCTTCCCGCAACAGGATATTCGTATCAAGCAGATCGTGGAAACACAAAGCGACTGATCTTCACCAATCAATCACAGATTAGAGAGGCCGGATTCGACGTTTTGACTTGCATTAAGGGTGGTACAGATTTTCAAGAAATTGAAACTACTCGATAAAATCCGAAGCCATTTCCCGCTGCGACAAATTATTACTGTTAATCATTCTTGCACAGCCATTCCAACGAAGAATCACATCATCGTTTCCGGCTGGTCGCACAGCTTCAGCCTTTTCAAACCAATCCATGGCCTGTCGAAATAGTTCGAAAGCAGTTGAATCGGAGCCGGGAACGCCTTTATGAAGCAGGGCTTTTGCGCGGCGTTCGTAAACTATTCCCGAATAGTAAGCACTTTCATATTCGCCTGAAATTTTAGATAAATAATCCTGAATTCCCGAAGTACCGACCGCATAATCCTTTTGCAAGCGGTCGCTCATCGCCAAAACGATCGTTATCAAAGCCTCCTGATTATTAGGGTCAACCGCTAAAATGTCCCGGCAAATGCTTTCTGCCGCACCGGGCTCATTGAGGAGGCGGTAATGCTTTGCCTTTTCAATAGCGGACGAAACTGCGTCTTGAGATATTTTTTTTAATTCAAACATAATCTATTTCTTCGACCTAAAAATACTTAGGATCTTTTTCACAGGATCATAAAATTCGTCGACGACCCTCTCTTTCAGCGGAATTATCGCGTTATCGGTGATCGTAATATCTTCAGGACAAACCTTTGTGCAGCATTTCGTAATATTACAATACCCGATATTTGACTCATCTTTTAATTCCCGCATACGGTCTTCGGTATCAAGCGGATGCATTTCCAGCGCAGCCGTATAAACAAGAAATCGCGGACCGATAAATTCATCGTGCTTATGATGATCTCTTAATACATGACAAACGTCCTGACACAAGAAACATTCTATGCACTTACGAAATTCCTGTACACGGTCAACGTCTTCCTGCTGCATACGCCACGTTCCATCTTCAGCGTCGGGCTTTCTCGGTTTGAATTTCTTTATTTTCTTTTTAACTTCATAATTCCAAGAAACGTCCGTTACCAGATCTTTTGTAACCGGAAATGCGTGCATCGGTTCAACCGTAACCGGTTCATCCATAGGAAGAGTATTGAGCCGCGTCATACACATCAGCTTTGGCATCCCATTAATTTCCGCCGAACACGAGCCGCATTTTCCGGCTTTACAATTCCAACGACAAGCCAAATCATTCGCATCCTCCGCTTGAATTTGAAGCACCGCATCAAGCACGACCATCCCTGGCGCAATTTCGGTGGAATAATCCACAAACGCGCCCTTTTCCGAATTGCCCCGCCAAATACTGAATGTCGCTTCTTTTTTCATAGATTTTTCTCGGAAATCAATTATGGCCAACTTATTTCATAACGTATCCGCGGGCATTTTGAACCAGCAGATATGATTCGTCGGTTTCATATATACCAAAGTAAAGCTTCTTATTTTTCTCTTGAGTCTGATTTAGAAAACATACGTACGGCGCATCAATATCTCTTATAAATGCTTTCCTAAAACCGCCGGCCTTTTGCCCGTTAAAAATAATTATCGCCAATTTTTGTCGATAACGATGTTCTTCTGACATCTCTTTTCCCTGATCGATCGGGGTGCCCTTTTTCGCCAGAATCATTGCAAAATCTATAACTTTGTCGTTATTAAAATCTCCTACTCGATAGTATGGAGCAAATGATTTGCCGAAATCGCCTCGCATGGTTTTCAAGTAATCGGCGGCGATCTTGGCTTCCGACAAAAATTTATAATCGAGATTCTTTGATAAAAACCCGTTTAGCGCTGATTTGTGGGGCGGCTTAAGGTCATCCAATTTTTTTTGTCCAAATGAACTAATGGAAAAACCTATCACAAGAAAAATCACTAAAATTATTTTCATTAGCCCATTTCCTTGATGATCTGTCTCAAGTCATCGCGAATTTCAGGAATTTCACTCCGGGAAATGCTCATTGAACCATCCGCTTCCTTTTTTGCAACATGATTAAATGTGCTGAATTCCTTTTCTTTCTCGGGAAAGTCTTCACGAAACTGAGCCCCGCGGCTTTCTTTTCGTTCTACGGCCGAGCGAGCTACCGCTTCCGAAACTGTCAGCAAATTCGTCAGATCCAAAGCTGTATGCCAACCTGGATTAAACTCAACGTTTCCATTTACCGAAGCATTCTTCGCACGTTGCCAGAGCTTTCCGATCCCCTCGATAGCTTCACGCATTTCCGTTTCAGTGCGGACGATTCCAACAAGGTCCTGCATCATATCCTGCAGATCGCTTTGGATCTTATATGCATTTTCGCCGTCACTTTTATCAAATGGCGCGAGAGCCTGCTTAGCGACTACATCGACCTCCGATTCGTTTATTACCGCATTTCCATTTTCTTTGGCAAATTTCGCTGCATATTCACCCGCTCTTTTACCAAAAACGATCAGATCGGAAAGCGAATTTCCACCGAGACGATTCGCTCCGTGCAAACCTGCAGCACATTCGCCCGCCGCAAATAACCCCGGAATTGTCGACATTTGCGTATCGGCATTGACACGAATCCCGCCCATCACATAATGGGTTGTGGGCCCAACTTCCATCGGCACCTTCGTAATATCAATATCCGCCAATTGCTTGAATTGATGATACATACTCGGCAATTTTTTCTTGATATGCTCTTCAGCATTTGGCAGTTTTTCCTTTATCCACGCAATGTCGAGATAAACTCCGCCATTTGGGCTCCCGCGTCCTGCTTTAACCTCGCGCACTATACAACGCGCAACGTGATCCCGTGTCAACAGTTCGGGCGGCCGGCGGGCATTTTTATCACCCTGAGTGTAAATCCAACCTTCTTCCGGATTATCGGCGGTTTGGTCCTTATAAAGCGGAGGAATGTCATCAAACATAAAGCGTTCGCCTTTGTTGTTTTTCAAAATTCCGCCTTCGCCGCGCACGCCTTCAGTAACAAGAATTCCTTTTACAGACGGTGGATAAACCATTCCCGTCGGATGAAACTGAACAAATTCCATATCGATCAATTCCGCCCCGGCGTGATACGCAAGGGCATGTCCGTCACCCGTGTATTCCCAGCTGTTACTCGAAATTCTAAAAGCACGTCCAATTCCGCCCGTTGCCATCACGATGGCTTTTGCTTTGTAAAGGCGAAAACGCCCGCGCTCACGATCATAGGCAAATGCTCCTGTCACACGGTCGCCTTCTTTTAGTAATGCAATAACGGTGCATTCCATATGAACATCAATTCCTTGATGAATGCCGTGATCCTGCAGCGTGCGGATCATTTCTAAGCCAGTCCGGTCGCCGACGTGAGCAAGCCGCGGGTATTTGTGGCCCCCGAAATTTCTCTGAAGGATCTTGCCGTCTTTCGTTCGATCAAATACCGCTCCCCACGCCTCCAATTCTCGCGCACGCTCGGGTGCTTCCTGGGCGTGCAGCTCGGCCATTCGCCAATTATTCAAATACTGGCCGCCGCGCATCGTATCGGAAAAATGCACCTTCCAATCGTCGCGGTCATCGACGTTTCCCATCGCCGCCGCCAGACCGCCTTCCGCCATGACCGTGTGAGCTTTTCCGAGAAGCGATTTACAAATCAGTCCAACAGAAACGCCGGCTCCGGAAGCTTCGATGGAAGCCCGTAAACCCGCTCCGCCCGCTCCAATTACAAGAACATCGTGTTCAAAAGTTTGATATTCCGCCATAAGTTGATGCTTTTAGCCACCGAGGACACAGAGAAACAAGAGATTTCTCATTAAATTTCGTAAGAGTTAGTGGTTAAATTTTTGAAATCCAATAAACAAACACAACCTAAAAATTGAAATTTATTTATATTAACCAACCTTCTGTATCCTCTGTGGCTGAATATTCCTAAAATATCCTATAATCCGTAAAGATTCCCATTGAGCAAAGTCTGATGTAAACATCCGAAAAACCAACGCTAAACAGGCTCATCCATGCAAATAGCTGGTGCTTGCCGTTTAGATTGCTTACGCAGTCGTAGCATTTCTTACTGATCGGTTTTTTTGACATTTCATCGTTTTTCCCGCCGATCAGATGGCGTAAAGAATGGCAGCCAAAGGTATAGCACGATAGCAAAATGACATTAACCGCTAAAACCAATGTGCCGACACCTATTCCAAAAGATTGTGTGCCATCGGGATTGTCAAACCACATTGCCACCCAGGCGTCATAGGCGAGAAGGAAAATGAAAATTACTGCAAGATAGAGAAAATATCGATGAACATTTTGAAAAACCAATGGAAACCATCGCTCGCCGCGATATTCATTTCTCAGCTCGCCGACCGCACAATTTGCCGGATCACCCCAGAAAGCCTTGTAATATGCTCCCCGGTAGTAGTAGCAGGTAAGACGAAACCCGCCCGGAGCCCAAAGGATCAAAAATGCAGGTGAAAATGGAAGCCAGCCCGGAAACCAGCCGGGTTTAGGACCAAATATCGCGTGTTCGGATTGCCCAAAAAGCTCCGGCGAATAAAATGGAGAAAGATAATTTGCGCCGCCTCCGCTGAACCAGTAGTGAGCGTTTTGAAATGCTGCCCAATTCGAATAAACGATGAACGCGCCCAGCCCGATAAGGATTAGTAATGGCTGTACCCACCAGGCATCTTTACGCATCGTTTCGCCAAACGATCGTTTCACTTTTAAAGGAATACTTCGAGAAGAAGACATAAATCTTACTTTGAAAACCTCCGATGCGAATTCTAGCGCTGGAAAAATGAACGATTAGTTCGGTAAGTATTAAACCAAATGCGTTTTGAGTCAAGTTAAATATTTCATCCCTAAAGGGTTTATTAAAAAGATCTGACGCAATAAATCAATACGCAATATCGATTCCGTTTTTAAGGATTTTCTTAACAAAATTACGACCAAATTCGTAGGCCACGTGTCGATAATCATCGGTGTCGAGAAGCAGCAAATCCGCCTGTTTTCCGACCTCGATTGAACCGCGTGATTCCCCTAAACCTAATGCATATGCGGAATTTATCGTGATCGCGTTAAAAGCCTCGGATGGTAAAAGTTTCTGAAATCGGCAAGCGATTGCCATCGCAAGAGGCTGGGAAGGACAGGGTGCCGAGCCAGGGTTGTAGTCAGTCGAAAGGGCGATCGCACAGCCCTCATCGATCATTTTTCGCGGGTTGGCGAATTCCTTGCTTCCGAGATTGAAATTCACCGTCGGCGTAATAATCCCTAGGGTGTCCGATGCGGCAAGCTCTTCGATTTCTTGGTCACTCGTCGCATCAAGGTGATCGATCGAAGTCGCGCCCTGTTCGATCGCATATCCGGCACAGCCAAGATTTGTAAATTCATCGACGTGGGCTTTGATTCCAAAACCAAAGTTTTTTGCTGTTTCGATAACCTGCTTTGATTGCTTTAGGTTAAAAGCACCTTGCTCACAAAACACATCAATAAAAAACGGTTTAATTTTAGCCGAAGAAAACACCGAGAATTTGGAGCCTTCGCCCAGATTCCCAGTGTGAATTCTTTCTGTTTTCTTCTCTCCCGAGCCTCCTGCCTCATCCATTTCTGGTTCTTTTCTCTCAGTCTTCTCTGTGTCGTCCGTGGCTAACTTCTTACCCGAAAAATGCGAGTTTTGGTACCATTCCCAAGCCGCCGGAAGCATTTCTTCGCAAATCAATTCAGTAAATTCATTTTCCTTTCCTTTCCATTGCTCAGGAATCGCATGTGCGGCTAGAAATGTTGGAATTATGTCAACAGCATGAGTTTTATCGAGCTCAGCGATGACCTCAAGCATTTTTAATTCCGTTTCCAAATCCAGGCCATAACCTGTTTTTATTTCAACAGTTGTAGTGCCTGATTCAAGCATTACATCAAGTCTTTTTCGAGCTGAATTTACTAATTCTTCAAATGTAGCGTCCCGCGTCTGCGAAACCGTGCTGACGATTCCGCCGCCCGCCTCCATTATTTCCAGATACGAAGCACCTTTTATTCGTAGTTCAAACTCATTTAAGCGATTTCCGCCAAATACTATATGGGTGTGCGGATCTACAAATCCCGGGCAAACGACTTTTCCGCCGGCGTCGATCGTGTTTTCAGATTTGTATGCAGCCAAGATCTCCACAGTAGATCCGACGCCGACGAACATTCCCCCTGACAACGCAATTGCCCCATCTTCAATAATGCCAAGGTTTAGCATCTCCCTGCCTTTTTTTATGCGGCCATTGCTTGAGCAAGTAACTAGCTGCGCCGCATTTTTTACGATCAAATCGACGTTTTTCATTAAGTTTCTTCTTTATCGAGCCATTTCTCGAGAACCGGAGAACGGTAATTTTTCATCGCGTTAAACATCGGTTCAATTTCGCTCTCGATTATTACCAATTTTCGGTGCTCCGGACGGACAAACTGCTCCCTCGTCGCTCCGTCAAAAAGCTCAACCAAAGGATCATAATATCCTTGTATATTTAGGAATCCACATGGCTTAGAGTGGAAGCCGAGCTGAGCCCATGTGATAATTTCGCACAATTCTTCAAACGTTCCAAACCCGCCGGGCAAAGCAATAAAACCGTCAGAAAGCTCTTCCATCATCGCCTTCCGGGTGTGCATAGAATCGACGATGTGAAGCTCGGTAAGTCCTTGATGAGCAACTTCTTTATCGGAGAGAGATTTGGGAATAATTCCGATAACGTTTCCCCCGTTAGCCATAACGGTATCAGCGATTTTTCCCATGAGACCGACCCGTCCGCCGCCAAAGACAAGTTCGATCCCATTTTTCACAAGAAAGAGACCGACATTCTCAGCCGTTTCCATATAAACGGGATTTCTGCCCGGATTTGAGCCGCAAAATACACAAATTCTTTTCATAATAATTCTTTAGGGATTTTAGTCAGTTCGAGGTTGGGCAACAAGTCAGGTAAAAAGAAAAAGCGATCGCAACTAAAGTTTTGCGGCAAATTTTGTTCGAAGCATCCGAATTGTGCGTTTGACATACGAGCGTTTAATTTGAACGCGCGTGTGCCGCACAAAGTCAAAACGCAGAGCGCAAAACCCTGCGTTTTGAAACATCTCCTAATTGTCGCTAACTTTTTTGCGCAATATAAAAGTTGTTTAGTATGTCGTGCTCGAGTCTTTCGACCTCTACAGACTTGAAACCTGCATCGTTGAGCATTTCTAAGGCTTTTTCCTCGCCCCACATCGCTCCCAAACCATCACCATCGGCTCCTAGCGAGACAGTCATACAGTGTAGACAGGAGATCGCGTACATCAATGGCGCCACGGGATGCTCCAAATTCTTGTGGACATGACTCGACCCCGTTATGTCCTGCATAAGGAATGTTCCATCATCTTTCAGAGAATTGTTGATTCCTGATAAAACCGTCGCCGGTTTTGCCTGATCGTGGATCGAATCAAATGCAGTAATGAGATCGAATCTGCGATCTTCGTTAAGCTTGGCCGCATCCTCAACCTCAAACCGGATGTTGGAAAGCCCTGCCTCCCTCGCGTCATTACGAGCACCATCGATTGCTTCTTCAGAAAAATCGTATCCGGTAAAATTACTTTTCGGATAAGTCTTCGCCATGAGCGTTAAAGCTCGGCCACAGCCGCAACCGATATCGGCAACCTCAATTCCCTGTTCCAGTTTATCAGTAATACCATCAGCCAATGGAAGAATTTTAGCGATAAGCGCAGGTAATACGGTCTGTCCGCTTAGGTCTGCCATTGCTTCGTGAAAGCGCGGAAAAGCTGAGTAAGAAAGTCCTCCGCCGTTCTTAAAGCACTCGAGTATCGGATCTTCTACCGCGCCAAGTAATGGGATGAATTGCGCAATACTCGCCATATTATCCTGAACCGCAGCCCGTGTTAGAAATGCGGCATGTTCAGCAGGAAGATCATATCGCCCGGTTTCTCCGTTGTACTCAACGATTCCTCCGGTAACTAAAGATCCTAGCCACTCGCGAATATAGCGCTCATTCAACCCTGCGGCGTCAGCGATCTCCGTTGATGTTGATGCGGGCAACGTCGCCATCTTATCGAAAAGTCCTGTGCGGTGACCAATGCTAATCATAAGCGTAAGTCCGCCGCTATTTAATGTTTGCAGTAAATTCCCTGCGAATGCCTCAGCTTTTGATTGATCAAAATCTTTGGATTGTTCATAAGCTGTGTTTGACATCATAACCTCCTTGTCTAGGTAAAAATTTGTTCCGAGGTGTTCAATTCGAATAGCCAGGCATGCGATTGATCCGCATCCTAGCTCGACGAATGTTAAGTTTCACAAGTGATACGTTTTCCAAATCATTAATTTGCGTAACAACGATATTTCTCACGGAGATTTTCTGCGAAACTTAGATAAAAAATTTTCCAACAAAAAAACGTCGAAATTTTATTTCCGACGTCTTGTTAAAGCTTGTTCGAATAAATTTTCAATCCGATGCTTTTTCTTTCCGATTTGCACCTACAATATAACTATCGCGAGCCCGGACGATAAGTTGTGGGCGATAAATCCGCACTTTTATCTGTTTTCGCTGGCCGGCTTTTCCTTCCTTCTTTGGATAATACGCGAGGTTGTATTGTCTTCGAAGCTCTTCCGCAAGGTTTTCAAAAGCCCCGGTTAAACCACCCTTTGTGTCTTCCGTTTCAAAGACTCGTCCTCCGGTATATGCCGATAATTCTTCAAGATATTTTTTTCCAAGCGCGTATTCTTCCGGGCTCGTTCCGGTTCTCATGACACCTCGTCCGGTTCCCGGAGTTCTGGACGAAAACACGCCGCCGCTTCTACGATTCTCAAAAAACGTATTGTAATAAATCGGGAAAATGATCGTTTCGGATTCTTCTGCATCATTCAGCGTGCGATCATAGTTGCTTTTGCTTGATACCGTATCCACACCGTCGGTAAACAAAACGATTGCCTTGCGTCCGCTAATCTTTTCAAAACTCTTATTGATCGCGTAATCAACGGCGTCATATAGAGCTGTACCATTACCAAAATCAGCCTTATCTATCGCCTTGTAGATTTTCCTCCGATCTGTCGTCGCCTTTGATAAAACCTGAGGATCCCCGTCAAATTCCATCACGATCACCTGATCATCGGGTTTGAGAAGTGCAACAAACGCCTTCGCAGCTGCACGAATCTGTTCGATCTTATATTCTGTTGACGGACTTGTATCAATCAGCAACGCTACCGTAAACGGTTTCTCAGAAACCCCGAAATACGCAATTTCCTGCTCTTCACCGTCCTCAAAAACCTTGATCTCATCTTCATTAATGTTTGGAATATAGAGTCCATTCCTGTCGTAAACAGATACCGGAATGGTTACGATCGAAGAATCGACATTAATAACATCGCCGTCATCGCTCGTGTTCGATAAGCTCGAAGCTGTGGTGTTTGAGCCGGAAGTTTGTCCATAATTTCTAGGATAAATTTTTCGTGCCTTGTAAGTTCTAGACTCAGAATAATCTTTTTCTTCTTCGACTTTCGTCACGGGGATGGGAATAACATCGGCCGTCCGTTTTCTCCCTGATTGCGCGAAGGATATTGAAAAACAAAATAGTACAAACATTAGAACTTCTATTTTTTTCATAATCATTATCCCGGGTCGTGTGTTTTGCTTTCTGCTTTTGATGAAAAGTTTCCAGAGAAAGTTTACATTTCTCTAGAATCTCATATTTTATTCTAAGACGTTCAAAAGTACGAGGCACTTTATGAATATCACGTGCCAAGTTGAGTAAAACAGTCTTTCTGAATGCAGAATATCTGCGTATAATTGGTTGCCAATGATCACCAAACCAACATTATTTCTTAACGAAAGCATCTGCCGAAGTAACATCGAGGCAATGTTTACTAAGGCTCAAAGAAACGATATTGTCTTTCGACCTCACTTTAAAACCCATCAATCTTTGGAGATAGGACGTTGGTTTAGGGAATTGGGTATAGATAAAATCACGGTTTCTTCTTTTGATATGGCCGAATATTTTGCACCCGAGTGGAATGACATTACAGTAGCGTTTCCGGTGAATATTCTCCAGATCAACACAATCAATTCGCTTGCGCGTAAGATTCGATTGAATTTATTGACCGAATCTGTGGAGACTATCAATTTCTTAAGTAAGAACCTCGAGTCCAAAATTGGATTCTTTATCAAAATTGATTCAGGTTATCACCGGACAGGTCTTGCGCCCGTCGAAACAGAAAAGATCGATGAGATTTTATCGCATTCAGAAGAGTGCAAACTTTTAGAATTCCAAGGATTTCTTGCCCACGCCGGGCATTCTTACGAATCCAGATCGAAAGCCGAGATCATTGAGATCCATGAAAACAGTGTTTCTGCGATAGTGTCTCTAAAAGACCGATACGCCGGTAGATTTCCCAATTTGGTCATCTCAGTAGGCGACACGCCGACATGCAGCGTGGCCGAAGATTTTTCTTTAGTCGATGAAATGCGTCCGGGAAACTTTGTATTTTACGACGTCTCGCAATTTCAAATTGGCTCATGCGATATCAGCCAAATCGCCGTTGCGCTCGCATGCCCTATTGTTGCGATACACGCCGAACGAAATGAAATTGTCATTTACGGCGGCGGTGTTCATTTTTCAAAAGAAAGACTTGAGCACGAAAAGCTTGGCTTAATTTACGGGCTCGTCGCCGAAAACGTTGTAAATGGTTGGGGAGATATCATCCCGAACATGTATGTTAAGAGTCTTTCTCAAGAGCACGGAATCATCGCGACTCCTGAATCAGAGATTCCTAAATACAAGATCGGCGATGTACTGATGATACTACCGGTGCATTCATGTATGACGGCAGATTTGGTGAAGCATTATCGAACTACGGGTGGTAAAACGATCGAAAAAATTTCCTAAAGAATTGTGCACAAATGCTTAACGCTGAGAAATGAAACTTATCGCCCCAAATAAAAACTCGAAGATCAATACATTGAAATGCTTCAAGACTGGAAGCGCACAGGCGAAAGCATCTTATCGGAGGAGTTTTGCATGATGGTGCGGAGAAAACATTACTACTGT
>JBBKXN010000070.1:0-2612 GCA_037969475.1 Pyrinomonadaceae bacterium | reverse complement strand
CGGCATAGACCGTTTACACTGTATGAAATATCTGCCGAACCTTTCTTGTCCAGCGTCTCGATTCCCTGCTCGTTTCCGGTCAGCATAATATCAACCATCGCCTTTATTTGCGGCGACTTCAACACTTCCAGACCGGGAATCGGAACACCCTGCAAATCTCCCGTAAGCTCAACCTGCGGCGGACGGCCGGGAGAAAATATCAAATCACTTATCTTTGGGTCGACGGCGAGCATGCGCTGCAGCAGGCTATGAAAAGCATTTGCATGCTCCGAAACTGCCGGGTTAACTTGTGATGATTGAGATTGAAATGGTATGGGTGAAACAGTGTCGGGTACAACACTGGGAGGCAAAACTACTTGTTGATTCATTGTTTTTATGGGAAAACTTCATTTGATAAAGAATTTTTACTTTATGCAAAATTTGGGATGTGTTAATCAGCGAAGGCGATAACAAATCAATAGTACTATGCCGGGACGTGGTTGGGCAAACGTTTTCAGACTTCCACACTGCGGATATCTTTGACGGGTTTGATTTTAGCGCAATCTTCAATTTAAAAAGTCGCTTCTGACCGCAATGTTTACACGGCGTTCGATCGGTTTCGATACCTTTGGCGAGCTTTTTCAAGTTCGACTTCCCGGTCTTTTGGCGCTGCATTTGTAACTAAGGATTCAAGCAATTTTTTCGAAGAGCCGGTTATTTCCTCGATCGCTTTTTCAAAAGCCGCTTCATTAATGGCCGACGGTTTATTGAATCCGCTTACTTTCCGCACAAACTGAATAGTCGCTGCCTGAATCTCTTCATCGGTCGCCGGTGGCTCGAAATTGTAAAGTGTTCTTATGTTTCTGCACATACGGCGATTATAACAAGTCGATCGCGAATCCTTATCCTCCGAATTAGTAAGAATGATCCGGTTTCATCGTATATTCGGCAATCCGTTTTTTGAAAAGGAACAGTCGGAGGCTAAATTGAAAGTTACGGTTCTTTCAATCGCTAAATGAATTGTTTTCCAAATCTTGCGAAATTCAGGATTCCGTCAAAATGACCGATATGTGGTTGAAACCTATTCCAGCAAAATTCAAGCATTTACTATGAACGCCATTTTTTCAGGCTGGCACGCGTGGCACGCTCATTGCTATAAATTAAAATGCCACATGGCAAATCATTTGTATTGGAGTAGATTTTATGAAACCAATTGCACGAAAAAACGATCTTGTGATCCGGGAAGAAACTGGTGAGCTATTTATTCAGGACCTGCAAACCAAAAACGATTTTCACCTCACCCCGACATCGGCTTATGTTTGGCGAAAATGCGACGGGAGTCGCGAAACACGGGAAATTGCGGCGGAAATGCAGGCTGAGATCGGTGTGCCGGTAAGTGAAAGGCTGGTTTCTTTTGCGCTCGATCAACTTAGTTCGCAAAGTCTTATTAGGTTTAGCCCGCGATTTTCATAATTAAACACGGAATTTAGATTGAACCAAATCGTTGCTTTGTTTGTTCGAAAACAAACCATAGGTTCGATTACTCGGATGTTCTCACCAGGAAATCTCTCATTTTCACCGTTCTCGTTGACCATCTCCCACATGTTTTCCTCTATGTTTCGTTGACTTAAAGCGTACGTGCATTTATTCTTTTAGCTTTCTGCCAGAGGAATTCATGCCTGAAGATAAGTCATCGAATCAATCTATTAGAAACCTGCCAATCGGGATTTTTGACAGCGGCGTCGGCGGTTTGACCGTCTATCGCGCGCTGCATGACCGTTTACCAAACGAACGTTTTATTTATTTAGGGGATACGGCGCGCGTGCCTTACGGAACAAAATCTTTGGGAACGGTTGAGCGTTACGCGATTGAAAATTCACAGTTTTTGGCCTCACGTGGGATCAAGATATTAGTCGTCGCCTGCAATACGGCTTCTGCACTGGCACTTCCGGCAATAAGAAAAGCCGTCGGATTGGATGTCGTCGGAGTAATCGGTCCGGGGGCGCGAAAAGCAGTTACCCTAACGAAAGATAAAGAGATTCCGAAAATAGGTGTAATCGCTACCGAGGCGACTATTGAAAGCGGCGCGTATAACCAGGCGATTAGAAACTCTTCAGAGTTCGCGGAAATTATTGAATCGTCCTGTCCTCTTTTTGTTCCTCTTGCAGAAGAAAATTGGCTTAACGAACCGGAAACTTTTTCAATAGCGAAAAAATACCTGATGCGAATCGTCGAGAGAAATGTTGACGCGCTCGTTTTGGGATGCACTCATTATCCGATTTTGCGTAATGTGATTCAGCAAACTGTCGGCGAAAATGTTACTCTTATTGATTCCGGAGCGGCTTGTGCGGAAGAAGTGGAGGATTTGTTAAACGCGAATGACCTCGCAAACACACAACCGGCGGAGCGCGCCGAACGCCATTTATGCGATGATTTAGATCATTTTAACGTAACCGACGCCGCCGACAGAATTGCCCGGGTCGCGGAAAGATTTTTGGGCGCAAAGCCCGCAAAACTCGAAGCCGTGGAGGTTTTCGGGAAAGACAAATTAGAAAAGGCTGAAGGATAATGGCTGAAGGATAATTTTGCTATTTGAAATTTAACCATTCATCCTTTACCCATCATCCTTTATC
>JBBKXN010000069.1:0-33235 GCA_037969475.1 Pyrinomonadaceae bacterium | reverse complement strand
GCAGAAGAAGACGCGATTTTTATTTTATTTTTTTGGCCCATCCTTGACGCAAAAAATAAAATAAATGTTTTTGTCATTTTTCGCCAATTTTACGTCCATATCTTTCAACCGAACCGGGTAAATATAATCCAAATTGCTTAATTTCTTTAAAGTTTTCTTTAGATTTTTCTTAGTAAAAATATCTCCCTCTTCAAATTCCAATCCTTTTCTGATGTCTATATCTCTTGCATACGTATTTCCGACAAACTCAATCCGCCGCACGCGGAATGGTTCCGAGTCGGCTTTCTTTATTACCTTTAACTTTTCCTTCTTAGGTTGGACACAAGTATAGACTTCGCTGTTATCGCTCTTATCCTGTGCAAGTACACAAACATGGATAAACGCGATCAACAAAAATAATAAAAGAAGCTTGAAATATCTCATTATTGCCGTCGTGAAAACTACTATTCCGTGACCGTTTTTATAAGTTGGCGAATCGCCCCTAAATGGTAAGCGGTATGCGTAACGATCGCTATCGAGTCGCCGATGTTATCCTGATTCCAGATTTCAATTTCCGCGAAGCAGCGCAGAACATTCTCGTACGAGTTTCGCATTCCCGTTTTCAAAATTTCCCATTCATCTTCGTCTACAGTTTCAATTAACCAACTCTGCTCCCAGTTTACAGTTTCGGTTCTGCCGTTTATGAACTCTACTAATCGATCCAGATAAAATTTCGTGTGCTCTGTATGGGCCGCGATGGTCGTGCCGAAGGAATCTATTGAAGCTCGATCTGCAGAAACGCCATCAAGCGTCATAAAAACCCCGGCTCCGCGATCGAGATAGACGCTTCCTTCATTGATCGGAGAGCCTTCGAAAGTTTCTCGCAATATCACCAGTATATCCTTCAAAAAATCTTCTTTGCCGATCGTATTTTCAAGTGTATTCATCTTTTGTTACCCTTTTTATAACTTTAAAACCATGGAAAATATAGAAAAGTTTATCAATAGCGTCCACGAAAGCCTAAGCAAAAAAACTTTTGTAAAACTAACTTTAGGCAAGTATAAGGGTGATGATAAACATCTGCAAAGAATTCTTATTCGCAGGATCAAAACCAAAAAAGGAATCCGCTTATTTTACCTTTATCGTTATGACACCCGTGATACTGCAAAAAACTATGCCATTGAAGAAGGAATAAATTTGCTTAGCGGTCTTCTTGCAAAAAACTTCTTCGCGGGGCATTTATTTACGACGGAAAATGATTTTCAGCTGGACATCGGTCGAAAGGGAAAATCTCGTTTAAACATTGGAAAGCCTACCTTTAAATCAATACCAAAGCTCGATCACGACCGCGAGAAAAAAAACTTTGTCAACAAAGACAGTTTCTACTTAAAAGCGCTCGGAATCACAAACGACGAGGGGAGGGTACGTGCGAAACAACTGGATAAGTGGAAGCAGATAAACAAGTTTGTCGAAACGCTGGGAAATCTTGTTGAGGGTTCGGATCTCAAGGACAAAAGAGAGATCAATCTCGTAGATATGGGTTGCGGCAAAGGATATCTAACCTTCGCCGCTTACGATTATTTCGCCAATTGCCGCGGCGTAAAAGTGAAAATTACCGGTATCGATACAAAAAAAGAACTCGTCGGTCTTTGCAACGATATTGCGCGGTCGGGCGGTTATGAGGGGCTCGAATTTGTTTGCGGATACATTGATAGATTTGATGTGCCCGAAACCGATATACTGATAGCGCTCCACGCCTGCAACGTCGCCACGGACGACGCGATTTTTAAGGGAATCAAAGCAAAAGCAAACTTAATTGTCGTAGCTCCATGCTGTCATCAGGAACTTCGACCTCAAATCAAACCGCCCGAACTATTACGCAACGTTCTAAAACACGGGATCTTACTTGAGCGCGAAGCGGAATCTATAACTGACGGTTTGCGTGCGCTGCTTCTCGAAAGCCGTGGCTATACGACGAAGGTTTTCGAATTTGTCGCTACCGAACACACGCCCAAAAACAATATGATCGTCGGGCAATACACCGGCGCCACGCCTGCGGGCGAGAACTTAGAAAATGAGATTCGCGAAATAAAAGATTTCTATGGAATAACCGAGCAAAAATTAGAATCACTTCTAAAAGATAAAGCCCAATAGTCTCAAACTAAGATACCGTGGCCAACTGTGGTCCCATTCTTGCTTAAACAGTTGAGTGGGTTTGACTAACGATAAACGCAATTTCCAACAAACCCTGCAATAGAAGGCCTTTCAGAAAATGGAGACTCCTGTTTTGAATAAACTGTCAGTTTTTGTTACGAAACAAGTGCCGCTTTTTGTCATTCCCGCACAATTATCTAAATAAATACTGCTGAATTTCGGAAACGCCCCAAAAATAAAGTTATGAAAATTGAGTTTGCAGAAGAAACTAAATCCCTACCCTTGTCGGAGTTAATAAGCGCCGAAGAATCTGTAGAAAGTTCTTCGCCGGAAGTAGGTAAGGTGCTAACGGAAGGTATTGAAGCAGCGCAAAGCGGTGATCGAGCCGAAGCACGAAATTTACTTCTCAAGGTTACGGAAAGTGAACCTGAAAACGAGACCGCTTGGATGTGGCTCGCATCGATAAGCGAATATCCCGAGGAACTTCTGATTTTTCTGACCAATGTGCTGAATGTGAATCCTGAAAACGAAAGAGCACTGAAATGGATCGAAGAAACCAAGGCACTTCTTGCAAAAACGTTTGTAAAACGTGGAATAGATGCTGAAAAAGAAGGCAAGAAAGAATTCGCGAAGCAGTGCTTTTTACAAGCGATCGTACATGACGGGACAAGCGAACTTGCCTGGCTGTGGCTTGCCTCAGTATCCGACTCAGATGAAGAAAAGGTTTCACACTTACGCAAGGTTCTCAATATCAATCCTGAAAACGAAAAGGCTACTACGTCGCTTGATCGTGCGAAAACCCGTATCGCAAATGCCAGTCTGGCGAAAGCAAAATCTGCATTTTATGAAGGCGATCGCGGAAAAGCGGAAAAATTTGTCGATGCTTGTTTAGCGAGCGACCCGAAATTTGAAGAAGCCTTGATCCTAAAATCAGAACTTGCTGAATCGATCGAAGAGAAAATTGCTTGCCTAAATACCGTCCTCGAAATAAATCCCGGCAATGAAAGTGCACTGGCTTCCATGGAAACTGCGAAATTTGATTGGATAATTTCGATGTTGTCCTCGGCCAAGGCTGCTCTGGACGACGGAAAAACGAAAAAAGCAAATGAAATACTGGACAAAGTTATAGAAGATTCACCAAATGTCATCGACGTATGGCTTATGAAGGTGGATATGGCCGATTCGGTCGAACAAAAAATCCAGCACTTGAATCACGTGCTCGAGATCGATCCCGAAAACGAGTTTGCGATACTAAGTCTCGAAACACAAAAATCGGAAAAGGCAAAATTATTAGTCAAAGACGCCAAAAACGCCTTATCCAAAAATGAGAAGCCAAAAGCTTCCGAGCTAATTCAAAAGGCTCTTGAGAATGCACCGGATTTGGAAGAAGCAATTCTCGTGAAATGTGAATTGGTCGATTCACTAGAGGAAAAAACCGAGCTTCTGAATTTCGTCCTAAGCAAGAACCCAAACAGTGAAGCAGCTCTCGAACAACTGAAGAAGGTTGAAGACGTAACTCTGCAAAAGCTTATTACCGACGTTCAAAACGCCATCGAAGCCGATCAAAAGCAAGATGCCCGCGAAATGCTCCAAACGGCAATCAAAATAGCGCCCGCGGACGAAAATGTTTTGTTTCTTAAATATAGGTTAAGCGATACTCTGGCGAATCGATCCGCGATGATTGATGAGATTCTCGCAATAAATCCGGGGAATTCGGATGCCCTACTCGCTTCTCGCGATCTAAACATGGAATTTGCCGAGTATTCCTTCGGACAGGCCAGCGCGGCAGCCGCTTCGGGCGATAAACCACAAGCAGAAGCCTTTCTTAACGAAGCGTTTGCTTATGAACCAAAGCTCGAACAGGGATGGTTGTTGAAGGCACATCTCGCAGATTCGTTCGACGCAAAAATCGAATGCTTCGAAAGAATTTTGGAGATCAATCCTGAAAATAGCGTTGCGCAGGCAAACCTTTTATCGCTGAAATCTTTTGTCGAAAGCTCGAAAGTAGAAGCGAATTTAGGATCGAACGAAGAATTTCCCGAAAATAATTTGGAATCGAGTGATCAAGAATGGGTTGATGGTGACGCTGTAACCGAGTCAATAAAGGTCGATCTCAGCGAAGTCGAGGTGGTCGAATATGACGACGCGATCGTATCGGAGGACGAAGAGTTTGCATATGAAGTCGCGGAGGACGATTCTAATGAATTATCTTCTAAGTCGGACGCAGATTTTGACGAACGAAATCCCGGTGAGCATGGTTTTGACGACGAGGAACCGATTTCTCCGATTACAATGCCGGACTCATCAAACGAACTATTTACGGAAGACAATGCCTCTGATGAGGAATTCGACGATATCAGTGACGATTCGTTAATCGAAGTAAACAACAAATCCGCGGACAATGGAGACAGCAATCACCATGAAGCCGGCTCATCAGTAAAACGGGTTCTCGTTGTAGACGATAGCGCCACAATTCGAAAACTCATTTCAGGAAAGCTTGAAAAGAGCGGACTCGAAACAATTTGTGCGGTCGATGGTGTCGACGCGCTCGATATACTCGAAGAATTAATACCTGATCTCGTATTGCTTGATATTGCAATGCCGCGGATAGATGGTTATCAGGTCTGCAAAATGATCCGTGAAAATGAAGCAACGAAAGATATTCCTGTAATAATGGTTTCGGGTAAAGACGGGTTTTTCGATAAAGCTCTTGGAAAGCTTGCAGGCTCAACCAGCTATATTTCCAAACCGTTCGGTCCCGAAGCTCTAATGAAGATAGTTAATGAACATCTTACTTAGGCGGAATACTCGGACGAATTTCCACCTTACTTGGTAAACTTCGGGATTCCTGTTTCAGTAGATCCAACACTGTTTGTGCGATATCCGCTGGCTGCAATTGCCACGCCTTTTCTTTAGAAATCTTGTCACCTCCGAATTCTGTATTTACTGAACCCGGACAAATATAGCTAACCTTGATCCCATCGTGTCGGACTTCCTGCATCAGTGCCTCGGTAAAACCATTTAAGCCAAACTTCGAAGCATTATAGGCGGCCATGTTCGGATGAGCGTTCTGTCCTGCAAGAGACGAAATATTTATGATGTAACCGCCACCGCGTTGCTTGAGAAGTGGAATCGCATAGTGGCAAGAATAATAAACCCCAAGCAAGTTTGTTTCCAATACCGCACGAAAATCCTTCGGCGCCGTTTCCTCGACCGTTTTTCCAAATAGTCCGATCCCTGCATTGTTGATCAAGAAATCAATGCCCCCAAATTTGCGGGCGCACTCTTCAAGCATCATTCTTACCTGGATCTCACTTCGGACATCGCAAATTTCTCCGCCTACAGTTCCAAATCGTTCGAGATCAGATAGGGCATTTCGCAACGAAGCTTTTTCACGTCCGCAAATAAAAACGGTTGCGGCGTGTTTTAACAACAGTTCTGCAACCGCTTTCCCAATTCCCTTAGTTCCGCCTGTTATAACGGCAACCTTTTTCTCGATTTCCATTTATTTAATCTTGATAATAGGAGATTTACTGTCGTCCAACTCCTTCCATAAAAACGTAATACTCTTTCCGAGATCCATACTTATTATCCGAAACGCTAGAATGACGTCCCGTCTTTTATCAAACTCGAATTCGTTGTAAGCAATATTTTCCGTAACCTTTACGGCTTCACCGCGATACGCGATCGAACGAAGCAAATAGGTCCTATCGGGTTTCGCCTCTAGTATGCTTGCGTACTTAAAATCACCGTCGTTTATTCCGGCTTTCAAACGAGTCGCCAGATCGGCCGCTTTGTTTATATCTTTAGCCGGTTTAAGCTTTACGAGATATTGAGCGCCCTTCGTTTCAAGATTAACGTCTTCGATTGACACATCGCCAACATTTACAATGATTCCGTGAGTAAGCGTACCCTGGGCTTGAATCGTATTTTGCTTGAAGTTTATGTCGGACAAACGTTTGAGTCGATGCATGTTTTCCCGAAAAGAATATGACGATCCTGCGCCCGGCATCGTGTAGTTAACGCACTCTTTTGAGGCACTCAAAACATCGAGATTCGCATCGCAACCAATATCCGCAACCAGTTTTACAATACCTTGATTCTTACGGTCAATAAATTCGCGATACTTATCAAGATCTCCTGAGGACGGAGCGAGAAATTCCATTTCCTTATCGGTTGGTTTGCGGTACAGCGGTTCGATCTGCTCGCGGAACGTCTGCCTATCTTCTTCGGTCTTAACCGGAAATTTTTCTACATTTCTTAAGTCATTAGAACGCCGACTAATATCGTTTTGCCGCTGCATCTGCTGCTCTACCTGACCGACCGGAGTAGGATCCGGTATTCCGCGAACCTGAGCCGAGACAGCGAAACTAAATCCTAAAACTATCCCCACTAAAAATCCAGTCTTTCTAATCATTGCGCCTCCCATATCGATCCGTTCTAAATCGAATTATTTTTCACCGATCCGCTTCAATTTTGGTGAACTTTTTTCTTCAAGAATTTTCCATGCAATCGTTACAGTTTCATTTGGAATAATTGCCAGAGCTCGAAAAGCAACCAATATGTCTCTTCGCCGATCCAAATCTATCTCATTCACCGTTACATCATCAACCCGTCTTGGATCGCTGATCCTGTATGCTATCGATCTGACAACATAAGTGACTCCCGCCTCGGCCGGCTGCCAACTTCGGTAAAGTTTATCTGCGCCCTGTATGCCTTTTCCCAAAAGTGCCGAAAAGTTTTCGGCCTGTTCAAATTCCGACGACGGTTGAAAGCCTACCAGCGTAACAAGGGTTGGTTCAGATCGTTCGAGAAAATCCAACGACAAATCACCTGCAGCAATTAAAATCCCATGCTTAAGCCCGCCGGACGTTTCAAAGCCTTTATCGGTAAAACGTATATCGGCGAGGCGGTTTAGTCTGTATTTTTTTTCTCGAAATGAGTAAGCCGCCCCGGCTCCCGGCATCTGGTATTTGAGGCAATGCTCGCTTGAAACGACGACCTCCGTCTCTTCCCCGCACCCCTTGTCAATTATAAGCTTGGTGACGCCCCAACGATTTCCTTCCAACTGTTTAGAATATGTTTCGAGATAACGGGGATCGGGAGCCATCATCGACTCCTCGTCCTTAGTTAGGTCTCTATATCGGAGCGCAAACTTTTCCCTCGAAATGCTGTTACCGTACCGGTCTCTAATTATCCGCTCCTTTCCGACGTTTCTAAGTCTATCAACCCGGTTGTCAAACGCGGCTTCCCTTGCCCGCCTCGCATCTCCTTCCGTGTCTACTGCTGGAGCCGCCTGAGCACTAATCGATGCAACGGAAAACAGACCTATCAGAACTGTTATTAAAATTCGCTTCATATTCTCGTACCTCCAAACTTTTGACCCCTCGTCCACCAAAAAATCATTGCTTCAAACGCGGCGAAGTTTTTTCCATTACGATTTTCCACAAAATAGTTATGCTGTCGTCATCCGATTTTCTGACAATTCGAAAAACCACAATCGTATCGCGACGTTTGTCGAAATCCAGCTCGTTGTATGTAACTCCCGCAACGGCCCGATATTGTTTTCCCCTGAAGGCAATTGAGCGGAGAGCAAATGTCGTGTTCTCTTGGATGTACAAAGCTCGGCGATGAATCAGCCCCTTAAAAACTACTCCTTTGCTGAAAATTTCATCCGCCCGCTTGGCATTTTGCAGATTCGTCGGCGCGGTATATCCAACCAAGAATTTCAATTCTTTTATTTGAGTCGTGACATTACTTAATGGAATGTCCCCGATATTTACAAAAACACCTTGAAGGAAATTGCCCGTCGCTTGGAAACTATTGTTCGTGAAGGTGATATCTGCGAGTCTATCGAGGCGATAGCTTTTTGTTCTAAAGGAAAATGAGTTTCCTCCGCCCGGCATCGAGTATTTCAAACATGCTTCTGCTGCGGAAATCACTTTTGAATTCTCAGAGCACCCCTTGTCAGCGACTAATTTTGTCAATCCTGTATTGTTATCGCTAAGAAAATCACGATATTTCAATTGCAAATCCCCATCCGGGGCGATATTTTTCAATTCGCTTTTCGTAGCGTCCCGATACAAAGGCTGGGCATATTTGCTGAGAATAAACATTCGACGGATGGACTGCGTCTTCGCAACACTTACCGCTCCGAAACAAATGATCAGTAATAAACACGCTCTTCCCATAAACCTAATTCAACTATTTGGATTTCGGGTCTCATCGAATTCTAGATCTTCAGACTATTTCGATTCTTCCATCTTTGGAGATTTCTGTTTACTGAGTTCCTTCCAAAGGATAGTGATGCTTCCATCGTTTCCTTTTCTGATAATCCGGAACCCGACAACAATATCCATTCGCTTATCGTAATCCAATTCGTTGTAAACAAAACGCCCCGCCGCTCTCATTCGTTTTCCGCGATACGCGATTGAGCGCATGACAAATGTCGTTCCTTCAGTTGCAAAAACGCCCCGGCCATATACGAAGCCTCTATGTGCAATTCCTTTCCCTAATAATTCCGATCGTTCAAATGCCTTGTTTGGATCCGTGATTGGATAAAATTCATTTATAAACTGTAATCCATTGCTCTGGGGAGTTATCTTATCCAAGGCGACGTCTCCAACGTCGACAAGAACCACATCAACAAGCGCACCGTTCCCGATCAAACTTTCTCCGTCATAAGTCAAATCTGCCAATGTCGGAATTCGATAGTTGCGCGTCCGGAACGAATATGATGACCCTGCTCCCGGCATCGAATATCGTGAGCACTCGGGCGTTACAACCAAAATCTTCGTGTTTTCAGAACACCCGGCATCCGGGATTAAGACAAACAATCCGGCGTTCTTTGCTTTTACAAATGCCGCATATTTTTGAATGTCACGAGGATCCGGCTTGAGAAGTTCTAATTCCTTTCGCGTCGGTTTTCGGTATAAGGCGTTAATGTTAGCCAGTTGAATTTCGCCGCTCTCTCCATTCCGAGTATGAATTGCCTCCAAGCTACGCAATCTATCAAACGCCTGGTCTTGCTGTCGACGTCTCCGTTCCTCTTCCATGCGTTGCTGATAGATAGCAGCCTGCGTCGTCGTACCTTGGTTAGACTGAGTATTCGTTTGGTTTGTTTGTGGAGTCGAAGGCGCCGAAGTGGGTGTTTCTTGTGCATTTAGAACAGACACAGAACATATCAATATTATGAAAGATAAAGCTTTAATTCGCATATTTCCAGTTTTCATAAAAGTAACCTCTTTCATCTCGTCTCGCCTCGCGTCGGCAGATCATTCTCGATTTCGGCTATCAAAGTCGATTTCTCAATACTTCGTTGACAACTTTGGGATTCGCCTTCCCTTGTGACGCTTTCATTATCTGACCAACGAAAAACCCCAGTAGATTTTGGTTGCCGGCGCGATATGCGTCAACCTGCTCTGAATTCTCACCAATGATTTTATCAACGAGTTTTTCAATTTCGCCAAGATCCGAAATCTGCTCCAACCCTTTTTCCTTAATGATCTCATCTGCGGTTTTGCCGGATTCGAACATCTCGATCAAAACATCTTTTGCCTGTTTTCCGCTGATTGTTTCATTATCTATTAATCTTATTAATTTCGCCAGATTTTTCGGTGCGATGTTGCATGCAGAAATACCGTTGCCCGCATCGTTTAGCTCCCGCGTCAGTTCCATTAAGATCCAGTTTGCCGACGCTTTTGAATTCCCCGATTCCTTTGCAACAACTTCGTAGTATTCAGCCAGGTCTTTTTCCGCGACGAGCTGCGACGCATCAGAAAAACTTAATCCATAATCTTGCTCAAAGCGGGAAAGCATCTCACTTGGAAGTTCGGGCATTTCCGCTTTCGAATGCTCAATAAAATCCGCTGATACCACCAAAGGCTGCAAATCGGGTTCTGGAAAATAACGGTAATCGTGAGCATCTTCCTTCGAACGCATTACACGGGTTTGGTTGTTTTTCTCGTCCCAAAGGCGAGTTTCCTGAAATACTTCTTCGCCCTTTTCATGTGCCTCGATCTGGCGCTCTATTTCGTATTCGATTGCTTTTTGCATAAAGCGAACCGAATTTAGATTTTTGAGCTCAGATTTGTTTCGAAATTCGATTTCTCCAATCTTCCTCACCGAAACATTCGCTTCGCAGCGCAAGTTTCCCTTCTCCATATCTGCGTCCGAAGCCCCTACCCACTGTAAAACCCGACGTATATGATTTACATAATCATATGCCTGCCAGGAGGTGCGAAAATCCGGTTCGGTAACAATTTCGGCAAGTGGTGTCCCGGCTCGATTGAGATCAACGTACGAATACTTATCAGTTTCAGGAAGCCCTTCGTGGACATTTTTCCCTGCATCTTCTTCCAGGTGCATACGTGTAATGCCAATCTCCATGGGCTTCCAATCCGTTGCATGCCCGCCCTCATCACGCTCGGATGTCAAGATCGTAAGCCGTCCGTCACTTGAAAACGGTTTGTCGAATTGAGAAATTTGGTAGCCTTTTGGAAGGTCCGGATAGAAGTAATTCTTTCGTGAGAAAATTGAAGTCTCATTTATCGTGAGTCCAAGCGCTTGGGCAGCGCGTGCCGCCAAGTCAACGACCCTTGAATTCAAAACGGGAAGTGCCCCCGGCAAACCCAGACAAACGGGGCATGTGTTTGAATTCGGTTCCTCGCCAAAACTTGTCGCGCAGCCGCAGAAGATCTTTGTCTCCGTTGCGAGCTGAGCATGTATTTCCATTCCAATTACCGCTTCCCAACCTTTTTTCATAATTCCAATTAATCGATGTGATATTTTGGATATTATACAGGTAAAAAACCACAATCAACAAAATGACCTAGCGGCAACGCACAGTTTTTTTTTAATAGAATATTGAAAACGAGTATTTTTGGAAATGGTCTCGATTTAACCACGTATAATTAGAATATTAGGCTGAAAGTTGAAACGTCAACCGGTAAAGCCCATCACTACCGCGGGGGCGAGATGTTGAAGAGAAGTCATTGATATAAGCAGCTATTGCGCTAAGCACACCAAAAGTATTCATTCCCACGCGTTCTAAGCCCGGATTTACCGAACGGAAAAACTCTCCTGCGGAATTATTCTCACCAGAAAAGAGTGTGATTTGTGAAAAAGACGATGTGTCCGCCCAGAGGGTATTTTCGACCCTAGCCGAAACCGAAACGCTTACAGGTGCCATACTCATACCCATCATTCTCACGGCGTCATTTAGCAAATGAAAGCTGTTAATGCGTCCTACCATGTTCAAAATCTGTTGAAGAGGAGAATCAGGGGTTACCGCACCGGTCACTTCGTCTTCCACGAACGATCTTGCCCCGCCAGTAACGGACGACATTTGGCTCAACCCATCAGCAAATTCATAGACGTCACCAAAATCCACGCCGGTCCTATGACGATGATAATGCCCTGATCCCGCAACGAAAATTGTAAAACTCATTCAAAACCTCCCTACCCATTTAGATGAGGACGCGGGAACTACACTATTTTTGCAGTCAAAATAACAAAAACGATCGGGAATCTAGTATTCGCGATCGTTTCCATTAAATTAATTTTACCGTGGTCAATTTTTTCCAGTGCCGAAAAATAGACTGGTTCGGAAACTTCGATCCGCTCGTCGCGATTTGATTTGATTTTGTCTGGTAAGCTGCCTACTCGGACCGAAATTGGTATTTCCAGGAGTCCTATCGCGATTACCGATAAAACCTCTATAACGAAATCCATTGCCGGTGCTTCTAAGACTATTGTTTCTTGAAACCGAAGGGTTTCGGTAATAACCGTTCCGTCCGTAATTTGGATAATAATAAGCCGCGCCAAAATACCTTTGATAGTCAATAAAGTCAGCTTTTTCAGAATTCGAATCCAGATAATGGGTCTCCGAATCTAAGATAATAACTTCCTGGTTTTTCGCAGCCTCTCTGGCAAGGCGCTCGTCGCGCAGCTTGTCAGAAAGTTCGGACAATTCCTTTGCACTCTGTTCGTTTTGTATTCTCAACTCTTCCGGCGAGGGAAAGCCTAACTCACGATAATTTTCGCGCAATTCTTTTTCCGCCCTGACACGCTTTTCCTTAAACTTTGCTAAATCAGCGTCAGTTACGGTTTTCGGCTGAGCAAAAGCCGCACCTGAAACGCCAAAAACAATACACAATATCAACAGAATTTGTCTCCTCATATTCACCACCGCCATTCGTTAATTTATCAACTATATCACTCTTTTTCGGATGCAATAGGTGCAAAAGGGTTTGCCCATATGTCAAAAGACTCCGTCAATGCGAAGTCTTTTTTATCCCGTCGAAAGAAAACCGCATGCAATGAGATTGGACCATTAAAATCGAACTCCCAAACCGCCGCGAACGGTTCGTCCCGCAGTCTGAAAACCATTTTCGAAATATTCGCTGCCAAAAATATTTTCAACTGTTCCAAAAATGGAGAATTTAATCTTCTCGTTGGAAATCGGCATCTCGTATCGTCCCGCTAAGTCAGCTTTCCTGTTACCGTTAAACCGATAAATACGAGTTGAAAAAATTGAATTACTAAAGATAGGAGCTAAATAACTACTTGTGGCTAAGAAGTCGAAATTAATAGATAGCCTCGTGCCAAAACTTTGTGTGGCAACGATCGAAATCTGTTGATCAGGAATCCCCAGCGTCGTAAGGATTCCGCTTCCCACGACCTGACTCTCGCGCTGATCGCTGTTCGTTAGAGTGTACGAAGCAAATAGATTTGTGATTTCCGAAATCTTTATGTCGCCGCTCAATTCTGCACCCCGAGCTATTCCGCCTTTAGTATTGAAATAGCCTCCAAAAGGCCGAATTGTCGTGCCGATAGCTGGAGCGGCATTCGAATATCCGATTGTGTCAATAAGCTTAGTGTAAAAGTATGTAGCAGAAAGCCTTATCCGATCATTCGAAATACTTTGATCGATCCCGCCGTCAAACGCGATCGAACGTTCGGGTTCTAAATTTGGATCGCCAAGAGCTGTAAAGTCCTGCGAAAATGAACTGTAAAATGTGCCGAACCTCTCGTATAGCGACGGAACTCGATAACCATTTCCCGAATGCGCTCTGAGCTTCGTTCCGGTTGACCGGAAATAATATGAAATAGCGCCGTCAAAAGTATAAGAAGTCGGCGGACTTGAAAGGTTCAGATTGCTGTAAGGTGCATTGTTAACACTAAAGTCTGGCGACGAAAGCTTAAACCATTGTGCGCGAAATCCACCGGCAAGCTGCAATTTGTTTTCATACAATCCGATCAGATCCTGAATGAAAAATGAATTACTCGATTGATTGACCCTCGTAAAAAACGTGCTCGAGGCAGAGGGACCAAATCCTTCATTGCCATATCTCTCTTGTTCGTATTCATATCCAAATGTTATCAGATTATGGCTCGACGGAGTCCAGTCAAACTTAGCGTTAAGTGTATGAATTTGCCCGTTGAAAGAACTCGTCTCTTTGCCTCCGAAGGGCTGATAACCAGAGCCAAGGCCGCCGTTTTCATTATCTCGCGAAGTCTTAAGTCCTTGATATCCAGCCTTAAAAACAAAATTTGGTGTAAGGATTTGGGTAAGAGAGACTTGTCCGCTAAAAAACTTTGACCACTGAGAACTATCGGGATCATTCGAATCTTTTGAAAAATTAATTCCTTCTTTTGCACCGATAATTTGTGTTATTGAAGGAAGGACTCCAAGCGTATCGGGACTTCCGTTTAATCTCACAAACGCATCCGACACAAATACCCGTCCGGAAATATTTGTCTTCGGAAACGGATTAAGGTCGATTCGCCCTTGAAAATTTGTGTTGTGCGCATCATCGTCACCATCGATTCCTTCCGAATAAACAGTTCGCGATACTCCCAAATTAAATCCGAATCTACCGTCTTTCATACCGTCACCGAGATTCCCGACGACGCGTTTCAACCCGAGACTTCCGTATTCGCCAATAATTCCACCGTTAAAACCACTCTTCGGTTCCGGTGTTTGGAAATCAATTACACCTCCGATCGCATTTGTCCCGTAGATCGAACTACCTGAACCACGTAAAACTTCAACCCTCCCGACATTTGCCAAACTAAAATCACTGATGAACGGGGATGCATCTCCGGTAATCGCGGCCGGATCCCTGAGACGAAATCCGTCTATCAACACCGCAGTGTCTTGATTTCGAAGCCCGCGGGTTTTTATGCTTGCGGTCTTACCAAATCCACCGAGTTGTTGGACCCGGAATCCCGGTACGGTTCTTAACGCATCAGCTAACGAGATCTCGTTGCGCTCGCGAATTTCGCTTGCGTCGATCACACTTACCGTTTTGGCAACTTCCGAAAACGACTGCGAAGTGTTGCTCGAAACGACCACAACTTCCCCAAAACTCGAAATCGAAGCGAGGCCATTTTCGATTCGAATACTGGCATTTCGATTCCCAAATCTCAGTAAATAATTGCCATCGGGAATATTTTCAAACGAGTAATTTCCGCGTTCGTCCGTAATTGTGTCAAATGTTTGATCCGACGTGATAAGGGAAATTCTCGCATTCGCAATAACCGCACCGCGATCGATCAATGTTCCTGTGACTACCATCCCGCTTTGCGGCAATGCCCAAATTGTAAAAATAAGAACTAAAAATACACTGCTTAAAAATCTCATTCTCTTTCCTCGTTCTGCCCATCGCAGAAATTGGTTAATTGTTAATCTTTTACGTAAACAGCAAGGTTTCCTGACTCATAGCTTTGGCAAAACACGCCTTCCCGCATTAGCAGTGGCAAAATGTGCGCTTCTCGCTATTTACAGTTGCGTGGGCAGTGTCGGTCTTTCACCGCGCTTCCCTTGAACTGTTTACATTCTTTCAATAAATCGTTGTAATCCTCACATTCTTGCTTATAGGGTTTTTATCAAGCAATACCTCTACCCCATAAACCTCGCGCAGGTTTTCCTGCGTCAATACTTCCTTCGGCGTTCCTTGCGCATGCATCGTTCCGTCTTTTAACAGCAAGATCTTATCTGCAAATTCCGACGCAAGATTCAAATCATGCGTAACCACCACGGCAGCTGATTCACATGTTTTCGTGCGCTCTTTGACGAGCCGAAGCATCATTGCCTGGTGCGAAAGATCGAGATTGTTTGTCGGCTCATCGAGCAATAAAATGCGTGCCTCGGTCGCGATGGCACGAGCCAATAAAACTCGTTGGCGTTCCCCGCCGGAGAGCTCATTCATCGCGCGATTTTCAAACTCCTGAAGGTCACACAATACGATACAATCTCTAGCAACCTCAATATCTTTTTCCGTTTCCCATCCAAGCGCGTTTCCATGCGCAAACCTTCCCGCAAGCACAAATTCTAAAACCGTCACGGGGAATTTAGTTTCATTTTCCTGAGCTACAACCGCGATATTGCGTGCAATTTCCACACGAGAAAAAACACCGAGACTTGATCCGTTTAACAGAACCTCACCGCTCGATAGCGGCAGCGTCCGATTCAAAGCGCGTAGCATCGTACTTTTACCGGCGCCGTTTGCTCCGAGAATCACCGCAATTTGCCCAATATCGATCAAAAGAGAAACACTGCGCAAAATTTGCGCCTTTCCGTAATTTATCGAAATGTTTCTGGCTTCCAACATGAATCACCTTATCTAAGCCTTTATCAATTTTTTCGCAATAAATAAATAAACAAAGGGCATCCGATCAGCGCCGTTATTGCCCCGACCGGCAATTCACGCGGCGCAATAACGGTTCTCGCGATGGTATCTGCGAGTATCACAAAACTCGCTCCGAAAAGCGCCGAAAATGGCAAGACATTGCGGTTATCGCTTCCAACAGCAAGACGAACAATATGAGGGACGATCAAACCGACAAATCCAACCGAGCCACTTGCCGCGACACTTATTCCAACCAGCCCGGACGCGACCGAAAAAACTATCATCCGCGTTTTGCCAATTTCGACCCCGAAATCAAAAGCATCCCGCTCACCTATCATCATTAAGTTTAGCGCGCGGGCCTGCGATGCTAAGATTACGCCACCGATCACGACGGCTACGAGGCTTAAATAAAACCCGCCTTTTGTCGCCTGCGATAAATCTCCAAGAAGCCAAAATGTAAACGAGCGAAGCTTTGTAGCGTCTAAAAGCGAGGTCATTAAAATAATAATCGACGAGAGAAATGTCGTAACTATCACACCCGATAAGATCAGACGTTCGACATTCATACCGGCTCGCGATTTTGCCATTTGGTAAACAGCAAAAGTTGCCAAACCTGCGCCGACAAACGCCATTACGGGCCTCGAAAATGCAAATGATTCAAAGAAAACGAAAGCGAGCATCGTACCCAATGCTGCACCGTTTGAAACTCCAAGCAGATAGGGCTCTGCCAAAGGGTTTCGCAACAGTGCCTGCAGACTGGCGCCAGCGATGGCGAGACTCGCTCCGACACAACCGCCTAACAAAATCCGCGGCAAACGAACCTCATAAAGGATCGATGCTTGATTCTCGGTCAATTCAAAGAACATCAACTTTTCGCTTCCGAGAAAAGTTGCTACAAAAAGGGATAAGATCAACAGACCTATAAGACCCGCGCCAAAACGCAAACTCCTAACCCTAAGCTTTGAACTATTTACTCTCACTCAAATTTTTCAGGATGGAGATGCTTCGCGATCTGCTCCAAAGCATCCACCAGCCGCGGTCCCGGTCGCGACAAGATATCTGCGTTAATTTTAAATACCATCGCTTTTTTTACGGCGTCAGAATTCCTAAAAACCTCGTTTGGTTCGTTATTATCAGGGCTCTCAGATAAAATGATCACCCGGGGGTTTAGTGCCAGAGCTCTTTCCTTGCTTATTTTCGGATACGCGGCCCCGACATCCCTTGTCACCGATTGACCGCCTGCTTTTTCAATCAGATCGGTCAAAAAAGATTCCTTACCGATGGTGTAAAGCGATTTATCGATCTGAACAAAGGTTTTTACCCTTTTAGCACCCTGCGTTTTTGTTTCTATATCTAGAATTCGTTGTTTCATACTTTCAGCAAGCATTTTTGACTTCTTGTCCTTGCCAAAAATTTCGCCGATCGTCTTAATACTCTGGTACACTTCCTCGATCGATACGGGGTTTGTAACGAATACCGAAATGCCCTGCTCTTCCAAGATCTCGGTAAACGCCTCCAGTTGGGAAGCGGTCGAAACGAAGACGACCTGCGGTTTTAATGCAACAATATTTTCGACGTTTGGTTTGAGCGTATCTCCGACTTTTCGAATTTTTTTCGCTTCTTCCGGATAGTTGCAAAACGTTGTGACACCAACCAATCTATCGCCGGCTCCAACGGCAAAAACGATTTCGGTGATATTTGGAGCTAGTGAAATTGCCCGACTCACTTCTCCGGGCAAGCTTACGGTCTTTCCTCGATCGTCCAGAAAATCGCGATTCCTCACGGTTTCATTCGGCTTCTGCGAATCCGTGTTACAAGAGGTAAATACGAATAAGACGAGGATTAAAAGCGGCAGAAAGATTGCTGAAACCTTTCGAGCACACCATAACCTTTGTTTTTTTTCTCTCAAAATAAAAATCCTGTCTCTCTTGCCGCGCAAATTTGACAAGAAAAACAGGATTTTTTTAGAAATTAATTCGTGTTTAACCAAACGCCTTTACGCGAGACATTTTAAACGGCTAAAAGACTTCATTATTAGGTTTTCTGACTTTAACAGTGACGCGATCGTGCGAGATTCCCACTCGACTTTCCCTAAAATAAGCGTTTTAGTATATACAAAGAACGACTCTTCGATGCTGATAAGAAGGAAACCTATCACGCCTCGGCGGCCGATGTCAACGGAAAGGACGGCAAACCCGAATAGTAGTTGAAAGACCCTGGTTTACCGACCCATTCAGGGATAAAAGATGACATTGATAATATAGAAGATTGTCGCTACACTATAGGCTCAGCCCCCCGCCCCCTCGAAAATAAATAATAAGAAAAGTGAATTCCAACAAATTATGAAGATTTTGGCAGTTTTTACGTTCGTAATATTTTTAAATATTACGATTTACGCAGATATTTCTCTCTTGATACATGAAGCAAAGGGATTTAGCGGTGAGACCACCGGAGCCGGACATAGCGCTGTATACCTATAGGATGTGTGCGTCGATCCGCCGCCCTTTGTTCTAAGAAAATGCCGTGAGGGCGAAGATCGGGGTGCGGTTATTGCTACCTATCCTGATTTTGGAAGCAAGAATGAGTATGACTGGTTTGCGCTGCCGCTGATTCCATATCTTTATGGCGTCGAAACCAGACACCAAATTCCCCTTTATGCAAATGGAGAAATCAGGCTTTTGACCAGGGAGTCGATGCGACAAAGATATCTTTCCGCGGTGGTTCCTCGCGGGACAGATGGAAAGCTCCCACGGGGTCGCTGGGTAGAAATTATTGGCACCGCGTTAAACCGAGACGTATACGGATTTACCGTCAGAACGACCCCGGAACAGGACGAGAAATTCATAAAAAAATACAGCGTTTTAGAAAATGGAAGCAGCTTTAATGTTTTTTATAAAAACTGTGCTGATTTCACAAAAGATATAATGAATTTCTATTTTCCGAAGTCGACCCGCCGGGATGTGATTAACGACTTTACGATGACGACGCCAAAAGCGCTTTCGAGAAGTTTTACAAAATATGCCAAAAAGCGGCCGGATTTATTGTTGCGGGTCACAAAATACGCACAACTTGACGGAACTATCATGCGCAGTTTTGGAAATCGCAATTTTACGGAGACGGCCTTTACATCGAAAAAGTATGTGATTACGGAAGCGCTGACTATGCCGATCCTTATCCCGCTTTTCGCCGGAACATATTTCGCGACCGGTTATTTCAGCATCGATAAGGCTTACTACAAGTATCCGTCAATCGAAGCTGCCCGGCTCAATTTGGCAGAAACAACTCAGAAGATGCAGCACCATCTTGTCGAACCAGAAGAGACGATCGAATCGATCGACAAAAAAAGAAAGATAGAAAAACTCCGAGTTTTTGGCGAAAAAAAACACTGGAAGGGCTATCGAACTGCAATAAGTGCTTTAGTATCAAATGCTATACGGGATGGATATTTTATCGATGCAAAAGAGGTAAAGTCCTTTTTCCGGGACTTAGAGCACCAGAGCGAGCCATTTTATGACTCAAATGGAGATCTTATGTTAAAAGTGGACAACTACGGCAAGGCGAGCTTGCTCGGGTTGACGCGGACGAACATTTTGAAACCTGAAACCGATGTCCGGCTCGCATATAAACTGATGCTTGTGAAGATGAAGGAGGAGCTTGGGGCATCGGAAAAAAATCGAGTCACGTTTTACGAATTGGAAGAAAACTGGAGATTGCTTAAAGAGCTTCAGATGCGCGCTGAATCGCTTCCGCGGATCGGTGAAGAGGCGCCCGCGAGGTTCCTGACAAATAAAATGAATACTCCGTTTTCGAAGAAGCTAATGCTGCTTTTCCGGGAAATTACACACTAAACAACCGGAAAAAGAATAGTTGAACATGCTCGCGCTTTGCGGGCATGTTTTTTTTGGAGCGTTCTATTTCTCCTGTCTACTTTCCGTCCCGTCAAAATAATCCTGAAGCTCATAGAGATATATGATTGTTAACCAAAATCCTCAAAAGTGGTTTATAATCAGAGAAATATATGGCAAAAAAAGAAAAAGTAATGGCGATTATTCTGGGTGGCGGCGCAGGCACGCGGCTATTTCCGCTGACCCAGGAGCGCGCGAAACCTGCAGTACCGCTCGGCGGAAAATATCGTCTTATTGACGTACCAATCTCGAATTGCATTAATTCCGACGTAATGGAAATCTTTGTGTTGACACAATTTAATTCCGCTTCACTAAACAGACACATATCACGAACCTATCGTTTTTCGAGTTTTTCGTCAGGCTATGTTGAAATACTTGCAGCGGAGCAACGCCGTGACAATCTGGATTGGTTTCAAGGTACTTCTGATGCAGTACGGCAGGTGATTCCCCACATAAAAGATTCGGGTGTAAATACGGTTTTGATCCTGTCGGGCGATCATTTGTATCGTATGGATTACCGGGAGTTTTTGAAAAAGCATCGTGACACAAATGCCGACGTTACAATTTCCGTAATTCCCTGCACTACCGACGAAGCAGAGGGGTTTGGTTTACTTAAAACAGATGGTGACGGCGGGATTGTTGAATTTAAGGAGAAACCCAAAGGCGACGAACTTGAAAAAATGCGGGTTGATACGACGAATTTTGGTTTATCCGAAGCGGAATCCGAATCGAGACCCTTTCTGGCTTCGATGGGAATTTATGTTTTCAACTACGAAAAGCTTGTAACGTTACTGAACGAAGATGAATCGAGAGTCGATTTCGGGAAAGAGGTTATTCCTGCGTCGATCGGCAATCTGAATGTCCAGGCACATCTTTTTAAAGGTTATTGGGAAGACATCGGTACGATCCGTGCGTTTTACGATGCGAATCTGGATCTCACATCTCGCCTCCCGAAATTTAATTTCTTCAACGCGGACGCACCGATTTATACGCGCAGCCGTTATTTACCTCCGTCAAAAATTCAGGCATCGGATATTGAATCGACTCTTATAAGTGAAGGATGCATTTTGGAGGGTGTGACATCGCGAAATTCTATCATCGGACTCAGGAGTCGAATAGATTCAGGAACGAAAATCGAGAATTCGATAGTTATGGGCGCAGATTACTATGAATCGATCAGCGAGATACAGGAGAACCTGTCGGCGGGCATTCCGCACATTGGAATCGGAGAAAATTCCTTGGTAAAAAAAGCGATTACGGATAAGAATGTCCGAATCGGAAAAGACGTGAAATTGATTAATGAACGCGGAGTCGAGGAAGAAGACGGCGAAAACTATCACATACGGGATGGAATTATCTTGATTCCCAAAAATGCGGTAATACCTGACGGAACTGTTATTTAAATTTATTTGTCGGGATCTTTTCTGCCAATTACGTAACTATCACGGGTTTTAACAGCGACTTTATCGCGATTAACGCGAACTTTTATATTGCGAACGCGTTTAGCGGATGATTCCGAATTTGGATAATAGCCGATACTATAGAATTCACGCAGTTCGCTCGCTATTTGCGAAAAGGCTCTCGCCAAAGTGCTCGGATCATTTGCTTGATATACTCTTCCACCCGTTCTCAAAGCCATTTCATTTAAGTATTCTTCCGCATGCAGGTATTCTTCTTTAGTCGTTCCGGATCCCGGAATTCGACTCGGGTTTTTTTGTCCCGTTCCAATCGTTCCGGTCGGTATCGGAAAAGGCAACGGGCTCTTCATTGAGCCGGGAATCCCTCCGCCGCCAATTGGCGGCGTCGTTTGACTGCTAGTATCTTTAATAATTACTCGTCCCTCTTCGATCGCGCGAACATCAGCATAGGTGTCGTATCGAATCGGATAAATAAGCGCATCGAATTCCATAGCATCATCAAGATTATTCCGATCGCTCGTAATTCTTGATGTCGTATCAACCCCATCCGTAAACAAGACGATCGATTTTCTACCCGTCATCTTGCTAAATCGTTTGTTGATGACGAAATCGACCGTTTCGTAAAGGCTCGTTCCCGAACCAATCCGTGTCCGAATGATCGCTTGCTCAAGCGCTTTTCGGTCACTTGTTGGTTCACTCAAAATATGTATTTCGCCATCGAAAGATACGATCATCACGCTATCATCGGGGCGAAGCTTCGAAACAAAGGTCAATGCGGCCCGCTGGATTTCATTTATTTTGAAAGTGCTTGAATAACTCATATCCAAAACGAGCGCGACAGTAAAAGGACTCTGCTCGTTTGAAAAGTATTCGATCTGCTGCTCGGTCTTATCTTCAAATACGGAAAAATCCTCCCGTATTAACCCGGGCACGAATCTCCCCTGCCTATCTAAAACCCGAACCGGAAGCGTCACCAAATTAGTGTCTATGGTCAAAATGTCGCCGTCGGCTTCAATTGGGTCTTCGGTTTTGTCGTCCGTTGCTCGACTTTGG
Source organism: Pyrinomonadaceae bacterium (assembly GCA_037969475.1). GTDB lineage: Bacteria > Acidobacteriota > Blastocatellia > Pyrinomonadales > Pyrinomonadaceae > Aridibacter. Next base: position 11,092 of record JBBKXN010000069.1, on the reverse strand, counting down.
CCCGAATCTGACTTCAGCGAAGGTCTTTGATTAGCTTTTTTATTGGGTACTGAATTTCCGCGTGAGGCTTGGGAATAGTCGGCCGAGGTCATTAACCCAGCGATAAGCAGCAGAACAAAGATTTTTGAAAGTTGACAGATTTTCATTTTCCCAAGATTTCAAATATTGCAGCACATTTGCAAACTGCTTCAAAAAGAGGATGCGACCGACTGCAACCAATAGATTACTCCCGATCGCATCTCAGAAACAACTAAATGCCGTTCAACGACCGAGATCTATTTGCCGTTGTTTCCAACGATATAACTTCTTTTCGTTCTGACCACCAAATTCGGTCGCTTTACCCGAACCCTTATTTGTTTTCGATCACCTTTTTCACCAGTCGTTTCAGGATAATAGCCAAGAGAATATTGCCTGCGAAGTTCTTCCGCAATACTTCTAAATGCGGCATCAAGATTATAGATCGAATCGGCTTCAAACATACGTCCGCCGCTGTAGCTTGCCAATTCACCAAGATATTGTTTGCCTTTTGCGTAATCTTCTGAGGACGTTCCCGGGCCGCCGCTTCCAACCTGAATATTGCCTCCGGTGATAATACCCCCGAGAATATCAACCAAAATATTTCCCGTTCGCGGTTGTCTCCCACGCGGATTCTGATTCCCTCCGGCAAAACCCCCGTAAGTATCATATCGAATTGGATACATCAGTGCGTCCACTTCTTCCACCATCCTCAGCGTACTGTCATAATTCGAGCGCCGGGATGTTGTATCAACCCCGTCGGTAAATAATACAACCGCCTTTCTTCCCGATACTTGTCTGAGTTCGCGGTTGATAGTCGTATTTACGGCATCATAAAGGCTAGTACCACTGCCAAACTGCGCTCTCTGAATCGCCTGGGTAAGTCTGAATCTGTCATTCGTCGGTCGGGCAAGGATATTGTAGTTTTCATCGAAAGAGACGACCATCACTTGATCGTCCGGTCTAAGTTGATTGATAAATGCAATCGCTGCCTGCTGAATTTCATCGATCTTATAGCGTGTCGAAGGGCTGACATCGAGCAACAAAACCACCGTAAAAGGCTTCTCAACCGACGCAAAATACTCGATCTTCTGCTCTACGCCGTTTTCAAAAACCTGAAATTCCCTCTGGTTTACCCCTGATATAAAACGACCGTTTCTATCGAGAACAGTGACTGGAAGCGTCACCAAATTGGTCTCGATCTTAATGATTTCATCGTCTTCGACAGGTTCCTGGCGGACCGGTAGGGGCGGAGGCGGAGGTACGTCGGTTCTTCGTTGTGTGCCCGTCTCGTTAATTAAAACAGGAGCCGTTCGTTGAGTATTATCAACGGCATCGTCATTCTCTGCCGTGACCGGAACCGGAGTGGGGGTTTTAACAATCCTTGGGCGTGTTCTCCTGGTGGTTTGCGCAAACGCGGAAAGACTTAACAAGCTTAGAATCGTAAAAATTAAAGCAACCTTTTTCATCCTCATCTCCAAATGTCTGTGTGCCAATATTAATAGCCGGGAAAGTTTTCGCGGTAAATAGGATTAGTAACCTATTAAATTAGATGCCTTGAAAATGCCATATTGATCAATCAAAAGCGAGATACTTTATCAGCCCGATCGCTCCTCCACCCAATACGATCCAAAGTACATCAATCTTATACCGCAGCAAAACTATAAATGAAACCGCTCCAATAATTAGAGCAAACCAATTGAACGCTTTTTGGTGATAAATAACAGCGGCGCCGAAAACAAGGGCAAGGTTCAAGATAACACCGACAACCGCTGCGGTGACACCGGAAATGACCGCTTTTAGTTTTACATTGTCCTGAAATTTTTCAATTAAAGGCGCAAATGCAAATATAAAAAAGAAACACGGCAAAAATGTTGCAAATGTCGTTAAAAGTGCAGTCAAAACAGCGGAAAACGTTTGATCGAAATCACCCGGGTTATTCCAACCTGCCATAAACCCGACAAACTGCAAGACCATTATCAAGGGTCCCGGAGTTGTTTCTGCAAGTCCAAAACCATCGATCGCTTGCTTTGCCGTAAGCCACGAATAAGAATTTACCGCGATCTGATTTACATAAGCGAGAACAGCATAAGCCCCGCCGAATGTCACAAATGCTGCCTGTGTAAAAAACAAATAAACTTTCAACTGCAAACTTTTCCAACCAAGTGAAAATAGCAGAATCAAAAACGGCACCAGCCACAGTACAAAACAAACGGCAAAAACCTTCAGTATATTCAACTTATAGCTGGGCTTTGGCATTTTCTCCTCAGTCTTTGCTTTTTGCCAATTACTCTTTGGAATTTGACCTAAGACGTATCCAAGGAGTCCTGCGGCAAGAATGATAATTGGAAATGGAATTTGCAAAAAATAAATGGCGACAAAAGCCAAACCTGCGATCAAAATATGCCATTTTGTCTTGAAAGACTTTTTGCCGATCTTGATGACCGCTTCGACGACAATCGCGACAACGACCGCTTTGACGCCATCCAAAACTGCCTCAATTTGAGGAATTTCACCGAATTTTGCATAGACGTAGGAAAGCCCAAGCAAAACAAAGATCGAGGGAACCACAAAAAAAACACCCGCCGCAATTCCGCCGCGTGTGCCGTGTAGAAGCCATCCGTTATAGGTTGCAAGCTGTTGAGCCTCCGGCCCGGGCAGAAGCATACAAAAGTTTAATGCGTGTTGGAATTTTTCTTCCGAAATCCATTTTTGCCGCTCAACGAGTTCTCGATGCATGATCGCGATCTGACCTGCCGGACCGCCAAACGAGATAATTCCGAGCTTTATCCAAAATCTCAATGCGTCGCAAAATTGCGGTTTATTTTCCATCCAAAATCTCCGCCGCTAAACGATGGAAATTCTGGCGTGTCAGTTTTAGATCGGCAAAAGGAAGCTCGCGGTCATGGGTGCGATTCGTGAGCAAAATAAAAATTTGTTCGCTCGAAGGCTCGATCCAAAGGGACGTTCCCGTAAATCCAAGATGACCAAAACTATCTTTTGATAGTGCCTCGCTCGCGGTCGAATCCGGGGTTTCAGCTAATTGAAATGCGATCGATCGAGCTTGATTTAGACCAGGCGTTAAGTTTTTACGGAACAATTCGCAGGTTTCGGGCTTCAACAGAGTCGTTTGGTTTGGGAGAAACTGCTGTGCGATCTTAAGAATTTCTTCGGCGGTCGAAAAAAGTCCCGCGTGTCCCGAAACGCCGCTCATAAAATAGCAATTGTTATCGTGCACTTCGCCCCAAATTTGATAATCTCGCCATGCACTCCGTGAAACGTCGTAACCAAGTTCACTGCATATTTGTTTCTCATAGGCGTTGCCAAACTCAGAAGCCGCGGTTTCTTTCCTGAATGTATCAAGCCCGCCAACAAAAGTACGTTTCAATTCGAGGGGTATGACAATTTCTGAGGCAAATACATCGTTTAAGTTAGCGTCATGCAGTTTTTCAAGTAAAAAACCTAGAAGCAAAAAATTAAGATCACTGTAAACTACTTTTGAACCAGTTGGGTTTTCAAGCAAGATTTCAGAGATATCTTTTATTATAATGGCGTTTAAACTCGGGTTGGGATCATCCGAATGGTAATGTACGAGCTCCTTTTTGGCCCTCATGGACAGATAAAATGGAGACCATGCTTTGAATCCTGAGGTATGAGTAATTAGATTCTCAATAGTAATTTGGCTTTTCTCATCCGAATCAAATTCGCCGAAAAAATTCGAAATTCTTTCTGATAAATTTATCTCTCCGCGTTCGAGTAATTTTGCACAAAGCAACCCCGTAACCAAAACTTTTGTAAGCGAGGCAAGGTCGTAAATCGTATCTATCTTCGCCTCGATCTTTTCAGGCTCGACAACCGCCAGACCAAGCGCGCCCTGAAAAATGATTTCGCCTTTTTCCGCAACTAAATAGACCGCCGAGGGAAAATCGCCTCCATCAATCTTTGATTGTAAAAATTCCGAAATTTTTCCGCTTTTCATTAGTAATCTGACTGAAAATCGCAAAGCTCGCGTTCAAAAGTGTCAGTTGCCCAAACGATAGGAAGGGCAATCATCGCTTCAAAACTCGAAATCCCTCCCTGACGGTCGCGCTACCGACAAATCCTAAACATCCAAACGGCTTCGATGAATTTCGATTTTCTCCAAAACCCGTAGTGCCAAATCGAGGGCACGGCGACCATCTTGGGCAGTAATTGGAGGCATTTTGTCATTTCTAATCGCAGTCAAAAAAGCCTTCAGCTCCGATTGCAATGGCTCGATATCTTCAACCTCAAGTCGGTTAATATCAATCCCCAACAGCGGATGAGCGGCGTTAGGATCAAGCGAAGTTATTGATGCAAACTTCGTTGCGTAGTCCAAGACCACATAACTCTTGGTTTGATAAAAACGCGTTTTCCTAATTTTTTCGGTCCCGACCCGCGACGCCGTGATGTTTGCAACTGCTCCGTTTTCGAATTCAATTCGTGCGTTTGCTGCGTCAACCTTGTCCGAAATAATAGGAATTCCGACGGCGTGGATGGAGCTTGCTTTTACATCTTCCCCGACAAGCCATTGAATTGCATCAAGATCGTGGATCATTACGTCTAAAACGACATCGACATCCAAGCTGCGATTCGGAAATGGCGAAACCCTGTGAATCTCAAAATATAGAGGTTTTGTAACATGGGGACGCAGCGCGACCATGGCCGGATTGTACCGCTCAAGATGACCGACCATTATCTTTGCGCCTGTTTTCTGGGCGGCTGCGATCATCTTATCGGCTTCCTCCAGTGTTCGTGCGATGGGCTTTTCGACCAAAACATCGACGCCGTTTTCCAAAAATTCGCAGGCAATTTCCGAGTGGGTTTCGGTCGGGGTGACGATCGATACAGCATCAACTTTACCAACCAGCTCCCGCCAATCTGTAAAATATTTGCAGGAATTTGTCTCCGCAATCTCTTTCGCGGTTTCTTCGCTTGAATCGCACACTCCTACAAAGTTGATTTCGCCGGATTCAGCCATCTGCCGATAGTTTCTTGCGTGATGTCTGCCGAGACTCCCGACTCCGACTACAGCAACCCGTAATTTCTTTGTTTCTTGGTTTTCGATTGTTTCCTCCTGGCGAAGCCGATATTCCCAGCGCGAACTCGAATTATCAATTATTCCCACTCAATTTTCAATTAAGCCCAATGTTTCCTTAATACGGCAGGAAGTGTGATTGATATTTCAAAATTGATAATTGATAATGAGATTTGTTGCAACTCCGAATTTGCCTGATGAAAACACACGAAAAACTTACTTGGATCTTGTTTGCATTTGTCTTGATCGCGCTCTATCTCTTCGCCCTCGATTTGCCTCTTCTGGGTCCAGACGAACCGCGTTATTCACAGGTCGCCCGAGAAATGTATGAGCGCGGCGACTGGATCACGACAACGCTTGGAGGTTTTAATTGGTTTGAAAAACCAGCGCTTCTTTATTGGCTGCAGATCACTTTTTATAATTTATTCGGTGTTTCGGAATTTTCCGCCCGTCTTGGTTCCGCACTTTTTGGATTAGGCACGACCGGGAGTCTTTTCGTTCTCGGCAAGGTTTACATTGCGGAGGCGGGTAAACGCGATACGGAAGTTTTAAACACGGATTCGAAGCTCGAACTAAGAAGGCAAAACCCGGAACTCCCATATTGGTTAGCATTGGTCGCGGCATCGTCGATTGGCCTGATCGCGTTTTCGCGTGGCGCAAGTTTCGATATCATCATAACTTTTCCGATAACCGCTGCGCTCGTTTCATTTTTTATATGGAAATTAAAAACCTCTCGAGATAAGTCTAATTTCTTCCATCCATGTCTCATTTCATTCTATTTCTTTATCGGGATCGCTCTGATCGGTAAAGGACTGATCGGTATAATTTTCCCGTTTGCAATCGTAATATTCTATTATTTACTTAGTAGAGCTTTTCCGGAGAAATCGCTCGTTGTAAGTTTTGTTTGGGGAACGATCTTAAGTCTGATCGTGTCTTCTGTTTGGTACCTACCCATGTATTTAACTAATGGATGGGCTTTTCTTAACGAATTTTTTATCCAACATCACTTCCAAAGATTTTCGTCAAATAAATTTCAGCATCCGCAGCCGTTTTGGTTTTTCTTTGTCGTTCTGCCGTTGATGACGATTCCCTGGATACCGTTTTTCTTCACATCACTGTGGATGACTCTCAAAGGGATCTTTGTGCGCGAGAGGGTTGGGATACGCGGCAAACGCGATCAACCCGCCTTACAATCTCAGTTAAGTACTTTTGCTTTCGCATGGATGCTTGTACCGCTTATCTTTTTTTCCCTCAGCGGATCAAAACTTCCCGGTTATATTTTGCCGTCGCTTCCTGCGGCGTGTATTTTGATCGGCTTGTCAGTCAGTGCCTTCGTACGGAAAAATGGCAGGAGGAAATTCAGTCTCCAGATGCTCGCATTTTTGACCTTTGCTGTCGTAGCATTTTTGCTTCAGTTTGCGCTTCCGAATTTCGCCAAAGACGATTCGGTAAAAAGCTTGGTGGATTCCGCAAACTCAAAGGGCTATTCGATCGAAAGGATTCTAAACTATCAGACAGTTTCGCACAGTCTTGAATTTTACGGCGCAAAGCGGCTTGTGCGAACAACCGACGGTAAGCAAATCCGTTTCGATAAGACAGAGGATCTTAAAGAATTCATTGGTAGCAAGCATTGGAATAAAGTGTTGGTTTTGCTTCCGACACAGTTTGAAAAAGACTTTTCGGAAAACGATGATCTCGTCTTCGAACCGATCTCTGAAAATAGAGAGCTCGCAATTATAGCCGTAACGAGAAAATAATTATGAAACTTACAGAGGGAACAGCGATCGTAGTAGTACTGCAAGAGCCTCGAGAAAAAATATGGGGAGTTATGCGTGAAATAAATTCCGCGGGAGTTTTTGTAAAAGGTCTCGATTTGAATTCTTTTGAAGATCTGGTCCAGGCAACGGCAAACAACGCGCCATTTTATGGAATGGGTGAATACTTTTTCCCCATGTGGAGAATCGAACGAATCACAAATGACGACGACGATGGGGATATTCCGTCGATGCAAGAGCAGTTCGAACAAAGGACCGGCTTAAACATCTCCGATTTCTTCGAATAGATTGGAATTGATTGTGTCATAATTCGAAAAATAGCTAACAAGGCGGTTTGCAACTACCCCGCATTCTAAGGCATCATTATAAGAGTTTCGTCCTTCTCTCGATTGTCAACGGCAATGAACCTTTTGAAAGAGCGATTTCTTTCTGGTTTTGGGCAATTCGTGATTAGGTTTTTCTTAAAAACAGAAGTAGCTTTAACAAGCATCCGAACCCGACCCTTCGTAAGCAGACCGTTTCTTAGAAGTCATTCGATTTCGACACTTCTTTTCCTTTCTAAAATCTTGAAAGTCTTCTTCCCCCGAGGGCAGGATATGAAAATATTACTTTATAACCCCGATAACGGTATTACACGAAACTTTATGCCACATCTTTGGATGTTTTTGCTTCAATCGCTAACACCCAAAGAACATGAAGTTATCTTGATCGATGGCAACGCAAAGTCGATGTCTCGTGGCGAGCTGGTTCAATTTTGCAAAGATGAAAATATCGGTCTGGTCGGAATCGGATCAATGACACGAATGGTTGCCCGTGCATACCTGGTCGCGGATGCACTTCGCGAAGCCGGAATTAAGGTCGTAATGGGTGGACCACACGTGACCGAATGCCCTGATGAAGCGCTTGGAAAGGATGGCGGCAAGCGACATGCCGATGCCGTTGCTCTCGGCGAAGCAGATGAATACTGGGCGGAAATGGTCGAGGACGCGGCAAATGGAACGCTAAAACAAGTCTACCAGCCGATGTTTGACGACAAAGGAAATGACAAAAAACCGACTCTGCAACCTTATCCGCATATCCCATGGGAAACTTTAGACTTAGATCAATTTAGCCTCGTTCCCAAGTTTTTGCGCGGTACGCTTTCTAAAATGGGCGAAGGCTGGGGTAAATTTTTCGTCGTACCGATAGAAACCGGACGAGGTTGCCCGTACGGATGCGAATTTTGCACTGTCACAGGCTTTTTTGGCGATTCCATACGTTTTCGTTCTAACGAGAGCGTGATCGAAGAATTATTGCGTTTAAAAGCGCGCGCAAAAGAAGAAAGAGGACAAATAGCTGTTTTCTTTATCGACGACAATCTTGCTATTAATAAGAAGCGCTTGAAATCATTACTTAAAGATATGATCGCTGCTGGCGCAACGCTTCCATGGGTCGCCCAGATAAGCGCTAATCTTTTAGGAGATCAGGAGCTTGTTGACCTAATCGCTGATGCGGGCGGGAAATGGATTTTTATCGGAATGGAATCTATCGATCCGGCAAATATGGCTGACGTAAATAAGACGTTTTCGAAACCTGCCGACTACAAAGCGGTTCTCGACAGCCTTGCAAAACGTGATATTTATGCGATTACATCTTTCATTTTCGGGATGGATAACGACACCACGGGAGTCGCAAATCGAACGGTTGATGAAATCGAAAGTTGGGCGCCTGGACTACCCGTTTTCGGCCAGTTGACGCCGTTTCCGGCAACGCCGCTTTATACCCGACTAGAAAAAGAAGGTCGGCTTCATCGTCCAAAACATTGGCTTGAGTTTGCACCATTTGTAATGGCGCATAACCCCTTAAAAATGTCGATCGAGGATGCTAAGACCGAAACATTTGATGCTTGGTCACGTTCATACAGCCCTGAAAGGAATTGGGAGGCGATCGATTCAATAAAGGATTCGCCAATTCAGACGCGTATCGGACATCTTGTCGCGAGACTATTTTTTCGTGGTATTTATTTCCCGCAGATGAAAAAACGCGAGTGGCTAACCCTGCTATATCAAAATCGGAAACCAATTATTACTCTGACAAAAGAGGGTTTTTCAACTTGGAGAACGGCAAAACGCAGAAGGAAATCTGAACCAATAAATGCCGAACCCATTCGGGAAAATTAATTCGAAATAATAAGTTCTAACTCAATACTGGAAGACTCTGGCTTCAAGTCGTTTCAATTCGCCAACGTAAAGCTCGCCGATATAGTGTTCTCATTAAGCATGGAGCTGGCCGTTTGGTGTTAGAGCGATGATTCCTGCTCAATTGACGAACGAAAGGCGCTAGAAGATTTCGAATTTGGTGTTGGTCTTCCTGGTTGAAAGATAAGCTATACGGCAATACATCAGGCAAAGGATTCCACGCCGCACTCCTTCCAACAGGGTTTACTTGCATAAATACAAGAATTCCCTTACCTTATCTAAACAATTTCACATTCTCATAAAATAATTCGCTGTTTCACTTGTGAAACATCATTTCACGTGGTACACTCCTGCTCATAGTTTGTTGTTCCCAATACACAAAATCAAGGAGTGGAAAAAATGGCGACAGGAGCAGTTAAAATGACACTAGACAAAGGAAAAGCTATCGATGCAGCTCTAGCTGAAATAGAAAAGAAATTTGGCAAAGGCTCAATTATGCGTTTGGGCGAAAAGCCCGTAGAAGATGTAAGGGCAATTTCTACGCGTTGTTTGAGTTTAGACGCAGCGATCGGTGTCGGCGGATTTCCACGCGGAAGAATTATAGAAGTTTATGGCCCGGAAAGCTCGGGTAAAACGACGCTTGCGCTTCAGGTGGTTGCATCCGCACAGGAAACTGGCGGGATCGCGGCCTATATCGATGCCGAGCATGCGCTTGACCCGACCTACGCAGAAAATTTGGGTGTAAACGTCGACGACATGCTAGTCTCACAACCGGATTCGGGTGAGCAGGCTCTCGAAATCGCTGAAACACTTGCCCGCTCAAACAGCGTTGACGTGATCGTAGTCGATTCCGTTGCCGCACTCGTTCCCCGCGCAGAATTAGATGGCGAAATGGGCGATTCTCACATGGGTTTGCAAGCACGATTGATGTCGCAGGCGCTCAGAAAGCTGACGGCAATCGTCGCAAATTCGCGAACAACGTTTATTTTTATCAACCAGCTCCGTCAGAAGATCGGTGTATTTTTTGGTTCACCGGAAACAACCACGGGCGGAAAAGCTCTAAAATTTTACGCAAGCGTTCGTCTAGACATTCGCCGAATCGGTGCAATCAAAGAAGGCGATAAGGTCGTCGGAAACCGCACACGCGTTAAAGTTAAGAAAAATAAGGTCGCGCCTCCATTCAGAGAAGCCGAATTCGACATCATGTATGGCGAAGGCATCTCCCAAGAGGGTGATCTGATCGATCTTGCGGTAGATAACGGCGTTGTCGAAAAAAGCGGGGCGTGGTTTTCGTACGGAGAAGAAAGGCTTGGACAAGGACGAGAAAAAGTACGCACTTTGCTTAAGGAAGACCGGGAGATCTATGGAAGAATCGAGCGTGATGTAAAAATTAAGCTTGGTTTGATCAAGGATGAATCTGCGATAGTAGAAATCGAGCCGGAAGAGCTCGCTGAAAGCGCCGCAAAATAACATTGATTTTACTGTAGAAGGGCAGTAAATAGGCAGTGCCGATTTGAAAACAAACACCCGAAGATGGTGATTGTTATCAAATCGGCACAGGCAGGTTTTAATCCGGCTTCGGAAGGTTTTTCAAAAAAAATGCAGCTAAGGATAGGCAGATAGCTACGGGAAATGATTATAGTCTTCTGACACGTCTTGTCAACAACTTTTTTCACTTACACAACAATATTTTTGACTCTTTTGCATTCTAAGCAGAACGAGTTGACATCAACATACCGCTTATTTACACTAGTTCACTTGCGGCGAACACAGGCCGCAAAAATTGATATGGCTTGGTAGCTCAGTTGGTAGAGCAGCGGACTGAAAATCCGCGTGTCGGCAGTTCGATTCTGTCCCAAGCCACCATTAAAATCAACAACTTAGGGCATCCGATCGGATGCCCTTTTCTTATTTGTGCAACAATCTTTTCATTTTGACAGTTATGCTCGCGTAGGTCGATCCAGTGTCGCGTTCCGGCCGCGAACCGACTGCGAATATGATTTTAAGTGTTAAGTCCTTCGCGAGTTTTCCAAGCGGTGTATTCAGCCTTTTGGCATTTACCACACGGC
>JBBKXN010000068.1:0-13374 GCA_037969475.1 Pyrinomonadaceae bacterium | reverse complement strand
GCCATATTTACACTCGTATCATGTCTGCTGAAAATAGAATAGCTTGACATTAAATATTTTTCCAAGGATACTCGTCTTGAATAAAACAGCAGGACTTCCTCATAATAAAGGTATTCGATCTCACGTTTACTTTTGTATTTTTGCTGACTCTCTCCTCCAAAACGGCAATCGAAAGTCCTCATAAACCAAAGGAGAAAAAATGAAAAGAATAACACTCACACTATTGTTGTGCCTGTTTTTAGGCGTCTTCACCAACGCTCAAACCGGCGAAACCTCAATTCAAACCTCAACAAAAACCCGCGCATCCTCATTTCGTCCATCGAAAAGTCAGATCACAGCGGCTCAAATCAAACTAAAGGAAAACGGAAACTATTCAGGAGCCATTGATGGAAGATACAATGACGATTTTCGGGCGAGCTTGAAGGCTCATCAAGAAGCCAATGAACTTGAGAAGAACGGCAAACTCGATGAAGCAACTATCAAGCATTTGGGAATTCCGATGGAAAAAGCGGTTTCGAAATCGGCTGGATCCCCGCGGCGAACTTTTCGCGCCACAAAGGATCAAGTTTCGGGAGCTCAGACGATTCTAAAAGGCAAAGGCCTATACTCAGGCGAGCCCTCGGGTAAATATTCGAAAGGTTTTCGCGATGCTGTCAAAGAATTCCAGGCAGCAAACGGACTGAAACGTACCGGCTCATTGAATCGATCAACGCTTGAAAAACTCAATATCGATTTAACCGATTCTCAAATGGAAATTCCGGTGAATCCGAATAATCTGGCGACGGCAAAGGACCCGACAAAGAAGACTCGCGGTCCTGTATTTCGTGCGACAAAGGACCAAATTTCCGAAGTTCAAAGAATGCTAAAAGGAAAGAGTCTCTATGCGGGCGAAGAAACAGGAAAACTCAATCCCGAAACCCGTACGGCGATCGGTGAATGGCAAACTCAAAACAGCGTAAAGAAAACCGGCACGCTCAATAAGGAAACGCTTGAAGCGATGAAAATTGAGCTTACTGATCGGCAGAAAGAATTCTGATCGCTGGGTCAAAAAGTCCGATGGAACCTAAAATCCATCGGACTCAATTATCTTGATCGGCCAACAAAGATCGGGCGTATTACGATATTTTCCCCGGGCCCCAAATCGCTCTTCCGGGGAATTGCCCAGAATGCTCACCGTCTTTCAATGCTTGTAAGCCATTTACAAAAACGTGCTTTACACCAATAGAATATTGGTGAGGTTTATCAAATGTTGCTTTATCGCCGACCGTTTCCGGATCGAATATCACAACATCGGCGAAAAACCCTTCTTTAAGCAACCCTCGTTGCTTAAAGCCCAAATTCTCCGCAGGCAAACCGCTCAGACGCCTTATCGCTTCTTCGAGGGAGATAACCTTTTCCTCCCGCACATATTTTCCCAACAATCGCGAAAAACTTCCGTAAGCCCGCGGATGCGGATTTGATTTCAGGAAAACGCCTTCGGGTGCCATGGAAGCGCTATCAGAACAGAATGAAACCCACGGCAGCTTGATCTGTTTTTTTACATTCTCTTCACTCATCAGAAAATACACTGTCCCAACACGCGATTGGTCTTCGACAACGAGATCGAGAATCGTATTTTCAGGATCGGTTCCCCTTTCTTTAGCAACTTCGGCAAGAGTTTTTCCCGTCAGTGGTTTTAATTTGTCATTCTTAAACTCGACGAGAATGATTTTATCAGGCGATCCTGCCGCTAAATAAAGACTTTCCCATTCGCCGGTCGGTTTCCTCATTTCAGCGAGAAGTTTTTTTCGGGTCTCCGGATTCTTGATTCGCTTGAATAATTCATCATACCCGCCGTCAAGCGCCCATGGCGGCATCGCAGCATCAAGTCCGGTCGCTCCAGCGGTATACGTATACATATCTGCGGTAATTTTCATTCCGCTTTTTCTCGAGTCCTCGACCATAGAAATAACCTTATCGAGCTTATTCCAATTGTCCTTACCGGCCGCTTTTAAGTGATAAATTTCCGCCGGAATATTGGCTTCCTTCGAGATCTTGAGTAATTCTTCGACACCTTCAATAAGGTGCTCTCCTTCGCTCCGCATATGAGAAATATATTTTCCGTCATATTTTGAAGCAACTTTGCAAAGTTCGATCAATTCGTCCGTTTTGGCATAAAACCCCGGTGCGTAGATCAGCGAAGACCCGATCCCCAGCGCACCTGCTTCCATTTCTTTTTTGACGAGCTCTCTCATTTCTTCGAGCTGTTCCGGCGTCGGCTGTTTGTCTTCGTCTCCAATCACATATTCGCGAATCGTTGCCGCGCCGATATATGACGCAATATTTTGGGAAACCCCTTTTTTCTCAAGAAACGTCAAATATTCGGCTAGCGTCGTCCATTCAATATCAAATTTGATGTCGCCTTGCTCATTTTTGACTTTCTTTTTCATCTCATCGTTCCAGGGCCCCATCGACCAACCCTCACCAAAGATTTGAGTTGTCACTCCTTCTTTCAGTTCGCCCATCGAACGGCCGTCAACGATCAAGGATTCGGTTGACCACGAAAGCATATTTATGAATCCGGGAGAAACAGCCATTCCTTTTGCATCGATCATTTTTTTGGCGTTTGATTTACTAAGATCACCGATCTTCGCGATCTTGTCCCCGATAATCCCAATATCTGCGTTGAGGGGCTTTCCGCCGGATCCGTCATAGACCGTTCCTCCCATGATGATCACGTCAAAGGTGTTCGAAACTTCTGTTTCTCTGTTATTTTCAGAGTTACATTCGAAAAGTAAAATTCCGGCAAATACTGATAAGCAAAATAAGAATTTCATATTTCCTCCAATATAAGGACTCGTCGCACCGTTGTAGAAATCGCCAAATTTTTTTCCCGGTTCGAACCAATCAAAACGCAATCATATCCGAACGTATCCGTTTCCAAAAACACGCAGTGGAGTCATACCAGGTTTAGCCTTTTTTGATTTTCGATACATTTGTTATATTTTCGAGAAACAATGCAGGAAATAAATGTCTACGCTTACATCACGCCGATTGCGCTTCTATTTATCGCGCTCGAGATAATTTTCTGTTGGTACTATAAAAAGGATTACATAACGTTTAGTGAAGCTGTCGCGAATTTCGGAACGCAACTGGGAAACCAAACTACTAATGTGCTCGTGATGGTAGGAGTCTTCTACGTTTACGGATATCTTTGGGAAAATTTTCGCATTTTCACGATTCCGATAGCTTGGTGGAGCTCGATTCTCCTGCTCCTTGGAGTAGATTTCGTTTTTTACTGGGTACATCGTTGGGGACACGAAATTAACATTATGTGGGCGGCGCATTCTCCACATCATTCAGCCGAGGAGATGAATTTTTTCGTAGCTCTCCGGGCGAGTGTGACCCAAAGGCTCTGTTCGTTTCTATTCTTTTGGATTTTGACGATCATTGGGTTTCATCCCGTTCATATTTATACGCTGGTCGGTATTCATTTATTTATTGCGTTTTTGCATCATACCGAGCTCATTCCAAAACTATGGAAACCGATCGAGCTGATCTTTACCACGCCCTCGCACCATCGCGTCCATCACGGTGTAAATCCGCAATATCTGGATAAGAACTTTGGTGAGTTTCTAATAATTTGGGATCGCATGTTTGGAACGTTTGAGGAGGAAGATGAGAAAATCGCATACGGAATTCTCGATCATCCCAAAACGTGGAATCCGATCTATATCAACTTCCATTTTTACATTGTGCTGTGGAAATACGCGCTTCGCGCACCGTTTTGGTGGGACAAGATCAGGATTTGGTTTATGCCGGCAGGATGGATTCCGCGCGGTTTAGAAAAACCAGATAAACCTGTAATCACAACGGAAAATCAGGTGAAGTTTCGCCCGCCGATGCTGTCATATTCAAAACCATATCTTGTGATTCAGGTAATTCTCGGTGTCGCGCTAATGGCCGGAATTATTTCGAATGTTTTCGCATGGAGCATGGGTGCGAAATGGATTGCAGCTTTTTTTCTTTGGTGGCAAATAATAAACTGGGGTGGAATTCTGGAAGCAAAATCCTGGTTTTGGATTTCTGAGCTTGTCAGAACTCCCATTACTGCGCTTGCGATTATCGCTTTTACGGGAATTCCTCAACCGAATGCTATGGCAATCGGAATTGTTGCAATCGCGTTATTTAACATATTCTGGACAATTAGGTTTTTCCGTCCAAATAATCCTTCATTGACGGCGGCTTAGACTATCTAAATAGCGGGAATTGGGTTTTTGTTTATTGAATTTAGCGATTCATAATTTCTACAAGTTTCCTTCTAATATATAGTCCCTAAAAGATTATGAAATTCGTTTTCTCACGAAGATTTTATGTTTTACTTGTGCTCGGTCTGATACCGCTATCGCTGTCGTGGAATTTCCCCGTTCTGCGATACTTAGTTTTAATATTTGACATCGCGCTGCTCGGCGTTGCGATAGCCGATTTTTTCCTTAGTCGGAAACTCCCCGAAGACCTTAAAATAAAACGTAAATTTGAAAAACGACTCGCAATCGGAAAAGAGACCGAAGTACAACTCGAAATTGAAAATCGCTCAACCCGGGATTTTTATCTTAAAATTAAGGACGAGTTTCCGCCGGAGATGAATTTGGTCGGAAAGCGACAAACGGATGTTATTGCCCGGGCTCAATCCAACGCCTTATTTTCCTATCGTTTAACTCCGCCAAAACGCGGAAAATTTCAGTTTGGAAAAACTGCGGTTCGCTTTATATCGCGACTCGGTTTGGTTTGGTGTCAGTCCGATCTAGGCGAGGAGCAAGCGGTAAAGGTTTATCCAAATATGAAGCGCGCTCAGGAAATGGAGCTCAAAGCTCTAGGAGCCAACGCGTACCTTGCGGTTCAGCGAAAATCGCTGCGGCGCGGTGAAGGACGGGAATTTGAATCGATGCGAGACTACGTGCGCGGTGATGAGCTTCGACACATTTCATGGACCGCGACGGCTAGACGGGCAAAACTTACGACTCGTCAATATCAAATTGAACGGGATCAAACGATAATTGTCGCGCTCGATGCCGGACGTTTGATGACCGGGCGAATTGATGAAGAAACTAAATTCGATACCGCCATTCATGCCTCGCTTGCGCTAATGTCGGCAGCAGCCAAGGGCGGAGATTACTTCGGATTGGTTGTTTTTGGACGCAAGATCAAAAAATACCTCCCACCGAAAAAGGGATTTGCACACATTGATGGTGTTTTGGAGGCGCTCTATGATATCGAACCAGAATTGATCGAGCCTTCCTATTCCCGAGCCTTTCAGTTTATTTCTGCAAATTCGAAAAAACGTTCGTTTGTCGTTATCTTGACCGATCTAATTGATAAGGAATCGTCTCGTGAACTTATAACTTCGTTACGACTTCTCCGGCCAAGACATCTTCCGCTTGTCGTGACGATCGGTGATCGCGATTTAAATTCAACCGTAAGCGAAATTCCCAAAGACATAGAAGCGGTATTTACCCAATCGGCGGCTGAGGAAATTATTCTTCAACGCGATTCGGCATTAAAACAGGTGGAAACGCTTGGAGGATTAGCCCTCGACGTGACAACTCAAACCCTCGTGCCAAGTCTTTTGGAAACTTATCTTCGGGTTAAAGAGCGAGGATTGCTTTAAGCCCGTTTTCCTCAAGCCATTCTTTGTGACAATTACCAAACTGTCACACTTCCGAAACTAACATTTAGGCAGTCTGTTAGCCTTTGAAAATTCTAGTGTTAATCATTTTATTCAGAGAGAATTGCTCAGACTTTCGTGCTGTTACTTAATTTGGAATTTGTTTTGGAGGGAGAAAAGTTATGTTGATGAGATCAATTTCATTATTTTTGGTTTGCGCATTGTTTTTGTTATCGGGAACGAGTCTTGCACTCGCAAATGGCTCGAAAGAATCGAAAGCTGCAAAACGCGAGGCAAAATTATTAAAACATTCCCTAAAAGTTAAAAAGGCGGTTCTCAAACTTGGAACCGGAAAAGATGCAGTTGTTAAGCTAAAGCTCCGTGATAAGACGAAGATCAAGGGCTATATAACGGAAATAAACGAGACCAATTTTATGGTTGTAGATGAAGCGGGAAACACCCACCTCGTAGATTACAGAAATACAAAACAAATACGAGGCAATAACCTTCACGCAGGCGTATGGGTAGCAATTGGTGTAGGAATCGCTATTATCGCTATCCTGATAACGCTAAATATTGTGCTTGCGGACTCTTGAACATGATGAAAAAAATAATCTCAATTCTATTGCTTGCCGTGACATTCAATACCGCCGTAATCCAGGGATCATTTGCTCAAAGTTCATCCGATCGCGACGTTCAAGAACACGCCGAGAAGATTGAAAAGGCAATTCGAAAACTCAGAAGCGGCACAGATTCTAAGGTGACCGTAAATCTCTGGAATAAATCGAAGGTAAAAGGTTACGTCAGCGATATCGATGACGATAGCTTCACGGTCGTTGAAAAGAATGGGAACTCTTCGACGATCAAATTTACAGAAGCGAAAAAGGTCAAAGGGAAAAATCTCCCCGCCGGTGTTTGGATCGCGATCGGAGCGGGAGCCGGGATGCTCGTATTTGCCGTCGCCATTCTCTACGCAATTTCGAAAAATTAGTTTCCCATCCCCTCTCCCAGAATATTTCAAACTTCATTACTCACCCGCAAGCATTATTCTGCTTATTGCTTGCGGGTATTGCACGATTAATATAAATTTTTGCTAAAGATTTGATTGTAGGGATGTGAATGTCTTTCCCGCGATAGGAATTTGTGCAAGATAAACACCTGAAAAATTTGGGTTTCGATCGCTGGTTTGAAAATAAATCGGAATTTTATAACGCATTCGGTTTTGAAATTGCCCGTGTAATTTCTAAAACAGTCGCAAAAAGCCAAATTCTGTGCGTCGTCTCTTTGATGGAAGTAATTTCTAAAAAAGATCTTGTAAGGAGTAAAGGAAATGGCATTGCAATCCCCTAGATTTAGGTCGAGTCGTAAATTGGCAGCTGCATCAAATGGTTCGGTAATCAGAAAAGGAGCACGAGGAAGACATGTGCATTTGGTTCAAATAGCGCTTATGGATTTGGGCCACACCTTCCCACGTTCAACAGGCGGAGCTTACAGCCCTGATGGAATTTATGGCGATGAAACCAAACAAAAAATAATGGATTTTCAACGTGCGAATAATCTCTCTGTTGATGGTGAGATCGGACCAAACACAATGGGTGCACTAGATAATCGTTTTCGCAACAACACACATCGGGTCACTCTGCATTACAGGAGTATTTCTTTGACAACAGTTCCCTTTTCCGAGTCCGAATCCAGCGCAATTACGATGTACGGACAGTATGGGATTGATATTAGTTTCGGATCAGGAATGTCTCTAATGATGAGCGAAGCCGAAGAACAGCAGTTTAATCAGGTTGATGAAACGTGTCGCTGGGATATCAATGATGGCGAGGTCAATCAGCTTCACTCGAGAGGCGGCTCAATACCATCAAATCAGATCGGAGTCTTTTACGTTAAGGCCTTCGCCGATGCAAATTTGTTAGGTTGTGGAGGACACGCCACAAATCGTCCCGCATGTACGGTTGCGGCAGCTGCGTCACGCTGGGATACTGCGCACGAGGTCGGACACGTCTTGCTGACATCATCGTTTTCGCCCGTCCACACGGATGGGGAACGTCGGAATTTGATGTTTCCATTTTCCACCAACGCCTTGAACATACCCGTCCTAAATGACAAACAACTGAGCAAAATTCGACAAAGTGTTTGCTGTAGTAGGATTTGAGTCGGAATTTTATTTAGCCCGAATTATCCGTTTGGTGAAATTTCAGGCAGGTTTCGTCCAACGAAAAACAAATATGAATACATAGCGGCGCCGGTTAGGATTCCAGTGCCGTATTTAAACGCAGGATGTATGTTTGACGGCGATAGGAAACCTTCGATTATTCCGGCAATTACCAATAGACAGGCGCAGCCAATCGCAAGCTTGACCGCCTTCAGCCCGTTTTGCTTTAGTGCTTCGCCTCTCGAAAGATCGCCGGGGTTTATTAGCGAATAGCCGATCAGCATACCCGCTCCGGCCGCGATGAAGATACACGAAAGCTCGATCACACCGTGTCCGACCATGAACGCCACAAGCGCATTTCCAAAACCTGTGCTGGTTTTAAAACACACACCCAAAACGCCTCCGATCGCAAAACCATTGGAAATAAGCACGTAAAGCGTGCCAATTCCGAAAAACGCCCCATAAGCGAAAGCGAGAAACGAAACTAATATATTGTTTGTCAAAATTCCGCTTGCGCCTATTTGATTTGCATCATTTAGGCTCAACCACCAATGCCTATTAGTTTCGGCAGCAATACGTATCGGACCAAGTCCTAAAACATCAGCAAATTGGAGATCCGAATAACACAAGATAAATGAAATAATTCCGGTAGCGGTAAAAACAAGAAACGCAAAGAATGTGTATCGCCACGTCTCCCGAAAAACCCTTGGAAATTCCTGAGCGAAAAACTTCCAAATTAAGTTTGCACCCTGCCCCTCAGCAAGATAGACCCTTCCATGGGCTCTTATTACTAAACTGTTCAGATAGTTCAAAAGTTTGGGGTCGCGCGTTTCGGCCCGGGCGATTGCAAGATCCGATGCCGCTCTCCGATATAATTCGCCAAGCTCTCGCACTTCAACACGCGGAAGCGAACGCAGACCTTTCACCCCGTCAATTTTTTCAAGAAGCTCTTCGAGTCTTTTCCAATTATATTTCCTATCGTTAATGAAGCGATTCATCGCGTTTGATTTTAGGTGTTTGTACCCGACTTTGTAAAATCTAATAACAAAAGCAAACGGCCAACTCCAATTGCCAATAAGCCAACCAGAATTTAACATCTAAAGAGCAATCGATGGCGAATGAAGCAAAAAAATTCCACGAAGAAGAAGCGATTGAAAAATCCTACGATTTTCGCACGACAAAACGACTCTTCAGCTACCTCCGTCCTCACTGGAAAATGATGGCTCTCGCTCTCTGCCTTACTCTTTTAACTAATATTTTGATCAGCTTACAGCCATATTTTACAAAGATGGCTGTCGATGACTATATCGTTCCGAAGCAAACGGAAGGGATCTGGGTATTTGCATTCGCCTTTTTCCTGCTCTTCTTATTTAGGTTTATTTTTTCTTATTTGCAGGAAATCCTTCTAAATGTAGTCGGTCAAAAGGTGATGTTTGATCTGCGCTCACAGATTTTTACAAAGCTGCAGACACTTCAAATTTCTTATTACGACAAAAACCCTGTCGGCAGAATAATTACGCGGCTTACCTCCGATGTCGATTCGCTAAACGAGCTTTTTACTTCGGGTGTAATCGAAGGCCTCGGCGATATGGTCGTGATAATAGCAATAATCGGCATAATGTTTTGGCTCGATTGGAAACTTGCAGTTGTTTCCCTGATCGTTGTTCCTTTGCTGATATTCGCGACGAATTGGTTTCGAAAACGTGCGAGGGTTGGATTTGACAAGGTTCGAACACGAATGGCGAAAATTAACGCCTTTCTGCAGGAACACATTTCGGGAGCTCAAACCGTCCAGTTATTTAATGCCGAAGACGATACGCGCGATCGTTTCCACGAAATAAATGACGATTATCGGGATGCTAATATCGAAACGATTTTCTATTACTCAGTATTTTATCCGATGGTAGATTTCATTGGTACGATAGGAATTGCGGTGATTATCTGGTTTGGCGGCTATCAGATCTTGACGGGAAGCTCCGCGAATGGCTCTGCTTTGACCCTTGGGATCGTGATCGCATTTATTCAGTATTCGCAGCAGCTTTTTCAGCCGATTCGAAACCTTTCGGACAGATACAATATTTTACAAGCTGCAATAGTGGCGTCGCATAGGGTTTTCCTATTGCTTGACGAGGAAATCGAAATTGCCTCGCCAAATGAGCCAAAGACCCGCGTGACAGCCTCGGGAAAAATCGAATTCCAGAATGTGTGGTTTGCTTACAACGACGATGAGTGGGTAATGAAGAATGTTTCATTTTCGATCGAACCCGGCGAAAGCATTGCGTTGGTTGGACACACGGGTTCCGGTAAAACAACTGTAACAAACCTGCTAATGCGCTTTTATGATGTGCAAAAGGGCAAGATTTTGGTAGATGGCGTGGATGTTCGCGATTGGGATTTGAAAGCCCTGCGTGAAAATTTCGCCGTTGTCCTACAGGATGTATTCCTTTTTAGCGGGTCGATCGCAAATAATATTCGTCTTGGAAACGACGAAATTTCAGATGAGAAATTGCGTTGGGCAGCGGAGGAGGTTAGTGCAAATGAGTTTATCGAAAAGATGAGCGCCTCATACGAAACGGACGTTAAGGAAAGAGGTGCCGGAATTTCGGTGGGCCAAAAACAGCTTGTCTCATTCGCGCGGGCGCTGGCGTTTGAACCTTCAATACTAATTCTCGATGAAGCAACGAGCGCAATCGACACAGAAACAGAACAGCTTATCCAAAAGGCCGTAAATCGAATTATGGACGAGCGTACCTCGCTTGTCGTCGCCCACAGACTTTCGACGATTCAGCGGTGCGATAGGATTTTGGTTTTCCACCACGGCGAACTTCGAGAACACGGAACGCACAATGAGCTGATACAGCAAAAGGGACTTTACTGGAGATTGTTCCAACTCCAGTATGGCGACGATCCGGGCAAAAATTTGGATTCTGATATTGGACCGCTAAACCTAAATTCGTCATTAGCTTAATTTATAGGAAAAATTTCTGAATAAGGCGACACCGACGGTGAAGCAACTTACTTGATCTGCCTGAAATGACCGAAATCTCGCGGTTAGAAAAAAAATTAGAATAATTTCTGAAAATCGTCTATAATCTTGGTCTACAATGTCCACGAATAAGATGAAGCGACAAGAGAACATTCTCAATGAATGCGAAGGTGTGATGAAGGAGCTTTACGCCGAGTGCTCTGAAAATGCGCCCAATTATGGTGTCTTTGAAGAATGCTTTAAGAAATCGCTTCGGACAAGCATAACGAAATACCTAATGAGATCGAGCGAAGATCTTCCTGAATTTTCCGAGGCCGAAGCCTTTCTTAGGTCCATTCAAAAAGACGATTTATTTTTGGCGCTTGGTTGTGCCAATGGTAGCGAAAGAGCCTGGTGGGAGTTTGATCAGCAGCATCGAAGCTATTTGGAGAGAATTTCACGTCATTTAGCTAGCTCGGATCTAAACGCCCGCGAAGTGGTAGATATGGTGTATGTCGAGCTTTACGGAACACGGATCGTCGATGGCGAAAGAGTTTCCAAATTTGGCACATACAGCGGCAAGGGTTCCATCCGGGGATGGTTACGGACAGTCATCTGGCATTCGCTTGTCGATTTGCACCGCGCTAGCCACGACGAAGTCTCACTTGACGAAATGACGGAAAACGTCGGCGAGGGACATGCACATTCAACGTTTGCGGAAGATAACCTGGGAGGCGAAGAAGAAATGATGAATCATTTGACACATGAACGCTTCCGAAATGCCACGGTTGCCTCGATTGACGGAGCATTTTCGACTTTAGACGACCACGAAAAACTTCTCCTTCTTTACTACCACGTGGATCGGTTAAAACTCCGCGAAATCGCTAAACTTGTTCAATCACCAAAATCTCCTCTACGCGATTGGTTTCAGCGAAAATCCTCTGCACGGGAAAAAAATCCACGAAGCCGCATCCATGAATCGACGATAATGCGTTGGCTTGAGAAGACCTACAAAAAAGTGCTTTCAAGTTTTAATGAAGAGCTCAAAGACAAATTTAATTTAAAAGATGAAGAAATAGAAATTTGTATGGAGCTTGCCACAAAAGATCTTGCAAACCCTAATATCTATAAAAATTTAGCGACAGGTTCGAATTAGCTTACAACCCTCAATTCCAGTTACACATCCGATAGGATTAATTTTCCACCCCCAAAAGTAGAGAATCTTATGCAAATATTACGGAAGTGTTTCGTCTGCTTAATGGAGGCGGAGACTAGTAATGAATAACAAGGGTCAAACAAATTCCCAAGATACGCAGATCCAAGGCTTACTTGACCAGTATCTGCAATCTAACTCCCTAAATCTAGGTTTCGAAGATAACAAAGAACACTTGAATGAGGACTCCCTTTCAGCCTTCGTTGAAGGCACCCTTCTTGAACGCGAATCAAAACCGATAGTCAGCCATCTTGCAAATTGCGCATATTGCAGACATATTTCAGCCGAACTCGTAAAGCTTGACTTTGCCGTTGCAGATGAACCCGCGGCGGATCTACAACTTGTCGGTGAGCCATCCAAGGTTTCCGACGTTTTAAACGGAGTCTTATCGAGAATTTTCGGCACTACTGACGGCGCGGTTTTTGCTCACAATGAAGACGAGGAAAAAGACAAGGAAAAGGAAACATCAGAATAGGTTCGATCGATCTATAAATTTAATGGTTAGCGCAATCAAGAATTGATTCGTTAACCATTTTTATTTTGCGTGATTCCAATTACCTTCAAAAAGCATTAATCGGAAATTAAACCACGATCGACTCTCTCAGGGTTGATAAAACTCCGAAAAGGCAAGGCATCACCAGCACTAATTCAAAGAAAAATTATATTTTCTCAGCAATTCGCGTTATAATGTCTAGATATTCTATATAGCCTAAAGTTTTTTGGAGTAAAGTTTTGTTGGAAAAAACGGTTGAATGTCCCTCATATGAGAAAGGCATCTCAGTTGAAAAAGTAGCCGTGGCAAAATTACCGACGGAGATCGGTGATTTTATGATTGCCGGCTACAAATCGCTGATCAGCTCAGAAGAATTCGTTGTTCTTTTTAAGGGCGATTTTAGTCGTGATATTCCAACGCTTGTACGGATTCATTCGCAGTGTTTGACCGGCGATGTTTTTGGCTCGATAAAATGTGATTGTGGTCCACAGCTTCAAAAGGCCATGGAGCTTATTGAAAAAGAAGGTGTGGGTGCGATCGTCTATCAGCAGCAGGAAGGACGTGGAATCGGGATCGTCAATAAGATCCGGGCATATGCCTTGCAGGATGAGGGTGCCGACACGGTTGAAGCAAACGAAAGACTCGGATTTGAGATCGATGCGCGCGAATATGGCCAATGCGCCGAAATTTTATGGGATATGGGGCTTTGCAAAGTGCGCGTAATGTCTAACAACCCCGAAAAACTTCAGGCGTTAATAGACGCCGGCTTGCGTATCGTCGAGCGGGTTCCAATTGAGATCGAAGCGCAGGAGCCGGCCGCACATTACCTGAAAACAAAAAAGGAAAAAATGGGGCATTTATTGGATGTTGGTGATTAGAATTGTTTGCTGTTGATCGG
>JBBKXN010000067.1:0-7446 GCA_037969475.1 Pyrinomonadaceae bacterium | reverse complement strand
CCGTACTTTTCCTCAACGTAGCTGACCGGAATTCCGCGGTGAATTCCCTCGGCGGTTTTGTAGCGGGAATCCCAAATCTCGATGCTGTCAATCTTCGCACTCTCGACAATCGGGGTCGTATCGTCTACGCCGGTCTCGTCCGCAGTGAGCCACATAATTGATTCACCATTCTGATCAACCGAAATGATTACGCCTTCGCCGGCATCCATATCGCGGGTAAATTTCGCACCTTTTAATACCTTTCGCGCCTCGGCAATGGTCATTCCAATGCGAATATCACCGGCGGAATCTTCAGTGATCAAATAATTGGTTTGATCGTCTTCAAAATCATCGCTGACGGTGATGCTGGAAATAACCGCGCCGGGAAAATATTCGGTCGTTGTATATTCGTCTTTCCCGTAGATTCCGACTCTGGCATCTTCTAAAAATACCCCTGGCGGCGAAACGGTAAAATCATAATTTCCAGGGTCGGTGGAAAATGAAGCATGCTCTGAACCATCCAGTTCGTACAAATCAATTTTCTTGAGCTTTCCGTATAACTTCTCAACCTCAGTGACAGCCATCCCGGAGTGAACACCCGCAGCTGTCCGGTAGCAGGGGTCACTCACGAGGATCCCGGTAATCCGCGTGTTCTTATTCACAGGCGCATCGTAGTTTTCATCACCTGTCGCGGCGAAAAAGTTCATGAGCGTCATATCGCCCTGCTTTACTTCAATAATATCCCGCCCTTCGTCCTCGCTGCGTTTGAAATTGACGTCCTTCAGGATCTTCCCGGCGTCGCCGACCGTCATACCAATGCGGACGCCTCCAACAGAATCTTTTGTGATCAGATGATTTACATCCGAACGACACTCTTTTTGACCAATTTTTCGACCAAAGACGATTACTTCAGCGAGAGATAAAAAGACATTACTCCCCTGGAGCTGCACAATTACATATCGTCCTTTTTTGCTTCCGTGAATAGTTTGCGGGTTCTGTCCATTGTAGGTTATCAATCCCGGGGTGAATTCCTGCCAGTCTCCTGTTTCGCCTTGCACCTGGATCCGAAAATTGGTCAATCGTTCCGGGACTTCGGTTCGGTTCCAGATTACAACTTTATCAACCTGGTAAACCGCTCCGAGATCCACCTGCCACCAGGGATTAGAGGAACCCTTGCATGCCCCCGATTCGTATTGACCGCCACAGGCTGTGTGTGTGACAGATCCGTTATCAAAAGTTCCATCAGTGTTTCCGTCCACCGCTTTGGAAGCGAGTCCGTCCATGGCTGCAAACGGTGCTCCCATATCACTTGACTGAGTCGCCTTCTTTCCTATAGCGAGATCCAAATTCTGACCAAAAGCGGTCAAACTCAAAACAAGTATCACTAAAATGCTCGTCACGAGCGTGAATTCAAAATTCAGATTTCTTTTCAATTTATTTTCTCCATTTTGTCTCAACAGTAATTTATTGAATTCCGTTTTTTATTTTGATTCATGATTAGCTATATCCCGACGAGTGGGCGTTTGAATTTTCAAACAAACGCCCTGTCGTCATTATTGATTGTTTCCCTGTTTCGGTTCTACTGCTTGACCCAAGTAACTTTGTCACTCCAAGTGATCTTATTGCGATCGGTGGAAAGCGTACCTTTCTTACTATATGTATCGGTAATTATGTTGTCGTTTATCGTCCCGCTGAATTTCAGGTTTGAACCAATTCCAACATTTTCAAATGAAAGCTTTGAGCCGTTTTGAACTATTCTCCACAGAAATTCCGATTTCGTGCAATTGGGGTTGTATCCAACCCAGTCGGAATCTAATTTGTTGCTGGCGAGTTTTAATCGGATTTAGCCGATGAGATTGGTTTGAAATCTGCAGGTCCAAACACTTCCCATGTGTTTACAATTTCTCCATCCTTTCGTTTCACAGTAAAAACATATTTGATGGTGTATAATGCGGCGGCGTGTCCGGGCTCGACATCAAACTCTGCTCCCTTAGTAGTGGTATTCTCAGTTCCAGTGGATTCTTCTGTGGTCCATGCAGACTCATATGAAGCTGTAACTGATGCTTGTATAGGACTTGTCTCACCTGTCCCGACGGTGACACTAATGCCAAAAGTTTGTGTTCGGGATGTGCTTTGTGATTTCGTTATGCCCGCACTGTAACTATAATTTGGACGTGCTTGACTGGCATTTCCTGAATTATCAAACTTTATCACTTCATTGGGGAAAGACTCTTTTTGCAATATATAAAAGGGGGAAATATTCATCTTGTCTACTGAAGAAATGTTGGGATCGGTAACCATATAACCTGGTATATAGGTTTGTATAGTGGCGAATGGCTTTTTGGTCTCGGGGAAAATCGGTTGTCCGTTTTGCCACCTTATCTTTAAACTATCCGAATTCAGTCTATCGGTGTTGCTAGAGCTCGTCTCAGTCGGCACTGTAAATTCGGTTTTCTTACTCAGCTTAAACTCCATTGCCTGGTCAAACCAATTCAACTCAATATTTGAGCCATTTCCCACTACTGATACATTCTTAGTAAGTGCCCTATCTTTTTCAGCAACAGGCTTGAGAATATATCCATTTGATTTTGGAATAAATAACCACTTTAGGTAAACATTTTTGGGGTCATAAGCATATATTTTACTGTTGTGACCCAACATAAGACCCGAAGCTCTGCCAATTATGTAGTATTGGGGGTATTTTTTGCCATACCAAACCAAATCTTTGTCACCCGTTGGCACGATTACCCACTGCTGACCTTTGTTATTTGAATTTTCCCATAAACTGACAGAGGTGCCATCAGTAACACCGGCATCGTGGTTATAAGTCGTTAAGACGAAATTCGGATTAGGTGCAGCATGAATCGTATAGACATCGCCTGAGAGCGGAGTGGTCGGTAACACGGTTGTGTATTGATAGTCCTGTCCATAATTCGAACTTAAGCCAACCGCGAACAGTCCTATCATCAGAACTGTCATCACCATTATTCTCTGCATAATTTTATTTGGTTTTTTCATTATTTCTCCTAATAATTTGGTTTATGATCTAATACTTTCGTGACGAGTCTGGTTTCATTTTTCAACGTTAAATCCGAACAAGATGTCCGATGATTTTGTTGCTTACATTACTAATTACGAAAACCGGAGGCAATAAAGGACATTTTGAGAAAAAATACTTTCAAGGAAATAGTATTTAATACCGAATTGCTCAAAAGATGAGATTAAACTCGGATTGTATGAATATGCGTGTTGATCCGTCACAAAACCTCGGTCGAATGGTCATTTTTTGATAACAATTAAAGTTAAAACAAGTTATGATGAAAAACCCTCAATTATTATATGGGCATAAAATCGCCACAAGAGATCACTCAATTTCTGCAGAAATGCAGTGAAGGCGATGAGCTCGCTGTTGAGCTACTGATGCCGCTCGTTTATAAAGAGCTGCATAAAATGGCGAAGAAATTTATGTCGAACCGGCGGAGCGACCAGACTTTGCAGACTACTGCTTTGATTCATGAAGCGTATTTGAAATTAGTCGGGCAAGAAAAACAGAATTGGACAGATCGAGCACATTTTTTCAATTTAGCCTCGCAATCCATGAGACACATATTGATTGATTATCTTCGGAAGCGGCAATCTCAAAAGAAGGGCGGCGACGTGCGGAAAGTGCATCTGGAAGAAGCAATGTTGGTTTCGGAGGAACGCGCGATTGGCTTGGTAGAACTCGATGAGGCGTTGACAAGACTTGCCGAATTTGACGAAAGAAAAAGCCGGGTAGTCGAACTAAAGTATTTTGGCGGTTTGACCAATGAGGAAATCGCCGAAGTTCTGAAAGTCACAAAAAGGACGGTTATCAGAGATTGGCAATTCACCAGGTCTTGGCTGCTTAGTGAATTGTCAGATCAATAGAGGCGCCAGGGCGAATCAAGCCACTCTCTGCCTTCCTGACGAAACAGCTTGACGATCCTTTCCGTTTGAAAATTTCTTAAAGGCAAAGAACGCAAAGTGTTTCACAAGGGTCGCTGAGAATTTCCGATTTCTACCATGAATCGCATTCGAAATCTTCTTTACAAATGGACAGAGAAAGACTCTCAAAAATCGAGCAGATTTATCATTCCACCTTGGATATTAGCATCGGGGAAAGGCCGGATTTTTTGTCCGCCAATTGCGGGGATGATCAAGAACTGCGCCGTGAAGTCGAAAATCTGTTGTCGTTTGCAGAAGTATCGTCAAGCTTAATTGATCAACCTCCTGGAGATGTGGCGGCGGAATTGATTGCCGAAACCACGAATTCCGCACTTATCGGGACGAACATCAAGCACTATAAAATTGTTTCGCAAATTGGTACCGGGGGTATGGGCGAAGTTTTTAAGGCATTCGATACCAAATTGGAACGAAGTGTAGCGATCAAATTTATTAAGACGGAGTTTGTCGAAGATAAGGACAAATTGCGGCGTTTTAAGCAAGAAGCGAAAAACGCGTCATCACTCAATCACCCAAATATCCTCACCGTCTATGAAATTGGACATTTTAAAAAGCGTCAGTTTATTGCGGCTGAATTTATCGAAGGGAAGACTCTTCGGAAATCGATGAAGGAAGGCTCATTAGCTCTTTATGAAATTCTGGAGGTTGCGTTACAAACTGCAACAGCACTGATAGCCGCCCATTCCGCCGGAATAATTCACCGCGACATCAAACCGGAAAACATAATGTTACGCGAAGACGGCTTGGTAAAAGTTCTGGATTTCGGTTTGGCAAAACTCTCTCAAGTGCCGATTGGGAAAGAGCGCGAATCGGAGGAACGAAATTCGCATTCCGCAATCCACAATCCAAAATTGACGAACCCCAGTTCGATGATGGGCACCGTTGCGTATATGTCGCCGGAACAGGCACGATTCGAACCGGTTGACCGCCGGAGCGATCTTTGGAGTTTGGGAGTTGTTTTGCATGAAATGGTTGCCGGCAGCCAACCATTTGCGGGTCGGACTACGAGCGAAACGATCGATTCTATCCTGAATAACGAACCCGCGTCGTTGGTTGACAATTTTCCGTATGAACTAAAACGAATTCTGCTCAAGGGGTTGAAAAAAAATGCTGAAGACCGATACCAAACTGCGGAAGATTTATTGGACGACCTCAAGAATTGCCAAAAGGATGCCGCCGTTGAATCGGGTTTTGGAAAGAAATTCGCAAAATCTCGCGGGAACGGGATTACTTCCAATAATAAAACCCGAGTTTCAAATTCAGTTCGTTTGAGGACGAATGAAGATTTGGAAGTCGAATCCAAAAATCTCTCAGGTTTCGAATCTATATTCAAAAAAGCCGGAACAAATTGGGTGGTTTCTATAGGACTTTTAGCAATCATACTGTTTGCTATTACATATGCCGGTTACGATTATTTTATTGGAAGTTCTCAACCCGTTAACTCGATTGCGGTTATGGTGTTTGAAAATGGGAGTGGCGATCCGGATATGGAATACCTCTCAGACGGAATTACCAACTCTCTCATTAATTCTATTTCACAGTTGAACGGTGTAAAGCTAATCTCACAAAGTTCCGCATTTAAATACAAAGGGAAAGAGGCGGAGTTTAAGAAAAATGTACGGGATTTAGGCGGACAATTCGTTTTGAGAGGACAAATCTCCCAAAGTGGAAATGACTTGCTGCTAAGTGCCGAATTGGTCAACATCATAGATAATGCGCGGGTTTGGGGCGAGGATTTCCATCGTAAATCTTCGCAATTATCGAATATAGAAACTGAAATTTCGCAGCGGATTGTTGATCGGCTGCAGATTTATCTGAGCGGCAATGCAAAGCAGCAATTAGTTAGGACGATGACGCGAAACCCGAGGGCATATGAACTGTATATTAAAGGACGTTTTTCTCAGTCTAAAAATTCGTTTGAAAGCTCGAAGAATGCTGTCGCATATTTCAATCAGGCCCTGGCAGTCGATCCCGACTATGCTGAGGCGTATGCGGCGTTAGCGCGTACGCATTTCTTTCTCGGGGCAAATGGATTTCACGATCCGAAAGAAGCAATGCCAAAAGCGAAGGCAGCAGCGGTAAAGGCCGTAGAACTCGATGACAGTCTTGCTGCCGCTCATCTTGCGATGGCGGTAATAAACGCAGCCGACTGGGACTGGTCAGGAGCAGAACGAGAATATAAGCGCGCTATTGAATTACACCCAAATCTTGCTGAAGCACATTTCAGGTATGCCCTCTATCTCAGCACAATGGGACGGCATGAAAACGCGATCGCGGAAATGAACAAATCAAGGGAACTCGATCCTCTTAATCCGGACTCTTATCTTGAAATAGGCTACATTCTTTATTTTGCGCGGCAATATGATTCGGCGCTTGAGCAAGCCAAGACGAAAATCGAACTGGACCCAAATAACGGTTCGGCATACAACGGCAAAGCCTTTGTCCATGCCGCAAAAAAGGAATATGACTACGCTATCGCCAACTACAAGGAGAGGATCAGGTTAGCCGGAGAGCATACCGGCGTCGACTGCTATCTTGGTTTCGCGCTTGCGAAGGCAGGGCGGCTCGACGAAGCGCGAGCGATCCTTAAGAAGTTGGTGACGGGCAAAGACTATGTTTCGCCGGTCGAACTGGCAATGCTCTATGTCGGATTGGGCGATCGGGATAAAGCGTTCTCAGCGCTTAACAGGGGCTACGCTGAACACGATTCACAGATGCAATATCTGCTGATTGAACCGCACTTCGACGGCCTGCGAGCGGATCCCCGCTTTGCCGTTCTGATCCGAAAAGTTGGACTTCCTCAATAGCAATTTTTGGACTGTCTGCGGAAGGGCAAGGATCAGGCCACGCCGATGGCACTGACGTGATCGAATTTTATGAATTGAGAGACTTATTTTTTTTTTGTGAAGTCAATGCCATTCGAAAGGGAATATGAGCTCAACAAACGGCTAAACGGAAACACAAAGCATTAAGTGATGGCATTTTCGGATATCGGCGCAATCAAACAAAAGGGCAACTCATCGAGTCGCCCTAAGTTATTGATTCTAATGGTGGAGCCGAGGGGGATCGAACCCCTGACCTCATGACTGCCAGTTCTATTCAATGGTTTTTCACCGAATGCCACCGAGTATCACAGACTTATATTCATTGGGTTTTATCGGTTGGCTAATCACTCGGTAGCACTCCAGATATGCAAGGGGTCGCTACATTTCTCGCTACACTCTAAGTATCCATTTTTGGTTGGCCAGTTTGCGAGGGTTACTAGTGATATTAAAGTAGAAACGCTCTTGACAATACTAGCGAGCGAGACGTTTGACCTTGGTTTATAAGGGTTACCCTATTGTTGTTAAAAATCCGGTTCCAAATACTAGATCTTATTATGTCAATCTAAATAAAGTGTCAAAAAACTCTGTCAAAAATCCTCAACCGTTTTG
This sequence comes from Pyrinomonadaceae bacterium, assembly GCA_037969475.1. Lineage (GTDB taxonomy): Bacteria > Acidobacteriota > Blastocatellia > Pyrinomonadales > Pyrinomonadaceae > Aridibacter. The sequence goes on along the minus strand of JBBKXN010000067.1, from coordinate 49 downwards.
AAAGCCTGTTTGAAACGAATTGAAAGTCAAAGTGTCAGAAAACCCAGGT
>JBBKXN010000066.1:0-4539 GCA_037969475.1 Pyrinomonadaceae bacterium | reverse complement strand
TTTCCTCTCGCTTGTTCGGGCGACATATAATTCGGCGTTCCCATCACCACGCCCGGAATCGTTTCAACCTTCGCAATCGTCGCCGCTTCCAGATCCAAATCCTCATCGCTCTGTTTTTCCGTCAGTTTTGCCAAACCGAAATCCAAAACTTTAACGATCCCATCTCCGCGAACCATCAAATTATCGGGCTTGATGTCCCGATGAACAATGCCCGCTTCGTGTGCGGTTTTCAGAGCCGAGACGATCTGAATAGAAATATCCAAAACCGTTTCGAGTAAAATCTTATCTTCGGAAATATGATGTGTTAAATCCTTTCCATCAATAAACTCAGTCGCAATATAATTCGTGCCGTTATTTTCGCCGATCTCATAAACGGTCAAAATATTCGGATGATTCAAAGCCGAAGCCGCCTTTGCTTCCTGCACAAAACGATTCAGCTTATCGACATCACGGCTGAATTCATCATTCAAAAATTTAACCGCAACTTTTCTATCGAGTTTTGTATCTTCCGCCAGATAGACCTCGCCCATTCCGCCTTTGCCGATCTTGGAAAGGATTTTGTAATGCGAAATTGTTGTGTCTTTTTCAAGTTTCATAAAATAAAATGCGGAAACACGCACGTAGTAAGTGTGCTGACGATTCGCCCTTACTCCGTGCGGGCTTCTGCAAGAATCACTCCGGAAAACCAATCTTTTTAAGTAACTCCTGATATTCCGGCTCATTATTCAGGAAATCAAACCTCCGCTCTCTTTTCAGATCCGTCAATAGAGGATCGCGTTGTTGATAGGCTTTATTCAGGTATTCAAGCGTTTTTTCTTTGTCTTTCATTCTCCCATAGGCTCTGGCAATGGGGTCATATTTTATAAACGCATTTTTATCTTTCTCCAAACTGGTCTCTATCCCAGCCAATTGATTTTCCAATTGTTTCCGCCTCAATCCATCGAGACCTCCTTTTTTGTAAATGTCTTTAGCTTTCTGGATTCCGGCTTCGGGGACTCCGTATTTTCCCACCATTATCCAAAATTGCTCCATCGCTTCGCGTTCCATCCCTTTTCCCAAATATGCGGAGTAGAGAAACTCCGGTCCCAAAGGGCTCTCAGGAAACATCTCGATAAACTTTTTACTCGGACTCAACGCTTTATCAAATTTTTCAACAGCCAGGAGGTTGCGTATCTTTGAGTTGTTTGTCACCAGATCTAATGGGTCGAGTTCCAGAGCTTTTTCATAATTCTTTAAAGCCTCGTCAAACATACCTTTGGATTCAAGGTAGTCAGCGTACCATTGATAAGCCTTGGCGTATTTCGGGTTGACCTCGATCGCCTTGAGGTATGACTGTTCGGCTCCGTCCCAATCGAATGAGTAAAGCAAGATGTTGCCGAGGGCGGCGTGAGCTTCCGCCAGATCCGGATCGAGTTTGAGGGCTTTTTGCGCCGCCTCTTTACCTTTGGGCAGATATTCTCTTGAGTTGTAATTGTGAAGGTATGGCATCAAAGAATACGAAGCGGCGAGTCCGGCGTAAGCCAGAGCATAGTTCGGATCTTTCTCGATTGCCTGCTTGTAAAACCTGACGCTCCTCTCCATTTCTTTACGACCATTCCGCCCTTTTCTTTTATTAAAATGGAAAATTCCTTTAAGATTAAGCTGTTGGGCTTCGGAACTTGCGGTGCCAGATCGGGCTACTTTTTCCTGTTCTGAGGTCGTTAATTTCAAGCGGAGCTTTTCGGAGACATTGCGGGCGATCTCGCTTTGAAGTGTCACAAGATCAGTCATCTTGCGGTCGTAGGTTTCGCTCCAGATCGCATCGAGTGTGCTGGTATCAACCAGTTCGAGACTGAGCTTCAGATCATCACCCCGCTGAACTAGCCGACCAAGCAAAACCGCTTCGACACCGAGTTCATCACCAATTTCCTTTGGAGTCTTGTTTTTACCTTTGTAATAAAAGACGGTGCTTCGTGCTTTCACTGATAGATTCGGGATCTCGGTCAGACTGCTGATGAGAGTTTCGGTCATTCCATCGGAGAGATATTCAATATCCTCATTGCCACTTTCATTGACGAACGGCATCACTGCAATTGAATTGATCTGGCTGCCACTTGAAAAATACCAATACCCAAGAACAATGGCTGAAATTAAAAGAACCGCTAACACACCAACTAATGCTTTGCTGAGACCTGATTTCTTGATTGTAATGCTGTCATTTAGTTTCTCATCTGCGGTGGTTTGCTGCTGCTCGGCTGCGGTCGTCGCTTGAAACATCTGCGTTTCAGATTCATCACGATCTGGTTGAATCGTTTTGTCCAGTTTATCTTGAAAGTCGAGTTCCTTTTTGACATCCTTCAAATCCGCCAGCAGTCCTTTGATCGTCTGATACCGTTCATCTCTGTCTTTTCTCAAGGTCTTACTGATGATCTTTTTAATTTCACTTGGAATTTCTGAATCATTTAGAGGTTTCGGTTCTTTGTTGATAATTGCCGCAATTATTTCCATCGGAGTCTCGCCTTCAAACGGAAGTTCGCCCGAAAGCATTTCATATATCACTACGCCGAAACTAAAAATATCAGTCCGCTTATCAACTTCTTTACCTTTGGCTTGCTCAGGCGACATATAGTTTGCCGTCCCGATGATCATTCCCGGAGTTGTATTGACCTGAATCGCCGTCGCATCTTCAGATTCAATTTCGGGGCTTTGTTTTTCGGTTAGTTTTGCAATTCCAAAGTCCAGTATCTTGGCAAGACCATTCTCACGAATCATGACATTATCGGGCTTAATATCACGATGAACTATTCCGGCAGTATGTGCTTCATCCAAAGCAGAAGCGATCTGAATCGCAATATCCAGAATCTTTCCTAAATTCATTGAATTTGCTTTTAGATGTTTATCTAAAGTCTTGCCCTCAATAAATTCAGTCGCAATGTAATTTAAGTTTTCAAACTCACCAATTTCGTGAATGATAATAATATTCGGGTGATTTAAGGCAGAGGCAGCTTGAGCTTCCTGCACAAAACGATTTAGTTTATCGGCATCTTTGCTAAATTCATTACTTAAAAATTTGATCGCGACCTGACGATTGAGCTTCGTGTCCTGAGCCAGATAGACCTCACCCATACCGCCCTTGCCGATCTCGGACAGGATCTTGTAATGCGAAATTGTCGTGTCTTTTTCGAGTTTCATAGTTATTCGAGGATACCGATCTTTCTAAGCAGCACCTGGTAACGCGGGTCATCGTCCAAAATATTAAATTCCGGCTCCAATCTCAAAATATTCAGGACAGGGTCGCCGTCTTCGTAGGCTTTATTCAAATACTCCAGAGCTTTTTCCTTGTCCCCAACTTGAGCATAATCACGGGCCAGAAAACGATACCAATGCTGACTTATGAACTCATCTTTTTCCTTTTCGATTCTGGTGCTAACCTGTGACAATCGACGTTCCAATCTGTAACGAAGCCATCCTTCGATTCCTTTTTCTTTGTAGATCTTCTTTTGAGCTTGAATTTGATCGGGCGGTGTCCCACCCATTTCGAAGGTTAGCCAATATTGCTCCATCGCTTTCTCTTCCATTCCCTTCGCCAAATATAGGCGGGCAATACGGCGTTGACTAAGATCATCGTCTGGATATAAATCGAGGGTCTTACGATTTTGTTTCAGCGCTTCATCGTATCTTTTTGTAAATTCGAGGGCTTGCGCCTTGGAGCGGTTTGCCGCCTTCGAGAGGGGGTCGAGTTCCAAAGATCTGTTTATTTCCCTTAGTCCTTCACCGGGCATTCCTTGGGTTAATAAAAGATACCCATACCAATGATGGGCTGTAGCATAGTTTGGGTTGAGTTCGATCGCCTTTTTGTATTCCCGCTCCGCTCCTACTCTATCGTATACCCCGAAAAGCGCGCGCCCGAGCGAAGCGTGGGCTTCTGCCAGATTGGGATCCAGTTCGAGCGCTTTTAATGCCGCCTCCTTGGCTTTCGGATAAAACTCCTTTGGACGGGCTGAACTATAATTAGGCTTCTGGGAATAACTATCGGATAATCCGGAATACGCAAGAGCATAGTCTTGATCTTTCTGAATGGCTTTTTTGAAAAACTCGATCGCCTGGTCAAAACCCTTACCGGTTCTCTTATTCCAATGGAAACGCCCTTGTAGATAGAGTTTCTGAGCCTCAGAATCGGTCGTACTGGTTTTGGCTAATTCAGTTTGTTCGGTTGGCGTCAATTTCAAACTCAGGCTTTCGGAAACATTCCGTGCGATCTCACTCTGGAGTGAAACAAGATCGCTCATCTTACGCTCGTAGGATTGGCTCCAGATCGCGTCCAGCGTATTAGTATCAACCAGTTCAAGGCGAAGTGTGAGATCGTCATTGCGCTGGATGATCTTGCCGAGCAGAACCGCTTCAACACCGAGTTCCTCGCCAATTTCCCCGGGAGTTTTGTTTTTGCCCTTGTAATAGAAAACCGTACTGCTTGCTTTAACCGACAGATTCGGGATCTCGGTCAAACTACTGATGAGAGTCTCCGTCATTCCGTCAGAAAGATATTCGACATCTTCATTG
>JBBKXN010000065.1:0-4560 GCA_037969475.1 Pyrinomonadaceae bacterium | reverse complement strand
CGATCATATGATTTGTACAGAATGTGGAAAAGTTATCGAGTTTTTCTCTCCGGAAATTGAGGAATTGCAAGATTTGATGGCGGACAAGCTTGGCTTTAAGCCGACGCATCACAGTTTAAGACTTCTCGGTGTCTGTGCGGAATGCCAGGCAACGGAAAAGAAATCGGCCAGCGCGGCTTCGGGCGCACAGCCTCGGGTTCGAGTGAAATCGGTACTCGGTCATTAAATAGTTGATTGATTTATATGGAAGCGGAAATACGATTTGAAAGAGAAGAAAGATACGGTATTGTTGCCGTCGGAACATATTTAATAAATGCCGCAGGGCGTTTGGGAATTGAAATCGAAGATGAATGCGGCAGACGCGGCGAATGTGATTCTTGCTCAGTGGTCGTCAAAAAAGGCGGAGACCTTCTATCAAAATTGAGTCAGCGCGAGAATGAACATTTGAGCGCAAAAAGGCGTAAGGATGGAGAACGCCTGGCATGTCAGGCGAAAATCGAAAAGTCAGGAGAAGTGGTAATTATGACTAAAGAAAAAAAGGTTGAAGAAAAACCTGAAGCGGAAGGAAAAACCGCGGAATTTCGCAAGGAATTTGAAAAAATGCCGCTTGATCAAAAGGTGGCTTCGCTGTTTGAATTGGAAGCGATAACGCTGGGCGAAACGGTATCTTATGTATTCAGCGCGCCGTATGAGTTTGCCGGCAAAGTTATGGGTGTAATGTCTAATTTTGGCCGGAAAATGGAAGATGATTCCAAAAACGCACAGCGGCCTGAAGAACATAAGGCTGCGGAGAAAGAGGCAAAAGCGGAAAGTCAAAAAAAGAAACCGGCGTCAAAAAAGAAGGCTGCACCGAAAAAAACAGCCCGGAAAAAGACTCCAAAAAGTGAAAACGGAAAGGGTGAATAGCGGTCTTAAGTTTCTATTAACGTGAGCGATAAAATTCAAAAAAGAGTTTCGACTTCGCTGAGAGAAAAAACGCACTACGCGCTTGCTTTCGGTTTGGTCGCAACTATGCTTGTTGTTGCAAATTTTCCAATGTTCGTTGTATTTTTTTTCGGCATTTTCGCATATTTTTTGTGGAAGACCTTTTCACAGCCTTCACGAAACGAAACCCGTGAAATTATTGAATTTTATCTTGTCGCAAATGAAATTCTCCGCGATGATGAGCGGCGCTGGTTTGGATTTGAAGTGCAGGAAGTACTTGGACGCGGCGAACGTCTTTTGCAGGTGATGAACGGGGCGCCGCCGCTTGTTTATTTTGCTTTGGGTGCACTTTATCACAAGATCGGAGACCATAAATCAGCGGTCAGCCATCTTTCGTACGTTGTTGAAAACGACAATGCTGATGAAGGGACCTATGTTTATCCTTCACCCGATCTGCGAAATTATGTAAAGATCCTGCGAAAGATCGAACGCGATCCGGCGGAAGCGCCGCAGACCTCCGCAGCTGTTCGCGCGCTCGAACGGGCACGAAGAAATCGCGGGAAATCAATGCTTGAAACGAGCCGCATCGCGCTTGAGAATGTCAGTCAAAAAAAACGCGAAGAGCTTAAGGAAAGCGCCGGTCAACCGATTGAATTCCGGAAGTCGATCGTAAGCGACGGAGCAGACGCAGGTGAAAACTCCGAAACTGATATTGAGCAGAATGGTAAATCGCTTTTTTCGCCGGAAAATTCGACGAGACCGCGGAGATCTTCGACCACCCGCCGTGCTCGTGAGAAGCAGAAAGGTTCCGGCGATGATCCTTTCGCCGATAGAAAACCGATATCAGAAGTGCTTCATGATATTTACGATAAAAATATCCAGTAAAGTTTGTTAATTGATGATTGATGATTGTTATTTGCATGAATAGAATAAAGTCTATTAACAAATAATGATCATCAATTTACAAAAATATGCGTTCTGCTGAAATTATCGCGATCGGATCAGAACTCCTGACACCCACGAAAACAGATACAAATAGTCTTTGGCTGACGGAAAAGCTTAATGAGATCGGTATTGAAGTAAAGCTCAAAACCGTAGTCGGCGATGATGCCTTGCGGCTTGAAGAAGTCATAAAGGACGCTTTGAAACGCTCAGATGTTGTGATCACGACCGGCGGTTTGGGTCCGACCGAAGACGATATCACGCGACAGATTTCCGCGAAAGCCGTTGGGCGCGAACTTGTATATCATGAAAATCTGGCATTAGAACTTCGCGAACGATTCAGGCGTTGGGGACGTGAAATGCCGGAGATCAACAAACGACAGGCTTTTATCGTCGAAGGCTCTAAAATATTACCGAATCCGAACGGCTCTGCATGCGGAATGCTGGTTGAAACTGATGGGAAAATTCTCGCGATTTTCCCGGGACCGCCGCGCGAGTTGATGCCGATGTTTGAAGATTTCGTCTTACCGGAGCTGACCGGCCTAACCGGCGAAATTGTTTTCAAAAAGCGAATTTTGAAAGTTTCGGGTATGGGCGAATCGGCAATAGATGAAGCCATAGCGCCGATATACTCAAAATACAGCAATGTTCGAACCGGTATTTTATTCAATAAAAGCGAGGTCGAAGTTCACCTTTCGGCGCAAGCTAAATCGAGTTTGGAAGCAGATTCGCTGAACGAAGAGATCGCAAACAAAATTGTTGAAAAACTGGGCCTTGCCGTTTTTTCAACCGTTGGCGAAGAACTGGAACAGGTTGTCGGAAATCTTTTAGCCCGAAACGGGAAAACTATATCGGTTGCCGAAAGCTGTACGGGCGGTCTGATCGGCGAACGATTGACCGACATTTCAGGTTCATCCGCTTATTTTACGGAAGGCGTCATCGCTTATTCAAATGCTGCGAAAATCAGAACATTGAACGTACCGAAAGAATTAATTGAACAATACGGCGCGGTAAGCGCTGAGGTCTGCGAGGCGATGGCCGCCGGAATGCTTGATCTCGCAAAGACGGATTATGCGATTTCCGTAACCGGAATTGCCGGTCCGACCGGCGGAACCGCAGACAAACCGGTCGGAACTGTGTTTATTGGTTGTGCACGAAAAAAGAAAGTGAGATCGCGAAAAATTGTTCTGCCCGGAGACCGATACCTGATTCGTTGGCGTGCGAGCCAGGCAGCGCTTGATATTTTGCGCAGAACAATATTACAAGAAACCGATAATTAATGCTCCTGATAAAGTCAAAGCCCGGCGATCGGTTTGATCGTGGCGGGTATTTCGAATTTCGCCATTTCGACGTTAGCAATTCTTACCGGATTGATTCGCCCATCCGGAATTGTGGGGCTGGTCAGAGTGCCGGGGAAAAAGCAATTCGCTCATTTTTGATAGCTCAAATGATGGTTTATTTAATCCCGGTAATAGCATTTCAATTTTTTGGAATTTTATCGAGTGACGTGCCTCGCACATTTAGTGGTGATAATACTATGCAAGAAATATTAGACAAATCCGGAAATGAGGTTGTCCTTCCAATTGAAACGCGTGAGATCAGTGGATTCAGTAGAGAAGGACTTGCTCCAGTCAGGCTAGTAAACGGTGAAACCGCAGTAATCGATAAGACTGGAAAACTGCTTTTTAATACTGACCGCGACCGTTTGACGGTTTTTGAGGACGGGATGAGCGTATTTCAAGATCCTATTACCTACCTGTGGGGCGTATTCGCGTCAAGTGGTGAAAAGATTGTTGAAGCCAAATATCACTGGATCTCTCCTTTTTGCGATGGTTACGCTATCGCGACACGAAAAACGGATAAGAGTATTTTGGTCCTGAACCGTGAAGGGAGAATCGTAACTCAAATAGAAAAGGCAGGTATTGCTCATGACTTTCTTCCTCCGTGTGAAAAGCTCATTCCGTTTGGTGATGTTGAAACCAATCTCCGAGGGTTTATCGATTTTGAATCGAAGATCGTGGTACCTGCTAAGTTTGTGGAAGTAGGTCCATTTCGCGAGCATTTGGCAAGTGTTCTCGTCCGAACCGGCACGGGATTTAAGGTCGGATTCATAAACACAAAAGGAGAATTTGATATCGAGCCGCGTTTCCCGATTGATTCCGAATTGTCTCGAGAAACAACTGATTTCAGCGAAGGCATTGCGTTCGTTCCTTCCCTTACTTCATTTGCAGATAAAGTGGCTATCAACTCTAAAGGCGAAGAGCTCTTTAAGGTCAATGTACTTTCAATCGAGCGCATGGTCGATGGGCGTGCGGCATTCGCTGATCATGTTCAAGGATGGGGATATCTGGACAGTAAGGGAAAAGTTATTATAGAACCAATTTATGGAAGAGCTACTAATTTTGGCAGCGGATTCGCAGTTGTTTCAAAAGATATTGTCTCGTGGCATATTGAGTAAATGAATTTGTGATTACAGTCGTTGAGTTAGAATCAGAAAAGCCAACACCAGTTTCTTAAGCCTAATTTTGCGGTTGTCAAAGAAGCGGGTCATTTATCAGCGTCGGAAGCGGACAGCTTGTAGCGCGAAAGAAAATCGGGGTCAGACTTGCAATATTGCAATAATATCGCGGGTTGTGCTGAATTTTCCGGCATGGCAAGACGGATGAGGATAGAGGTTGAGGGTGGTTTGTATCA
>JBBKXN010000064.1:0-3026 GCA_037969475.1 Pyrinomonadaceae bacterium | reverse complement strand
CATTTTAATTCCCGCTGAAGGCTTACGGAGAATTGGTAAACTTCAGGGTATTGGGTTCTTGGGTCAAACACGGTTTGAAGTATGGTACCCGGATACGCAGGCTGACGAAGTTGGTCAGGGGTGTTCGTCGGTGTCAATACCGGCAAACCGTTCCTTAACAAACCGCCGCCCTGACCAAACGAAGTATTGGCCACACCAACATTGTTTCCGGGAGCGTTTTGGAAAAGCTGTGCACCATTTACTTGCGAATTCAGACGATCGTACGATTTACGAAAATTCGCTCGAAGCGACGTCTTGCCATCACCAAATGGATCCCATGCAACGCCCAACGAGGGACTAAAATTATTGAAATCGTTTTCAAAAAGTTTTCCTTCTACCCAACGAACTGTGTTCGAAGGTGCACCATCAGCCGCTACCAGCTGATTCGGTACTAAAACGGGCAAACCTGTTGACGACGGTGAAAGCTTCACCTCATATCGGACGCCGAGGTCAAAAAGCAGATTGCGGCTAACTTTCCAGGAATCCTGGAAATAGAAATCGAATTCTCGATAATTATGTTGAAAATTCCATCGCGTTCCTGGTGCTGCAAAAGTGGAACCGTCCGGGTTCGCGACAAACGCTTGGCTATAATTTCCAACGCGGCCAAGAAAATCATTGATCGTGCTTTGCAAAAGGTTTGTATCGTTTGAATTGATTCCCGAGCCCGGCAAGCCAAAACCCGTGAAATTATTATTAACCGTTCTGCTAAAATCAATAATACCTTCGATCACACTTCCGCCAACCGAAGAACGATCATCTTTATGTGTTCCAAACCTAAGATTCGTCCCCATCTTTAATAAATGCTTATCCATTGAATAAGTATAATTATCAACTATTTGGAGCGTACTGACTGCTCTAATATTTCCAAACACATTCGTATTCGGCGTTGTAACATTATTAAATTCGAAGTTATAGAAACCATCAGTCTCCGGAGCGATAAAATCAAAAGAAAAGGTACTGTACCCAAATATAAATTCGTTTGTTGATTTCGAACTAGGCGAATATCTGTGATTGATCGCGAGATTCCACGGCTTACGATCGGTTACAACCAAAATCGGAGTGCCGGGAAAGGCCGCGCCACCGCCGTTTACCGAATCGCCAAACGATTGCTGTCTTCCTTTAGCAAAACGACCGTAAATCGCATTGGTATCACTAAACTTATAATCGATTCGTGTTACAAAATCCCACTGTTCTTCGCGCTGACCGGTCAGAAAATTAAATCCTGCAGTATTAAGTCCGTCACCAGTTGCATAGTCATTTGGTGCAGGCATTGAATTTAAGATCGCACGCAATGCCGGATCAGGTGCAACACCGGTTGGATTTGCTCCAAAATTATACGTTGCAATACAGCCGGTCGTCACTGCGCCGCCACAAGTCGGAAGTACCGGTGCGCCGCTGGAATTTACCGAAGCCCCGGTCACGCCGGCCGGGCGATTACGGTCACCTACGACATAGCGGAAAAGTCCGTTTCGCGCTTCCGGTGTGTATACGGTTCTGGCAACATTGCGCTGCTCAGTTGCGCGCAGCATTTGAAGATTAACAAAGAAGAACGCCTTATCCTTCATGGGCTTGAAAAATTCGGTACCTTCACCAAAGCCCGGATTTATGATCGGACCGCCTGCGCTTCCACCAAAAATATGCTGAATAAATTTTGGTCTTTGAATCCCGAGTAGGTTATTTTCAAATTCGTTCGCATTAAAACCCGGGGTTTGATAATACTCAAAAAGATTGCCGTGGAAATCATTTGTTCCGGCTCGGGTTACGAAAGTAACCTGTGCACCGGAGCTTCTTCCCAGTTCAGCAGTAAAGTTGTTGGTGACGATTTGGAATTCCTGTATCGAATCGGGATTCGGACGAAGCGGCGTAAAATTGGATCCGCCTGCGCTGGCTTCGTTTATATCGATTCCGTCCAGTGTAAAGTTAAATGCCCGATCACGGGATCCGTGGACGTGTACTCCGCCCCCCGTATTTGAACCGACGCTGACACCGGGCTGGAAATCTACCAGATCCAGGGGATTTCTACCACGAAGTCCAACGATTGGAACTGATTCAATTGTTTTTTCATCAATTGTTGTCCCGATATTACCCGATGTGCTTGTCTGAACTAATTCAGCGGTGTTTTCAACATTTACAATTGCCGATACGTCGCCGATCTGCAAAATGAAATTTACCGTTGTCGGTACGTTTAGATTTACGGCATTCCTTGACGAGATCACCTTCTTAAATCCATCTTTCTCGACAGAAACCGTGTAAGTACCTGCCTGGATCAAATCAAATGAATAGTTACCGTTGCTTCCAGTAGTAGTAGTTAGCGAGTTTCTCGTACTTTCATTTGTCAGTGTAACGATCGCTCCCGGTACGACGGCATCCGAACCATCTCTAACAACACCGGTCAAACGCGAAGTAGTACCCTGAGCAAAGAGAGAGCCTGCAAAGTTAAGACTGACGAGAATCATCACGAAAAACATGAATTTCTTAGTCATAAAATCCCTCCAAAATATTTAGAATTGGGTTTATAGAAATAAACCTGAGCGACGAAACCGATATTAATTTGAATCCATGGAGACATTATTTGCATTCAAAAAATATCCGGGAAAAATGTATTTAGCTTTTTCTATAACCCAGTACATTCGAAGCATTAATAATCAGATTTCGCTAATGAAAGCATCTTTCAAATTCAGAATAAAAATTTGACAGCGACTATAACGAGAGGTGGTCAGAAACCGTTTATCGTTAAGCAAACGTTATAGGTGTGTGTAAAATTTTTTATCGAATTGATAGCTGCAAACCAAGAAAGATAAACTTCCCACTAAGTCTTATAATCTGAAAGAGGTCTGTTTGTAAAGAAGAATTTGCCTTACTTCAACTTCTCATGCGACTTTGCGAGCTTAAAACAAATAGCTTACCCCGGAACATCATAATTTTTGGGGTCGTTTTGGAAGCAGATTTGACCGACCGCGAATGACCGATAAAATCGACAATTGCGA
>JBBKXN010000063.1:0-3125 GCA_037969475.1 Pyrinomonadaceae bacterium | reverse complement strand
ATCTACGATCCATCGACATCGCCCCACGGCAAACTGCGTTTCAAGGAAGTGCTCGATTTCGTCGAATCGCGGCTTGACGGCGCTTGGGCGTTCCGGCGCAAGCTCGTTCGCGTGCCGTTCGATCTCGATCATCCCTATTGGGTCGAGGACGGCAATTTCGATCTCGAATATCATGTCCGCCATGTCGCGCTTCCCCAGCCCGGCGACTGGCGACAGCTGTGCATCCTCGCCGCGCGGCTCCATGCGCGGCCGCTCGACATGACCAAGCCACTCTGGGAGTTTACCGTGATCGAGGGCCTCGACAATGTCGAAGGCATTCCGGCGGGCTGTATTGCGGTGCTTTCGAAAATCCATCATGCCGCGATCGACGGCATGTCGGGCGTCGAGATGACGACCGCGATCCACGATCTGACGCCCGATGCGCCGCCGCGCGAGTTTGATATGGACTGGAAGCCCGAAAACACGCCCGGCGACGCCGAGCTGCTGATCCGCGCGCAGGTCAATGCCGTGCGCCAGCCGTTCAAGGTCGCCGATATCATCGCGCGCAATATTCCCGGTTTAGCCAAGGCGTCCGCCGGATTGCTGACGCGCGATCTCGATCTGCCGAGCCGGACGACGGCGCCCAACACGCTGTTCAACGGCACCGTCTCGCCGCACCGCGTGTTCGACGGCGTCCGTTTTGATCTCGCCGAGGTCAAGGCGATGAAAAACGCCGTTGACGGCGCGACGGTCAACGATGTGATCCTGTCGATCGTCGGCGGCGGTTTGCGCAAATATCTGGCGTCGAAAGACGATCTGCCCGCCGAGGATCTGCTCGCCATGGCGCCGATTTCGGTGCGCAGCGACGACGAGAAGAGCGATCTTGGCAACCAGGTTTCGGCGATGGTCGTCAATCTGGGAACGAGCATCGATGATCCGCTCGAACGGCTGCGCTATGTCCATGAACGCACGCAGAAATCGAAAAAGCTGACGCATGCGATCGGCGCGCGCAATCTTTCGCGGATGAGCGAGATCATGCCCGGCGCGCTGACCGGCTTTGGCGCGCGAATGTATGCGCGCGCGGGGATTGCCAATATGCACAGCCCGACGTTCAACTGCGTCGTCACCAATGTGCCGGGCCCGCCGATGGCGCTCTATTTTGCCGGCGCAAAGCTTGTCGAACAATATGGCTTTGGGCCGGTGTTTGACGGGATGGGGCTGATCGTGCCCGTATATAGCTATAACGGCACGATCTGCGTGTCGTTTACCGGCGATCGCGATCAGATCGGTGATCCCGATGCGCTCGCCGCGGCATTCAGAGCGGCGTTCGACGATCTGCGCGACGCGCTCGCGCCGACCAAGCCCAAAAAACGGGCGCCCGCGAAAAAGAAGCCGGCGGCGAAGAAGAAGACGGCCAAGGCGGGGTAGCGCGAGGCGCGGACCGGAATTGCCCGAATGGCGCTACCGGGATGAAGCCTAGTGCTTGGTTCCCGTCGGATAGAGATGCCGGCGCATGCCCGCCGGATCGAAGCGCGACCATTCGCCTTCGGGCTGGGCGAGGCGTTCGGCGATCACATAGAGCACGGTGCCGTTGACGCCGAGCCCGCAATGGCTGCCGTAAACCTCGACATTCTCGCTATGCGCGCTCTCGGCGACCTGGCAATTTTGCCACGGCACGATGCCGTCGGCCTTTGAATAGATGGCGGTCGTCGGCACTTCGGGCGCGCCGGCGATTTCGCCCATCTGCCGGCGGACGCGCTCGTTGCTGATCTTCTCGCCGGTCGCCGCCTCATAGACGCGCCAGACGCTTGTCGCCCGGCCATTGCCGCGCAGCGGCGAGCCCAGCGTGATGACCTGGCGGACGATATCGGGCGTATGGACGCTCAGATGCCGGGCGAGCGCGCCGCCGAGACTCCAGCCGACAAGGCTGACCTTCTGGCCGGTCGCCTCGTAAATCTCGCGAACGCGCGCGAACAGCCGTTCGCCGTCGACCCCGGTGGCGCGCGGGCCAAGATTGCGCCCGAGCTCCCAATCATAAACGTCATAGCCCATTTTGCGCAGATAGCGCCGCATGATCCGCATCGAGCGGTCGGTCGCCATAAAGCCGGGGAGCAGCATCACCGGATGGCCATCGCCGCGCGGCGCGGCGTAGAGCAGCGGCGCCGCCAGCGGCAGGGTCGCGACCTCGAAAAGCGCGCGATGGAGCTCGGTCAATGCCAAAAGCCGCGACGGCGGCGTCGTCGCCTGATCCGCCGGGATTGCCGATGCTGATGATGCCAAAATGCGTCTCCTAGCTGTGTCGCGATAGGTAACCGTTCCTGGCGTCTAACGTTCCGTCAGGGTCGATAATGGGCTCAGTGCTTGTGTTCGGGGCGCAGCGTGTAGCGGCCGCTGCCATAACTGCCGAAAATGCCGCCGATCGCGGGATGGTCGATCGGTTCGTCGCTGTCGTCGGGGAGCAAATTTTGCTGGCTGACATAGGCGACGTAGCTCGAATCCTCATTCTCCGCGAGCAAATGGTAGAACGGCTGGTCCTTGCGCGGCCGGACATGTTCGGGGATCGCATCATACCAGTCGTCGCTATTGGCGAAGACCGGGTCGATATCGAAGATCACGCCGCGAAATTCGAACAACCGGTGCTTGACGATCTCGCCGATATTGAACTTGGCATGCGCGACCGGCGGGGCGTCGGGCCCGAGCGTCGCACGACCGTGCGGAGAGGGGAGATCGCTGTTCATTGCCCCCTGAATGTAGGTGCCCCCCCCAATGCTGGCAAGCTCCGGCTTGGCAAGCGTGTTGGCATCGGCTAATGGCCGCGCCTCGTAAGGCCCGCCCGGCCTCCACGCCGGGTGCCCCTCAGACTAGCGGAGAGGTGCCGGAGTGGTCGAACGGGGCGGTCTCGAAAACCGTTGTGCCTTCTGGGTACCGTGGGTTCGAATCCCACCCTCTCCGCCACCTACCGAATTTCAGCGAACCACTGCGAACGAGTGCGAGCCGCTGTAATCCTTAGTATTCCGGCCTAATTGGCGTCACCGACGTTCGCCAATGTTCGTCCGAATTCGCCAGTTGCCGGATCCCAAAGTATGACGATCTTTATGACTTGACGGGTTTGGATGACGATTGCATTGCATAGGAATGGGCAGGCA
>JBBKXN010000062.1:0-66808 GCA_037969475.1 Pyrinomonadaceae bacterium | reverse complement strand
GATTTTTCGGCCCTCGAAGGAATTCAAGTTGCTATTGCGGTCATAGATTTTGAAACAAGCGAAAAATCCCTCACGGATCAGAATTCTATTTTAAATTTCACGCCTAAGTTTGTTGCGGTGGCGGAAACCCATGCATGGAGTTGGCAAGTCGAATCGCTCGTCGAGAACCAGATTCAAAGTTTTGTTCACAAAGTGTATAGCGGCAAAGTCAAATCGATGCGCACCGAAGAAAACGGAATCAGTCGATTTGTATGGAGTGCAGAAGACGGCAGAAAAGCTTTCGCGGCGATTTCTGGAACGAGGGTTTTCTTCAGCAATGACGAAGCGGCAATTAACAAATCCATTTCGGTCGCAAACGGAAGCGGCGAGAGCCTTACGACAAATTCTGAGCTCGCAACCTCGTATGAGGACCGAAAAGGCGATCTCGCGTTTGGTTATGTATCGCGAACGGGAATCGGGAAGATTGCGGACATATTTGGGGTTTCGGTAGCCGTTCAGCAAACGGAGGATGAGGATTCACGCAGCGCCATTTCACAAATTCTGCCGAAAGTGTTGCGAAGCCTGGCCGAAGAAATTGTCTGGACCGCTAACGCAAAAGACGGGAAGATCGAAGATAGAGTTTTTATCAAAACCAAGAGCACGGCAGCCGAGGTTTTGGGTCAAACGATTTTACCCGGGGGCGGGAATGAACAAAATATATATAACTTTGTGCCGACGGATGTTCATTCTATTACACGTTATGACCTAAAAAATCCCCAGGTCGCGTTTCGAAGCCTGCTCCTGGTTGTTGCAAGAAGCGTCGATCCGCTTGAGGGAAGATTGATAGCGGCATTTTCCAATTCGGCATTGGACCCTTATGGAATTGCCGATGCCGAAAGATTTTTGAGCGGAATCGGCTCGACAATAATTACGGCTCAAATCGATGAACAGGGAGAAAAAACAATTGCGATCGTCGATGTTAAGGATCCGGAGAAATTGAATAAAACTCTTTCGACGGAAATAGATTTTAGGAAACCAATCGATGAACGCGGCGACTCAAAGATTTGGCATTCGTCAGATGGAGAATTCTCTTCGGCGTTTCTCGACGGGTTTTTAATTTTGGGAAACTCTGAAACCGTTGCGAGTGCCCAAAAAATTTGGCGCCAGCGGAAGTTGTCACCAGCAGATTCCCGCTACCAGCTTTTTAATAAACTCGTCGCGGGCGATGCACCTTCAACTACATTTAGTAAAGATTTAGAAATAACGAAACGAATGGTTCGCGTTCTTGGTAAGCCGACCCTGAAATCCGGAAACGCTCAGACGTCAAATACTCTGACAGAAACTCGATTTACAAAAAAAGGAATTGAGCGTCGATATGTATCTGATTTCGGAATTATCGGAACACTTATTTCGCAGTTTGATTCGGAGTAGTTCGGCACCGGTATCATTTCTTTTGAGCATTTCGTTTCAAGTTCCAGGCATTTGCCTCGATCCAGGCCTCGGCTTGACCGAAATACATAAATTTTTCTTCGTCTTGTTTAAATTCGCGTGTGTGATTATAACGTCTTCCGTTGCGATGTTTTGTCGGATGTTTTATATGGAGCATTTCGTGATAGACAACATATTCGACAACAAATTTCGGAACGTTGCGGTCATCTAAACTTCGGCTTATCGTTATTGATTGATGGGTTGAATCGTAATGACCGAGTCTTCGAAAAGTTTTTCGGGCGGACCATGTGAGCGCGGGTTTCCGGATTGTATTCTGGAAATAAACGAGATTTAGTTTTCCGAAAATGTGTTCAAGATCAAAACATTGGCCTTTCGCCGATGTGATTATTTTTCGACCTTTTTTCCGTTTGTTTTCGACCGCAAGTTTTTGAAAACCTTCGGAATTCGTAAACCTTCTGTAGGAATCGCGCGCATCCGCTGGTACTTTTTTCCCGAGAAGTTTTGAGACTAAAATAAAGGCGAGTGATCGGTGGGCTTCAGGTGTCGCGTGCCTGAATAGGTGTGAAATGCGAACGAGAATCTTACCTTCACGTATTCGGATCGTATGATTTACGCCGACATACGGGTAATATCGCAACTCGATTTCAGCTGGCTCTTTTGAGCGCTTGAAAACGCGGAAAGCCTCCCGATAGAATTCCAAGGCATCGGTAAGGTCAAAATCCGCGGAGCTGTTTATCATAGTTTAACAGTTTATTCTTGACATTGCGGGGGTGAAAATGCTACTTATTTGAATAGGAAGCATATCGCATTTCTGATATGCGATAAACCCACCGACCACTTAAAAGATGTCAGCAGGTGTTAATAACTCAAATTCGGAAAAGGTACAAAATTTTCCCAGCACCCGTGGGCAAGCAATCCTGTCAGCAATTGTCAGCGAACATCTCACAAGCGGTCAGCCAGTAGGATCAAAGGCGATTGCAGAAAAATTCGCAGACAAATCCGGTTTAAGTTCGGCAACGATTCGCAACGTAATGGGCGAATTAGAGTCGTTGGGACTGCTTGAGCAGCCTCATACATCAGCCGGAAGAGTTCCAACTGACGAGGGATATCGGTTTTACGTTGATAATTTGTTGGGAATTTTGAGTCTTTCAGATCAGGATTTACGTTTAATAAACGAAGAGCTTGGCCTTGGGGATTTGAACAACAAACAAACGCCGGACCGCTTAATGGAACGAACTTCACAATTGCTATCTGCTCTTTCAAATAATATTGGTATTGTCGTTTCGCCATCTCTGGCAAACGATCGATTGCAACACATCGAATTTGTCAATCTTTCCGACAAACGCGTTTTGGTTGTGCTGGTTTCGTCGCCGAATATAGTTCATAACAAGCTTATTCGGTTGAATGAGGCTTTTAGTCAAGACGAACTTGACCGAACTGCACGCTATCTAAACGTTGAATTCATGGGAAAGAGTCTCCTGACGATTCGCGCCGAGATCTTGACTCGAATGCATGAAGAGAAGGCACTTTTCGATGGATTACTGCAGACCGCGATGATACTTTGCTCTCAAAGCATCGAGAATGAGGCTGAAAATCAAGGCGAGGTTTATGTTGACGGTACGTCAAACATTCTCACCAAAGGTGATTTTTCCGATGATCTCGACCAGCTTAGAACTCTTCTTAAAACAATCGAAGAGAAATCGAGGCTTGTTGAAATTCTGAGTCAATGCATCACACGGGATAAGACAATCAGCGATAATGTGCAGGTTGTGATCGGAAGAGAAAATTCGGCGACACCCTTCAAAGATTGTGCGTTGATAACCGCACCCTACCGAATCGGAAACGGTTCAGCAATCGGAACGTTGAGTGTATTGGGTCCGACCCGGATCGAGTACGCGAGAATGATTTCAGTAGTCAGTTATTTGGCACGAACGCTTGAGAAAATAATGCTCGACGATTCGAAAAGTCAAATATGATTCTGAATATAAAAAACTAATAAACTCCAAAATTAGGCCACATCCCAAACTAATGAGTGCTAATAATACAAAAAATAAAGAGCAGGTAGATTCGTCGTCGGTCGACAATTTTATCAAAGAGCTCGAAGCGAAAGAAAAGGATCTGGATATTTCTTCGGATCTCGTGATCGAGGTGGATGACTCCGATGTCGAACACGACAATATTCACGATTCATTTGTACCAGCCAGACCTTCAAGCCCGCATTCGGCAGGTAAATCGAACGGTTTCATGGACGACGACCTTGGCTCGTCCGATAGCCGGGAAAAGGAAGCAACGGAAAAGATTACCAAACTAACTGAAGAACGCGATACATTGAAAGAGGCTTTACTTCGTCGGACACGCGATTTTGATAATCATCGTCAGCGCACGGAGCGAGAAAGAAGCGAGACATTTGCGAGTATTGTGTGTAATCTCGCGGGTCAAACACTTCCGGTAATCGACAACTTAAATCGGGCTCTGGACGCATTTTCTGATACTAATGGGAAAGACAGAGAACGAGATTTTCAGACATTTCTCGAGGGGATCGTACTCGTAAATCAACAGCTCAACGAAGTTCTTTCAAGTATGGGCGTTCAGTCGATTCCGGCAAAAGGGCAAGAGTTTGATCCAAAATATCATGAAGCTGTTGAAACGGAGGAGACTAATGAGTTTCCGCCAAAAACAGTCATTTCAGAAATCCTGCGAGGCTATAAGGTTGACGACCGTGTCATTCGGGCTTCTATGGTAAAAGTTTCTTCCGCGAAATCTTCGGAGGAATCCAAAAATTAACCACCACATTTTTATTATTCAATAGTAAAAAACCAAGGAAAATAATATGAGTAAAGTAATAGGAATAGATTTAGGAACGACCAACTGCTGCGTTTCCGTAATGGAAGGCGGTGCAGTCCAGATCATTCCCAACAAAGAAGGCGGACGCACCATGCCGTCAACGGTTGGTTTCACGGAAAAAGGCGAGCGATTAGTTGGGCAAATCGCAAAACGCCAATCTGTAACGAATCCAACTAACACACTCTATGCGGTCAAAAGGCTTATCGGGCGCAAATTTGATTCCGAAGAAGTTGATAAAATGCGCGAAACTGTGCCATTTGAGATCGTGGAATCGCCAAATGGCGATGCTCATATCAAGGTTGTCGAGCAGGTTTACAGTCCGCCGGAGATTTCGGCTATTGTTCTGCAAAAACTTAAGGAATCCGCTGAGGAGTTTCTTGGCACTTCGGTGACGGAAGCGATCATCACGGTTCCGGCATACTTCGACGATATGCAGCGTCAAGCCACGAGAGATGCCGGTAAAATTGCCGGGCTTGAAGTCGAGCGAATCATAAATGAGCCTACGGCTGCCGCGCTCGCTTATGGTTTTGACAAAAAGGAATCCGAGCGCGTTGCAATATACGATCTTGGTGGCGGTACGTTTGATATCACGATCCTCGAAATGAGTGAAGGTGTCTTCGAAGTTTTATCGACCTCTGGAAATACGTTTCTTGGTGGGGAAGACTTCGACCAACGAATCATCAATTGGCTCGTTGATACTTTTAAGGAAGAGCACGGAGTCGATCTCAAAGAAGATCGTCTAGCGCTGCAGAGATTAAAGGAAGGAGCAGAAAGAGCGAAATGCGAGTTGTCTTCTGTTATTGAAACGACCATCAACCTGCCGTTTATCGCTGCCGACGCTGCCGGACCAAAACACGTAAATACGGTATTAACAAGAGATAAGTTTGAGGAGCTCGTTGGGGATTTGGTCGAAGCCTCCGTTGAGCCGTGTCAAAAAGCTCTATGGGACGCAAAGCTCGAACCGGGTGATATAGACAAGGTAATCCTTGTTGGCGGACAAACCCGGTCTCCGGTGATCACCAAAACGGTGACTGAAGTCTTTGGAAAAGCGCCTTCAACCGAAATAAATCCTGACGAAGTAGTCGCGATGGGAGCGGCGGTTCAGGGCGGCGTTTTAACCGGTGACGTGAAAGATATTGTCTTGTTGGACGTTTTGCCGTTATCGCTTGGTCTGGAAACACGCGGCGGCTTATTCGTAAAATTGATCGAGCGAAATTCAACTATTCCGCTTAAAAATTCGATGACATTTACGACGGTTGTCGACAATCAACAGACTGTTGAAATACATATTCTACAGGGAGAGCGTGAAATCGCGGGCGAAAACCGGAGTCTCGGAAAATTCGAACTAGTGGGTATACCCCCAGCTGCACGCGGTGTCCCGCAAATCGATGTTGAATTTGAAGTGGACGCAAACGGCATCGTAAATGTTTCAGCGAAGGATAAAATGACCGGTCTCGAACAGGCGATGCAGGTTACTCCATCTTCCGGACTTTCACCGGACGAAATTGATCGACTCATTATGGAAGCTGAAAAATCTTCTGAGGATGATCGTGCCGCGAAAACTCTTATCATGGAGCGCAATCGGGTAATCTCGCTAGTCGAAAATACTCGAAAAACGATTATTGAATTCGGCAAAACCCTGGCTCAGGACCAACAGAAAGAGATAATCGGGGCGTTAAATCAAGCTGAAGGAGTCGCGAATGGCGACGATGTGGAGGCGATTCGTGTGGCTGGTACTGAGGTAGAGGCCGCAGCTGCTAAACTGACTGAGTCATTGATGGCGATGGCTTAAGTTTTGGACTTGAGAAAACACGTCAATTATCGCAAAATTATAGAACGCCAGTCCGATTTGTTTGGGCTGGCGTTCAGTTTGTTTCTGCCTATTCTTTTGGAAACAGACTTAAAATAAAATATTATTTATGAGCAAACGCGACTATTACGAAATACTTGGTGTGGATAAGAAATCCACTGACCGTGAAATAAAAACCGCATATCGAAAATTGGCTGTCAAGCATCATCCGGACAAGAACCCCGGAGATACCGAAGCGGAAGATAAGTTTAAGGAGGCAGCGGAGGCTTATGCCGTGCTTTCCGATTCGAGCAAACGATCGCGCTACGATCAATTTGGGCATTCCGGGGTTGGTGGAGCGGGCGGCGCGGGGTTCGATCCGGGATTCACGAATATCGAAGATATTTTCGATTTATTCGGTTTTGGCGATATGTTTGGCGGCGGACATTCTAGACGTTCAAGTGTTCAAAGAGGAGCTGACCTGAGATACGATTTTCAGATCACTCTGGAGCAGGCAGCCAAAGGAACTGAAGCCAAATTAAAAATACCGCGACTCGAAGCGTGCGCGGAGTGCGATGGAAAGGGAGCCGACAAGGGCACCTCGCCCGAGAATTGTGTCACGTGCTCAGGTTCGGGGCAAACGAGATATCAGCAGGGCTTCTTTAGCGTCATGCGCTCATGTCCTAACTGTGGCGGAAATGGGCAAATAATCAAACATCCTTGTAAGGAATGTTCGGGCGCGGGCCGAATCGAGAAGCAAAAAGAACTCGAAATCAAAATACCGGCGGGAGTCGAAACCGGTTCACGCTTGAGGATTAGCGGAGAAGGTGAGGCAGGTGTAAATGGCGGATCGAAAGGAGACTTGTACGTCGTTATCCACGTTGCCGAGCACGAAAACTTTGAGCGACAGGCGTCTAACCTTTACACATCAGCGCCGATATCTTTTACTCAGGCCGCCTTGGGTGCCGAGATTGAAGTTAAGACCTTAGAAGGAACGGAACCCCTAAAGATTCCCGCGGGAACACAGACAGGAACTGTTTTTAGAATTAAGGGGGAAGGGATTCCGAGTCTGAGCGGCGGCGGCAAAGGTGATCTATTCGTTGCGGTCACGCTAATTACGCCAAAAACTTTGAATCGCGAACAACGAAAGTTGCTCGAAGAACTCGCTGAGATCGAGGACGTCGATTTCGCTGAAGAGAGATTTATGGACAAGGTGCGTAATATCTTTAGCTAGCAATTTGAGATTGAGCATCATATTGCAAGCGAAAATGGAACGAAAGATTTCGATAAGATCGATCTGTGGTATGAGAGATTCCAGCCCGAAAAGCACGGAAACTACCTACTCTATACTGTGAAACTAAAATCAAAACCTACATCAGGTGAGACCGCACCACGTCGCTAACCGCCTTTCCATCAACAGTTTTACCACCTAGTTTTTCGAGTGTTATCTTCATAACGTTTCCCATATCCTTTATCGAGTTCGCACCGGTTTCGGAAATCGTTTCTGCTACGGCTTGTGCGATTTCTTCGTCCGTTGCCGATTGGGGAAGATATTTTTCAATAAACACGATTTCGCCAATTTCTTTTTCCGCGAGCTCCTTTCGTCCGGCGTTCGTAAATTGATCCGCCGAATCACGCCGCTGCTTTACCAGCGTGTTAAGCGCTTTGATGACCTCATCGTCGGTAAGCGACTCTTTCTTATCAATTTCCTTGTTCATCAAATTTGCTTTGATCATCCGAAGCACGGAAAGCCTTTCCGTATCTTTCGATTTCATTGCCGTTTTCATATCTTCCGAAATCGTATCTTTAAGACTCATACTAATTTACCAATCGTCCTGAATAATTTATTATTTGTTTTCCGGTTAATAGTAAATCTTAGATGTTGAATGTTCAATGACCAAACTCCGTTGGCGATATGGAATAATCGCGGGAATTATTCTCGCCATTTTTGCTTGCTATCCGCAGGTGAAAATGTGGTATGCGCAGGGCGATAGTTGGAACGGTCATTATGCCTATAACGACATAGATGAGGTCGCGTACGCCGCATATTTGAAAGCTATCATCGACGGAAGACCTCGCAAAAACGACCCTTACACAGGCCGGGACGATTCCGAGGGCTCTCCTCAGCCGGAATCTCTGTTCTCTATTCAGTTTGCAGCGCCCTATACTATTGCCATTCCTGCTCGAATTTTGGGAATATCCGCCCCGACTGTGATGACGATGACAGGCGCATTGTTCGGCTTCTTAGCTGCTCTAGCTTGCTTTTGGATTATTGGGCTATGCGTAGACGATTCGCTATTTGCAATGATGGGAGCGTTGCTCGTGCTCTGTGGCGGGGCATTAGCGGCCGGCGAGGGAGCAATCGGGGAAATATTCGGAACCGGGTTTGCTTACCCATACTTTCCGTTTTTACGACGATATGTGCCGGCGGTTCCCTTTCCCGTGTTCTTCGTATTTATTTCGTCAATATGGCTTCTGCTGCGAAGCGAATCCCGAAAAAGGCAATATATTTTTGGAATTGTTGCCTTTGCCAGTTTTACCTTCCTTGTTTTCTCGTATTTTTATATATGGACGACCGCCGCTGCATGGTTGGCTTGTTTGTCGATCCTTTGGTTAATATTTCGCTCGGAAGATCGATTGTCTGGGTTTCTACGTCTATTTTCATTAGGAGTCGCGTGTCTTGGTCCGCTCGCCGTCTATATGTATTTGTTGGCGTCGCGTGCAAAATCGATGGACAACGTCCAGCTTTTAGTCGAAACCCATCAGCCGGATTTGTTCCGGTTCCCTGAGTACATTAGTTTTGTCGTCATATTTTTATTAGGCGTCGGCGGAATTACCCGGGCGATCAGTTTAAAGTCACGAAAATCAATTTTTGCGCTGTCATTCGCGCTTGTGCCGATAATAGTTTTCAACCAGCAAGTTATCACAGGACAATCTCTCCAACCGATCCATTATCAGGTTTTTATTGGCAATTATGTTGCGATGCTTTCACTCGTCGTTGCGGTCGGGCTTTTTTGGGGTAAATTCTCTCAAAAGCGAGAGAGGTTGGCGAATTTCCTGGTGATTTTAATTTCCTTGACCGCCGTGGTTTGGGGATTCGTGGAATGTCATTACACTGTACGCGTTCTGGATCAAGCAAATATCATGCGCGACAACGGTATGCCATTGGCAAGAAGGCTGCGAAATCTTGAAAGCAGTAACCCAGAGCCATATTCAGCGACGATTTTTTCACTTGGGAATTTGCAGGGTGATGACTCGCCGACCGTTGCCCCGCAGAATGTCCTTTGGTCCCGGCATCAACATGTTTTTGCAGGGCTTTCGTGGCAAGAAAGCAAAGAAAGATACTATTCGTATCTTTACTATCAGAATCTAGACGAGAAATGGCTGGAAACACGCTTAAAGAAAGGGGATTTCGTTTCGATGATTTCGCTATTCGGATGGGGTCGGCATTCAAATAGGCTGAGCAAGAAGGCTAAGCCGTTAAGTCTTCGGGAGATAAAAGATGAGGCGCAACGATACAAATTCTTCATCGCGAATTTCACAAGGGAGCAGGCTGAAAAACCAAGACTGAGCTATCTGGTGATTCCATTGGATTGGAATCCGAATCTTGAAAATCTCGAAAAATGGTACGAACGCGATGCCGGAGAGACCGTAGGAATTTATCGTTTATACAAGCTCAAGATTAAATAACAAAGAACTCATATGAACAAAAAAAACCGCCTGAAAAGGCGGTTTCGTTTTTTTATTGCGTTAGACTAACTACTTATGCGGCTAAAAGATCATTTGAAACTTCTGCAAATACTCTTCTACCGTTTAAGGCGTCATCGATAATTTCTCTTACGGCTGAAGCATCAGGATTTACGTCCATTCTTGCACAGGCTCGTAAGTGTCTGATGATTCCTTCAGATGCAATCTCTAAAGGATCTCCCGCCAATTTCGAAAAACGACGCGCTTGAATATGGTCTATTTGCAAGATTCTATCTTGCAAGGTCATTGGTTTAGCTGCTGCTGCCACGTTTGTTTCTCCTCCCTTTGTATATGGAAAAATCATTTGTTATTAATAAAAATCGAAGCTTGTGAAAATTATCTCAAACTTCCGTAAAACTCCTACCAAATCGTCTATCTAATTCATAAATTGCTGAATAATGAGGGAATCTAGGCTGAAAAAGCAAGCTAGATCAAAATCGGGTAACTCTTCGCTTTCAAAAAAATTATCGTAACAGAAAATTTACTCTTTGTCACGATTTTTTTTACAATCTGTTTTTAAAGGAAAAAGCGCCAACAAGCATAAGCTTATCGGCGCTTTTCTATCTTATCTAGCTAATTCCGAAGTTAAGCAACCGAATCTTTCATCGCTTTACCAACACGGAATTTAACTGTTGTCTTAGCTGGAATTTTGATAGGCGCTCCAGTGGCCGGGTTGCGACCTGTGCGAGCTTTACGCTTGGTTTTTACAAGTTTACCAAATCCAGGAATTGTAAATTCACCACTTTTCTTAACTTCTTTCATTGCAAGTGCCGAAAGAGTATTGAAAAATTCTTTAGCTTGAACCTTGGTCAAGCCTGTTTTATCAGCCATGTGGCCAACGATTTCTGTTTGTGTCAAACGAGCCATAATTATTTTGTCCTCCAAAAGTTTGTGTTTTGTGAAAAAACTTATCTGTTATTTATCAGTAACCGCCCCAATAATGCAAACGGTAAGGGGGCATATCTATACATTTTATTGTAATAGATGGTCGGGGCGGCAAGATTCGAACTTGCGACCTCACGGTCCCAAACCGTGCGCACTACCAGGCTGTGCTACGCCCCGGATTTTTGAAGCGTCCTGCAAGCAGAACCCAATCAAAACCCGAATTTTATAGGCGAAAACGCAATTGGTCAAGCTAACAATCAGGAAATACAGACAAATAACGGAATTATTTTTTTCAATGCCATGGCGCGATGGCTGAGCCTCTGTTTTATTGAATCATCTAATTCCGCGAAAGTTTTCTCAAAACCTTCAGGGATAAAGATCGGGTCGTAGCCAAATCCGTTATCACCTCTGGGCGAGAATGAGATAGTTCCAGAACAAATACCCTCGGATTTAAAATGGATATTTCCAAATTTATCGGAAACGCTTATCGAACAAACGAAACGCGCAAGTCTATGCGTATCAGATACTTCCGCAAGCTCACTCAAGAGTTTCGCGACGTTCTCACTATCACTCGCCCCGACGCCGGCGTATCTTGCTGAGATAACTCCCGGCGCCCCGCCGAGCGCCCGAACCTCTAAACCTGAATCGTCAGCGAGCGTCCAATGACCCGTTTTCTGAGCATAAGACCTGGCTTTTAGTTCGGAATTTTCAGCAAATGTTGCGCCGGTTTCATTGACTTCCCCAACATCAAATAAATTTAAGCTTAAGAGCTCAACGGGAGTTTTTGACAGCAATTTCTGTATTTCTTTCACTTTTCCTTCGTTGGTCGTCGCCACTAGTAACTGATGCATGGTTTTTTGTTTCAATTCGGAAAACAGTGTTTTACATAAATAGGTTGCCAAAACAGTGTGTTTCGCGGTATAAAATATATAGTGAGTTTTTCTTAATTCACTCCGTTCCCACTAATAAATCCAAGGAAATTTTACGATTGAGTATTATCGATACGCAAACCGAAAATAAAAACGGTGAAGAAATTATTGCCGCCACGCCCGTTGATGGAGTTGGCGACGTACTTAATATTCCACCAATTGATGCGGATGAGACGATTTTTCAACTCGGATTATGGCTATCCGGTTTAGAAAGTTTTTTAAATCTCTATAACAGCAGCCTCGCCAAGGACAATTACCTTACCCACGATTGGTCTCGGGAGTTTCGTCTGACGCATTCAGTATTGCTTTCGTGTTCAAAACTAACGCTTGATCTCTCAAACTTGATAAAAGAGGATAGCGGGTCTAACTCGTTCAAAGATGAATTTGATTTGATCGAGAATATGGATTCGTATTCTTCACTTGCCGGGTTTTCCAGCGACGAACTTTTTGAGCTCTCCGGTGCGCTTCGAGAGTCGATCTTGTTAAGCGAAGGTTTACTTCGCGCCAAACCCCTGGGCTTTAGTGATTGGACGGTTTGGAACAATTCATTAAAAGATAAAATAAAACGTGTCGAAATTGTTCAAAAACTAATCGATGTAGCAAAGACGGAAGCCGGCGATTTTCTGCCCGATGCGATCAAAAATTTAATGAATGACGGCGAAATTTTGTCGGCGCTTCAGGCAGACTTGAAACTGGTTTTGCCGTATTTTGCGAAGATCCTGAAATGGCTGAGTGTTGTTGGGAAACTGCTTCGAGAAGATCGTCCGCTTAAGTCGACGCTGTTGCTCTTTGCTCACATAAATGAGCAGATGCGGGAAATGATGGATTATATCAACAATCGTCTGATGCGCTATCCAAACGAAGAAGACGAGCTTTATGGTTCGCTTGATAGTGCGGCATATACGGCTTCAATTGAGCTTCGAAAGGTCTACGATCAGGAGCTGAAAGAACTTATCGCCGTAAGACCTGCGCCTTTGGTTTTTGCAAAGATTGAAAATTCCTATTGCCTCTTAAACGACAGCATTCAGCTAACCCTTGTAAATTTCGCACGCTTGATCGAACCGGAAATTGACGCAGCGGATATTTTCCCGTCACTCAAGGAAAAGGAAGTACAGTCAGTGAAACTTCGCGAAGAGATGTGGGAACTTACGAGGGAATTACGTGCTGCGGAAAAAGATCCGGAAAATTACCCGCTCGATTCCCTCTACATGATGCTTAATAGTTTCAGTAAAGAGACGATCGGATTTATATTTTACAAAGATATCGAGACAGTCGAGCGTTTTATTGAAGAAATCATGCTCACAAAAGACAAGAAAGACCTTGTGCCGATCCTCCACCGATTTGGCGCGTATCTGGAAACTCTTCTTGGACAAGTAAATATGCGTGCAGTTTTGGCAAAACACCCGTTTGAGCCCCTGGCGGTTGAATCCCACAATATGTTTGGTTAGGGAAAATTATTGTGAACGCAGGGTTGAAAGGGGTTTCTTAAAAAGGACATCGAAATTTGAAACCGCGCCAACGATCATAACCAAGAATGCGGTAATCAAAATTCCCAAAAAAGACAAAGTCGGATCAAATTCCCAGTCGATATCAAGAACATATTTCGAAACCGCGAAAGAAAGCACAGTCGCAAAAAACACGCCAATCACTCCAGCCATTGTTCCCAAGATTCCGTACTCTGCAAAAAGAATTGTCGAGAGCGTAAGACGTTTTGCTCCCAGTGTTTTTAGGATCGCGTTTTCATAGACACGTTGGGATTTTGTAAGTGCGACCGATCCGATTAGTATCAGAATTCCGCTCAAGATAACAAATCCCCCGACAAACGAGATCGCCAACACGAAATTTTCCAGCAGATTCTGAAATACTTTGACGATCTCAGCCACGTCAAAAATTTGCACATTTGGGAATTTATCGACAATATCGCGCTGAAGACGCTGCCGATCATTTGCGGGAATTCGTTTCAATACGTTTGCTACAAAAGACTGTGGCGCATTTTCTAATACACCCGGGCGGAAAACAAATATGAAGGCAGTGCGGGTGTTTCTAAGATCGAGTTTTCGCAGGTTTGCAACCTGCGCGGTCAGTTGACGTCCCGAAATATCAAATGTAATTGAATCACCTGCCGAAATTTTCAGTCGCTCAGCCATTTCCTCTTCGACCGACACTTCCGGAACTTTTCCGGCTTCCTTATCCCACCAGACGCCTTGAATCAAAGATTCGTTGTCATCGAGCGTTTGGCGATACGTAACGGCAAATTCGCGCCCGATCTGTCCTTGCTGTTGTCTCACCTCACGATTTTCATAGTCAATCGGCTTTCCGTTAACATAAGAAATCCTGGCGCGCACCGTTGGTATAGTCTCCGCATCTTCGCCGATTGCTTTTCTAACAACTGATTGAAATTCTTTTACCTGGCTTTTTTGAATATCGATAAAGAATAGACTAGGCAAATTTTGATTTCTCGTTAGATCAAATTCCCGCAAGAGATTTCCTTGAAGCGATTGAACTGCCAAAACAACGAACGCGCCAAGTCCGACAGCTAGCAGAATAATTCTTGTTTGATTGCCCGGTCGATAGAGGGAATTGATCGCTTGCCTGATAGAAAATGAGCCGAATGATTTTATCCTTTTCAAAAGCCGTGTCAGGACATTAGCTGAAACATATAGAACCAAAGCCGTAACACCCAAGCCGACCAAAAAGAAACTTCCAACCACAAAAGACCCCGCCTGCCAAACCGCCAAACCAAGCAATCCGAGTAAAGATACGAGTCCGAAGATCCATTTTGTCCAATCGAGATTTCTCAAGTTCTCATTGTTCTCATCACGTAAAAGTAGATTCGGACGGATATTACGAACTTGCAGAAGCGGAAGCGCTGAAAAGAGCAGGGAAATCAAGATACCGAGAACGACGCCCTGTGCAGCAGTTGCAAACGAGACCGAATAGCTCATTGCCTTCGGAAGCGCATCGTTAAAATTTAATCGTGCCAACCCAAGTCCGAGTTGTGCAAGAAAAACGCCGAATAAACTTCCAATCAAACCCAGGATCAGGATCTGTAAAATGTAGACCGTTATGATCTTCGTACCGCTTGCCCCGAGACATTTCAAAACGGCGACCGATTTTCGTTTTTGCTCAACAAAAACCCTTGCGACGTTCCAAACACCGACTCCGCCTAAAACCAAGATCAGCAGACCTGTCAGCGATAGATAATTCTCCGTTCTTTCAAATTGTTCGCCGAGTCGCTCTTCGGTTTCGCGGTATGATTGAACACGAAGAGTCGTACCTTTCAAATTTTCCCTAAGTTGTTCGACGAGAGCTGTGGGGTTTTCCAAAGTTCGATACAGCAACCGGCGGTTTACCCGACTCCGGTTTTGAAGGATTCCGGCTTCCTCAAAAGCTTTTTTTTCGATGAAAACCCGCGCACCAAGCCTGAAACCACTTGAACCGCCCGGCTCTTCGTCAAAAGCGCCGCGCACAATGAATTCCGCTTCTCCGATCGCTATTTTGTCGCCAATTTTCACACCTAGTTCTTCGAGGAGAATCGGTGCCACAAGGGCTCCTCGATTTTCGAGTAACTTGAAATCGAACGGTTTTCCGTCCGGCATTTGAAACTTGCCCGCGAGAGGAAATGGAGGTTCAATACCTTTTAGCGAAACGAATTCGAGTGTTTTCTGGGATGAGTTAACAGACCGCGCCATGGCGGAAGTTTCGAGAACCTCGTTTTTCCCGTCAACTATGTTGGTTTTCGATATGATCTCATCGATCTTTGAAAGATCGCCGGGCGAGAAATCCGTCGTCGAGGTTATCCTAAAATCCGCCGTTAGAAGTTCGCGTGCGTCACCGCCGACCGCACGGCTCAAATTATGAACGAGCGATCGAAGTGCGACAATTGACCCGACGCCGATCGCGATACATAGAAAAAAGAACAGTAGACGTCGCCATGAAGACCGGATTTCGCGCGCCGTTAGATTGAGAATAAATCGCATTGTCCCTCTAATTGTCGCTTAAGACCCTTCCGTCGCGGAGGCGGATTTGCCGCTGCGCCTTTCTGGCCAAATTGATATCGTGGGTCACTAATACCAGCGTGACGTCATTTTTCTTATGCATGCCTGTCATCAGATCGAAAATGTGATTGCCGTTTTTTGAGTCGAGATTTCCCGTCGGTTCGTCAGCCAGAAGGATTATTGGTCGATTTGCAAATGCCCGTGCGATCGCGATTCGCTGCTGTTCGCCGCCTGAAAGCTCGGAAGGATAATGATGCCCGCGGTTGGTCAGCTCGACATCTTCAAGAAGTTTTGCTGCGCGTTCTTTTGCGTCTTTTAAGCCCAAGATCTCCATCGGGATCAAGACGTTTTCAAAGGCCGTAAGTGATGGAATTAGGTGGAAAGACTGAAAGATAAACCCTATTTTCTCACTACGAAGCGTTGCCAGATCGTCTTCGCTCATCGCCGTGATAGTTTCGCCATCGATAACGACCGTACCCGAGCTTGGCGCATCCAGTCCGGCTATCAAACCCAACAGCGTAGATTTTCCGCTGCCCGATGCACCGGTGACGGCTACAAATTGCCCGCTTGGAATTTCGAGTGAAACATCGTCTAGAATAGTTAGGTTTTCTGTTCCTGAGCGAACGGTCTTTGTGACGTTTTTAATATCTATCATTTAAAGTTAATACTGGCGGCAGATTTAAGATTCCCATAATCATACTATTCAAGAAATTACGCAATCAAGTTGGCAGAAATTTGCATCCAAATGGCCGGAGCCAACGTAAGAGAACCTATGTATATTCGTCACATCACACTTTTAAGTTTCATTCTATTAGCCTTGGTCGCTTCAGCCTGCGAGATTTCGGTTGCGGAAAAGAAAACCGCCGGCCATGTTGATAAACCGCTGATCAAACCGGAAATCGTTTCTTCAAAGCCGAAAATTATCGCATTTGGAGATAGTTTAACCGCCGGATTCGGTCTTACAGAAGATGAGTCTTATCCTTACCTCCTCCAAAAACAACTTGAGAGAGACGGCTATAACTACGAGGTCGTAAATGCCGGAATTTCGGGCGATACCAGTCTCGGGGGCGTCGAGCGCGTCGATTGGATTCTTGAATCGGAAAATATCGAGCTCATTATTCTCGAGCTGGGAGCAAACGACCTTTTGCGGGGAGTTCCAGTTGTAAATATGAAGAATAATCTCGAAAAAATCATTAAAAAGGCAAAAGCAAAAGAAATCGAAATATTGTTGTGCGGCATGCTTGCTCCGGAAACGATGGGTAGAGATTATCAAGCTGCGTATGTGAATGCATTTCCGGATTTGGCGAGCAAATATAAATTAAAATTCGTGCCGTTTTTACTGGAGAATGTTGCGATGAATCCAAAGCTAAACCAGGCAGACGGAATTCACCCAAATGCTCTGGGCGCAAAAATAATGACGGCAAATATCTATAAGGTTTTAGAACCCATGCTTAAAAAATAGATCCGAATTAGTCCAAAGCATTCTGTTAGGGTACGGAGATCGTGCGAAATTTGATTAAAAATTGCTAGAATCTTGCCTATGAATGTTACCCATCTCGAATGCGCATACTGTGCAAAACCTTATGAACCAAATCAGATACTTAATCTTTGCACGGTATGTCAAAAACCGCTTTCAGCAAAATACGATCTTGCGAGGGCCGCTAAAACGCTAACAAAAGAATCGTTAAAAACTCGCGGGTCCAGTCTTTGGCGCTATAGGGAAGTGCTTCCGGTTGTAAGTGATGAAAATATCATTAGCCTTGGCGAAGGTTGGACGCCGCTGCTAGAGGCCAATAATCTGGCTTCGACTCTGCCGGTAAAACTCGATCTCTTCATAAAAGACGAATCAAATAATCCTACTCAAAGTTTTAAATCTCGCGGCATGACTGCGGCGGTTTCGATGGCAAAGGAATTGGGCGTAACGAAGCTCGCCGTACCTTCCGCTGGAAACGCGGCAGGTGCTTTGGCAGCGTACGCGGCGAGAGCTGGGATGGAAGCCCATATTTATATGCCAAGCGATACGCCGCGTGCAAACATCGTAGAATGCGAACAATCAGGAGCTTTCGTAACGCTGATCAATGGTTTGATCACCGATTGCGGAGCAGAGATCGCAAAGCGAAAAGATGCCGAAGGTTGGTTTGATGTTTCGACACTGAAAGAGCCATATCGCCTAGAAGGCAAGAAAACAATGGGTTACGAGCTTGCCGAACAATTTGATTGGAATCTCCCCGATGTGATTCTTTATCCAACGGGCGGCGGAACGGGTTTGATCGGCATGTGGAAGGCATTTAATGAAATGGAAGAGATGGGTTGGATCGATTCGCGTCGGCCACGCATGGTTTCAGTTCAATCTACCGGATGTTCGCCGATCGTCAATGCATTTCATTCCGGAAAGCGCTTTGCTGATGAGTTCGAAAATGCCGCAACAGTTGCATCGGGCCTTCGAGTACCAAAAGCGGTTGGCGATTTCATGATCATTGACGCGTTAAGAGAATCGGGAGGAACCGCGGTGGCCGTTTCGGATAAGGCATTGACCGAAGCCGTTAAAGAAATCGGTTCAAAAGAAGGCTTATTCGTTGCTCCCGAAGGGGCCGCATGTCTTCCTGCACTAAAAAAATTGATTGACGATGGATTTGTAAAGGAAAACGAACGCGTTGTGATTTACAACACGGGCGCCGGTGTTAAGTATTTGGAGTGTTTTTAATCTGCGTCTCCCGCTGTTTTTCGGTCACTGTGGGAATCCACGTTTTCAAAAATTCTCTTATCGAAGATAATTAGGTTTCCTCACACCAAATTTTTAGGAGCCACTGATTATGTTTCGCGTGATGTTTAATTTTGCAGTTTTTCTTTTTATCGTTTTGATTGCATTCTACGCAATTGTTTAAATCCCGATAAGAAACCAACTCAATTTCCGTAAAGCAGCGACAATATAGTTCGCAGGTCGCGGGCGACGTTTTCACTTAAATGAACCCTTAACGCTCGTCTTTTTCTATCCAACAATACCTGAAAATCTCCTCGCGCCTGCGCCGCTTTTACAACTCCAAAGCTAAACTTCTGTTCAGGAACATCAAAATCCACGGCATCATCCGAAGTTATCTGTAAAAACACACCGTTGTTTTCACCTCCTTTGTAGGCTTGCCCGGTCGAATGTAAAAACCTCGGTCCAAACCCCAGACACGTTGCGCAAAGCTCTCGATTCAACACGTAATGGCGAATTTCCTGTAGGAGATTTTCATTTTCCGAGTTCATCTCAACATATCCAAGAACTGCAAAATAGTCGTATTCCTGAATGTGTTTAATATGCGATTCCAGGTAATTCGCCAATGACTTTTCTTCGCCTACGAGCTTGTTCAATGAAGCAAGATATTCGTCGCTAGTAAAAAGCTTGATCCCTTCTTTTTCATAAAAAGGTTTTTCGCTTGGGAGTTTACCGGTTTCTTCGTAAGCAGACGTAATTTTTTTGGCCTCGATTTTTGCGGCTTCAACGTCCGGCTGATCAAACGGATTGATATCCATGATCGCTCCGGCAACAGCGGTCGCAAATTCCCAACGAAAGAATTCCTGTCCCAAATTTTCCTTGTCTTTGAGCTCGATCGTCACAGTTGGAAAACCCTCGCTACCCAGAAGTTCAATTTTTTCGTCCGTGGAAACATCGCTTGAATCTTTCAGTTTTAGATATGCGAAGATTCGGTCGTCGTCATACTCATCGGCCGAAAGGTGCTCTTCCCGATCGACCGGTAGTATTGAAACGCCCTGTTTTCCGGTGCTTTCCGCTATCAATTGCTCAAGCCACGCACCGACGTCGTAAAGCTCAGGCGATGTAAAGATCGTCAGTTTGTCACGCCCCTTTTGGTGGCAAATTCCAAGAACCGCTCCCAAAAACGCACCCGGATTTTCCATCGGAACATGAGATTTACATGCGTGAACCATTTCCATCGCGCGGTTCAAAAAGTCTTTTGCGTCCAAACCCATCGCCGCCGCCGGAATCATTCCGAAAACCGAAAGTGCTGAAAATCGTCCACCGACGCTCGGGTCACCGCAAAATATGTGTCGAAATCCATCATCCTCGGCAACCTTTTCGAGTTTTGACCCGGGATCAGTGATCGCGATGAAATGTTTTCCGGCTTTTTCAGAACCAACGGCATCGGACACGAGTTTGTAAAAATATTGCTTGAAGGTATTTGGCTCAAGAGTCGAGCCGCTTTTGCTCGCAACGATAAAAAGCGTTTTTGCGATGTCGATCTTGGATTCGAGCGTTTTTATCTGAGCTGGAACTGTCGAATCGAGGATGTGAAATTGATCCTTTCCAAACGTGACTGACATTACTTCCGGACATAGGGAAGAACCGCCCATTCCCAGAAGTACAATACTTTCAAAATCTTTGACGTCTTGCGCGAGTGTCGAATATTTGTCCGAATCGTCTGATTCCTGCTCAACTATCTCAAGCCAGCCAAGCCATTTATTCTCGTCGTCGCCGGTCCAAACGGCGGCATCTTTGTTCCAAATCCGCCCAATTACTTCACGGTTTGCGAACTCCCTGAGTTTTGTAGTTACGGCGATTTCTATTTTTTGCGGAAGAGAAAATTCGATCTTGTTTAGCATTTCTAAATCATAGTTTAGCCCGCATAAAATGACAAAATAGACAAAGAAATCCTAGAACTTTGATCGGGTTTATTTTGCGAGATTGCTTATTTTTGGCTGACTCAGCATCTAGTTGGGAACCAAGAAGTGATGATCGAAGGTAATGAGTATCATGCGCCATTAGATATGAAGGACTGCTCAAATGAACAAAAGAAATGAGACCGCCCGAGAATCTCGTGCTCGACCAGCCTCATTTTTTGCTAAAAAGATGGGAGATTATTCGACCTTCGTTTTACCGTATGTCTGCAAAACGAAAGAAACGATCTCGTCGGTTTTCCCTTGTTTTCTAGCCAGTTGTCTTTTCCTTTTTGACACTCGCGAGCTAAAGCCGGAATTCGGAGTGACAATTTGAGAGAATACAAGATCTTCTCCATAACGCTTAAACAGCAAACTCGATTTACCCTCTTTCGAGGTGTTTCCGTTTTTAACAACTGAGGCCCGATACAATGTGCTTCGGTCCGAATCTTTAACAGTTATGATCGTCGCAAGACTGGACGTGCCGCCTAAATGGATTTCGTAGTTTCCGGCGTCATAATTCTTATCACCGATCAGGAAATCAAAAGGGATTTCCGCTTGGTATATTCCAGGTGCTTGGGCGTTAGCTGACACAACTGTAAGAATAATTGCCAAAATTATTAATGCTATGCCAGCGTTGCTGTCACATTTGCGAATGCGCGGCGGTTTGACGAAGCAATTGTCGAAATAAAAAAAATTCGCGAAGTCAATCCAAACCTCCTCCTAAACATCCTCGGCAAATCATACGTCGGAAAGGGAATGTATCGGGAAGCCATTGACGTTTTTCTGCAGAGAGAGCGGCTCGGCAATATTCCTTCATATGACAAAATGTATCTCGGTATAGCTTACGTCGGGGCAGGTCAACGCGAAAAAGCACAGGCAATTCTTGAGGAATTCGAAAAGAGCAAGGAATATATTTCGCCCGGCGAATTACCAATTTTATACGTAGCGCTGGGCGAGCGGGATAAGGCTTTCGAATTACTCGAAAAAGCCTATGCCGCGCACGATCTGCAATTGCAAAACTTAAAGATCGAGTTTGGTTTTGACCCTTTGCACGATGACCCGCGTTTTAAGGATCTGCTGCGGCGCGTCGGTTCACCGCAATAGGATTGAATAACGATGCCAATTCAATTCTAAAGATCAGTCCCGCTTCAAATATTTCCTGCCTTCAAGATCCTTGGGCAGTAAATCCGAACTTTCTCCCGAATCTTTTCCGTAGCCCATTTCTTTCATTAATTTTGTCGGAGCATTTCTAAGCTTCAACGGAATCGGAAGATTGCCATGTTTCCGGACGTCTTTGATCGCCTCTTTATAAGCGTCGTAAGCACTACGGTCTTTTTTCGCGTTCGCAAGATACGCGACTCCGTGGACGAGATTCAAAACGCATTCCGGTAAACCGATCGTTTCGACCGACCGAAATACTGCGTTTGCCACAACGAGCGCGGTGGGTTGGGCGAGTCCGATATCTTCTGACGCAAAAATAACCATTCGCCGGGCGATGAATTTTGGGTCTTCGCCTGCGTCGACCATCCTCGCGAGATAATAAATTGCGGCGTTTGCATCGCTTGCCCGCATCGATTTTATAAAAGCACTGATCGTGTTGTAATGCTCTTCGCCTTTCTTGTCGTAACGCAAAAACTTTGATTGAAGTGTGTTTGTGAGATTTTCGACGTTTACTTCATCGTAAAGCTGTGCCGTGTTTTCGATCATCGTGATCGCCTGCCGGGCGTCGCCATTTGCCATCGAGATCAGCCATTCGCGTGCGTTTTTATCAAGCCCGATTTCGGTGCGGTCGATTATTTGGGCCATTTGCTCATCTGCCAACTCTTCCAACACAAAAACCCTGAGCCTAGATAGGAGCGGCGAAATGATCTCAAAACTCGGATTTTCAGTCGTAGCGCCCACCAAGATCAGCTCACCGTTTTCAACATAGGGTAATAAGAAATCCTGCTGCGCCTTATTAAATCGGTGAATCTCATCAAGGAAGAGCACTTTTGGAGGTTGAAGATCTAGATCTTCGCTAGGTTGGCCATTTGAGTCCTTGCTCACGCGCGGACTACTGACACTAGTCGCGCGCGAACTACTAACACTGCGTCCGCCCGGACTATCGACAATCTTTCGTATGTCATTTTTTCCGGCGGTAACAGCTGAAAGCTCATAAAGCTCTGCATTAATTGAGTTTGCATAGATACGGGCAAGCGTCGTTTTGCCGACCCCGGGAGGTCCCCAGAAAACCAGCGAGAAAATATGGCCCTGCTCAATCGCCTTTCTAAGCGGCCGATTTGCGCCAACCAAATGCTCCTGACCGATGAATTCATCAAGCGATTTCGGGCGAATTTTGTTCGCTAGCGGTTCCATAAAAAAGCTCCAAAGATATAAACGTATCTAGCGGTCGTGTTTCCGCCTGTTTTTGAGCCAGTCCAAAAACATCTCTTCCTGCCGATGAAATGCGTGTTCGGGGCAATTGTTTTTTGTCATTGGAAGCTTAAAGAAAACGGAGAGTTGTTCCTGTATCCCGGATTCTCCTCGATGCTTTGCTAGGTCGAGGCAGCGTGCTATTTCTATTGCCAGCGGTGCGGCGAGAATCGAATCCTTGCACAGGAAATTTACTTTCAGTTGCATTGATTGCCCAAGAAAACCTTTGAAATCGATGTTGTCCCAGGCTTCTTTGTTGTCGCCTCGGGGTTTGTAATAGCGAATATCTACGATGTGGTCTTCCACTTCGTAACCGAGGATATTGCGAAGCACAGAAGCCTTTGTTTTTATCTTTGACGCAAGCGAATCTTCATTTGAAAGTGCGAGCCCGTCTCGGTTTCCGAGGATGTTTGTCGAATACCAACCTTCGATCTTTAATGCGCGAGATTTTAGCGCGGGTGCAATGACGGTTTTGATAAACGTCTGCCCCGTTTTTCCATCTTTTCCGGCAATCGGCACGCCTTGTCTATCAGCAAATTCGATCAAAGCGGGAATGTCGGCGGACACAGAAGGCGTGAAGTTTCCATAAGGAGTATTTTCGGAAATCGCAGCGTAAGCGTATAGCATTGCGGGAGAAATTTGGTTTGAATTTTGGTTAAGTGCTTTTTCAAAACTTGCGAGAGAAGAAAAGAGTTCGTTAGTTTCATCCGCGAGTTTTTCCGTTGAGGCAAGGTTTATGACCACGACGGAATCACAAGACTCTTTGAATTTAGCGATATCGAACCGAATCTTTTCGATTGCACTACGATGCGAGCCGTCGGCGAAAAGATTTTCACCTTCGATATTTGAGAGGAAATTTTTGTCGTGAATAGACTTCCAGGGAGTGATCTTGCGCAAACCTTCTTCGACAGCCAGAAACTGTTTATGGGTCAAAACATCGTGCTCTGTGGCGGCATCGGCAAGATCATCCGAACTTAGATCCCAGCCGCCAAAAACGATATTTTCGTAATCCACGAGTTTTTCTGCGCCTTCAACATCAGCCAACGGCAATCCATCATGCCCGATCAAACCTTTTTTCAAAAGTTCGATACCCGCGACCACCGTTGTTCCAACAGCGCCGCCCAAACCAATTATGGCTATCCCAAGCGTCCTATCGCCCATAGACTGAAGATTTTACAACGGACTCCCGGAATTAACCATTTCAGAATTCGGAGATCAGGGAGTGAAACGAGGTCGGCCGGGTAACTGAAGCTTTGATATCTTACTGCTTCAATTCCACAATTGTCGCGCCGTTTCCCCCTTCGTTTTGGGGTGCGAAACCAAAAGTATCGACGTGCGGGTGACCTTTTAAATATTGGTGGACTGAGTTTTTGAGTGCGCCGGTTCCAAAGCCGTGGATGATCCTTACACGTTGGAGTTTGGACACATACGAATCATCGAGGAATTTATCGACCTCGGATTCGGCGTCCATCGTTGTTTTACCGATGAGATTTAGCTCGGATTGAGTTTCGCCGAGGGTTAGATCGATGTTTGATTGTTTTGCCGCGTTTTTTAGTTTCTCGAGTGGTTTTTCTTTATCTGAGGATTGTTCGACCAACACTTCCAGATCTTCCAGACTCTGCTTCATACGCATCGAACCGATCAACACATCTGCGCTGTCACCATCGATTCTTTCTACTTTTCCGACCTTGTCAAAGTTTTTCAAATACACGTTTGAGCCAATTGAGATAGTTGCATCCTCAATGATTCGCGGGGTCGATATTCCATCGGAGCCCGCCCTGACGGTTGGGCTACTGACACGTTTTGATCCGCTTCTTTTGCCGGTATCAAACTCGGCGACCTTCGTAAAAGCCTGCCTTTTCAGCTCAGCGCGGCTTGCGGCCAATTCATTTTCGAGTTTTTTGCGCTCTTTTTTATCTTCAACCGTTTTCAAAAACGTCTTTGATTTCCGGTCAAAGCTTTTGAGCGTCTCACCAAGCTCGCTTTCAAATTCTTTTCGGCGCTGTTTTTCTTTCTTTCGAAATTCAATATCGAGTTTGGCGTATTTTTGGGCCGTGGCTTCGCGTTCTTCTTCGAGCGCGATTCGCAGATCTTCGGCTTGCTTGGTTTCTTTCTGCAGCTTGTGTAGGTAATTTTCCGCTTCCTGCGCGGCGACATCGAGGTTTGCGCGAGCATTATCGATCACCTCGTCTCGGATTCCAAAACGGCGGGCTATTTCAAGCCCGGAAGAAGCACCGGCGATTCCGGTGAGAAGTTTGTAAGTTGGCTCAAGAGTCTTTTCGTCGAATTCAACTGAGGCATTGATTACTTCGCCATCGTTTGCCGCGTATATTTTCAAGCCCTTGTAGTGGGTCGAAGCAACTACCTGCGCGCCGTTTTTGCGGAAATGATCGACAACGGCTACGCCAAGCGCTGAGCCTTCTTCGGGATCCGTTCCGGTTCCAACTTCGTCGAGCAGAACGAGTGCGGGTGAATGCAAATTCTTCATCATCGAAGCGATGTTAGAAATGTGCGATGAAAAGGTAGAGAGATTTGCCGAGAGCGATTGATGGTCGCCGATGTCGGCCAAAACGGACGCGTAAAAGGGAACGGTCGCTTTTCGGGCGGGTACTGGCAAACCCGAGATCGCCAACATCGAAAGTAAACCGGCAGTTTTGAGTACCACCGTTTTTCCTCCTGCGTTTGCGCCGGAGATGATCATGACGGAATTAGTATCGTTTAGCGAGAAACTAACGGGGACAATTTCTGAAGAGCCCTTTTTAACAGGTGCGCTACTCACACCGTCGCTTTCGGAGGAGCCCTTCCTCACGGGCGGGCTACTGACACTGAGAGCAGGCGGCCTACCGACACTCAGCGATTCCTCCAGAAGCGGATGCCGGGCATCGACGAGGTCGAGTGTCTTGTCATTCGAAATTTCGGGAACAACTGCGTCAAACTCGCGAGCAAAAACTACTTTTGCTTTTACAAAATCGAGCTCAGCGATTGCTTCGGCGGCGTTTTCGATAAATGGAATATTTTCGCGAAGTTGTTCTGCCAGCGAAAACAAAATCCGGAGAATTTCGTTTTCTTCCTTGGCTTTAAGCGCCTGAAGTTCGTTGTTTGCCTCGATCGATTCGAGTGGTTCGACAAAAACTGTTGCACCGGAAGACGACGCACCGTGTGCAACTCCGCCGATCCGACCTGAAAAACCGGCCTTTACGGGAATCACGTATCGATCATTTCTTATGGTGACAATGTCGTCTTGAACCGCATCGCCTTTCGTACGCATGAAACTTTCCAGCGATTTGGTAAGGCGTTCGCGCTGGGCGTTGATCTCTCGGCGCAGACGATTAAGCTCAGGTGATGCCGAATCGGCAAGTTCGCCGCTTGGAAGAATCTTGTCGTTTATAGTATCGGCTAGTTTTGAGATCTCTTTCGGCAGATCTTCGACGATTTCCCATAGGGTCGGTGCAAATTCTTTTCCGTTTCCAATTGCTGTTTTTGCAAACAGCGCCTGAGAAATAAGGCGCGCGATTTCACGTAAAACCAAAGGCTCAAGCGTGGTATTTTTTATCTTAAGTAGCGCGATCGATTCAGACGATTCAGGAAGATCCGAAAAGCTCCATGAGATATCTTCTTTTGCCAGCGCGATTGTTTCCGTGATCAATTGAAGGTCGCGATCGAGCGCTAATTTGCTCGTGTGAGGGCGAACATTTAGTAAACGACGTTCGCCCATCTCGGTTTGCGCGTTCTTCGCGATCAACTCCAGAAGATCAATGAATTGTAAGGTTTCAAGTGAAAACATTTTTGCTAAGTGATAGGGGGGAGGTTATAGCGAAAACTACCGGTTACTCGGTGACCTCAACGCCTTTCCAAAACGCGACATAGTTTTCTATATTTTTTGCTTCTGATTTTGCGTCCGGATAATACCAAGCGGCATCGACATTCTTTTCGCCATCTACATTTATTGTGTAATAGCTTGCCGTGCCTTTCCAGGGACATACGGTATTGGTTTCTGTCTTATCGAAATATTCGTTGTTTACTGAATCCGCCGGGAAATAATGGTTTCCTTCGACGACAACTGTTTCATCGCTCTCCGCGATAATTTTTCCATTCCATTTTGCTTTCATAATATTGATAATACGTAATTAGTTAAATGTAATTGGTTTATGTCAGAAACCTTTCACGAATTTCCGGTGTCGGCATCATACACTGATCTTTTTTTCCGAATAATCGATAGCGATATTTTGCAAAAACACGATAAAAGAAATCCCTGACAAATTTCGGAACGACGACAAATCCGTAAAAAACCGACCATGGCCCATCGAGATTTCGAGCGATCTTAAGCGCGGCGGTTGAATGTGTAAAGGCGCGTTCGCCTTCGACGAGCACGATCGAATCGGTTTCGGCTTTATCGATGGAGTGTTTTTTCAACAAGCTTTCCGCAATTTCAGATTGCAACGGTGCAAACTTAAAACGATTTTGCGAGTCGCGCTCAATAATGAAGTTCACCGAATCGTTGCAAAAATTGCAAACACCATCAAATAATATTATTACCGTTTCTTTGTCGCTCATCTATTTAATAAATTCTACCGCAATTTTCGGATAGATTTAACCCGCCGTTTGTTAGATGCTTAGATCACGAAGCAATTCGAAGGTGGAAATTGATCAAGTTATGAATGAAGAAATATTTTGGCGAGCAGTAAAAGAAAACGATAAACGATTTGATGGAGTGGTTTTTACCTGCGTCACATCGACGAAAATTTTCTGTAAACCTTCGTGCACTGCGCGTTTGCCGAAAAGGGAAAATGTGTTTTTTGTTGATACGCAAAAAAGTGCTGAGAATAAAGGGTTTCGGGCGTGTTTGAGATGCAGGCCGAACGACATTAACGGCGTCGATGATCAAGTGAAAACGGTTGTCAAAGCTTGCGAACTAATGGAAACGGCAGAAGATGGTTCGCTCGAGAGCCTTGCCGAAAAGCTCAATTTGAGTGCATCTCATTTTCAAAGAACGTTCAAGAAAATTATTGGAATTTCCCCCAAAAAATATAGCGAAAAAAGGCGCTTAGAAAAGTTTAAAAGCGAAATCAAAAAAGGAAGCGAGGTAACTGAAGCTATGTATGAAGCGGGATTTGGATCGAGCAGCCGATTATACGAAAAGGCATCGGATAATTTGGGAATGACACCGGCAACCTACAAAAAGGGCGGCACAGGAGCGAGAATCAGCTTTGCCGTTGCCGATTGTACTCTCGGACAGTTGCTCGTCGCGCGAACGGAAAAAGGATTGTGCGGATTGAAGTTTGGAGATAAAGAGCAGTATTTAGTTAAAGATTTAGAGGCTGAATACCCAAATGCGGAGATAAATCGTGATAACAAAGGTCTAAAAAAGTTTATTGAGGTCATTATCGGATACCTTAATGGGAAAAGGCAGAAACTTGATCTGCCGCTAGATGTTTACGCTACCGCATTTCAAATGCGCGTATGGGATGCTCTGAGGAAAATTCCATATGGTGAGACCCTTTCATATTCTGAGGTTGCGGAAAAAATTGGCAACAAAAAAGCGGTTCGCGCTGTCGCGAGTGCATGTGCAAAGAATCAGGTTGCGTTAGTTATTCCTTGTCATCGAGTGATTGGAAGCGACGGCAAAATGAGCGGTTATCGTTGGGGGATCGAGCGCAAAAAGCAGATTCTAGAAACTGAGGGCAGAAAAAAATAGTTGGAGATCAATAATGAAATTCAGAGTAGCAGGAATTGAGGAAAAATTATCAAAACAGGTTCGTGAAACGATGATATCACCGCAGTACGGTCATCCCGCTTTCGTCGACACCGCAAAGGGTTATGGTCCGTGTCGCTCGTGTTTGAAAACCTTTGAGACGGGAAAAGAAGCTCGCCTTTTATTTACCTACAATGCGTTTGAAGGGCTTTCGGATCTGCCATTGCCGAGTCCAATTTATATCCATAATGATAAATGCGAGCGGTTTGACGCGTGCGAGTTTCCGCAGACATTGCGGGAATTACCGATGTTGTTTGAAGGATACGGCAAAAGGAGCGAGCTGGTCGCGCGGAAAGACGTAGATGAGCAAAGTATCGAACAAACCATTGCGGCTTTGCTAGAAGATCGCAACGTGAAATACATCAACGTTCGCAACGCGGAAGCAGGGTGCTTTATCGCACGAATTAGCAGAGCTTGAGAAGGGAAAATGGGTTTTTAACACGTATAATCCTCAAATTAGAAGCCGATTTTTATTCTGAAACAAATTGATTTACAATCCCATTTATAGATTTCGGAGTTCAGTTTACAATTCATCCGCTAAAAGTTATGAAAAAACACCTATTGGGTTTTTCCTTCGCACTTTTTGTGTTTGCCGCCTTATCTTTTTCGGTCGAAGCGCAAATCGGAAGTTATGCAATCAGGAATGCAAAGATCGTTACGGTTTCCGGAGCGACGATTGCTAAGGGCACGGTTGTAGTGCGCGACGGTTTAATTGAATCGGTCGGTGAAAGAGTTCAAATTCCGGCCGATGCACAGATCTTCGATGGCGAAGGGCTTACGGTTTACCCTGGTTTTATTGACGCAAATGCAAGCATTGCGATTCAGCCGGCACCTCCAACGCCTCCGGGACAAGCGAATCAACCGCAATCGAATTCGAATTATCCGGCAGTATTGCGACCCGAAAGAAAGGTCACGGATGACCTGAAAGCCGGTGAAACACAGTTTGCGACCCAAAGAAGCTATGGTTTTACCACCGCTTTGACGGGTTATTCCGA
Organism: Pyrinomonadaceae bacterium; assembly: GCA_037969475.1. Taxonomy (GTDB): domain Bacteria; phylum Acidobacteriota; class Blastocatellia; order Pyrinomonadales; family Pyrinomonadaceae; genus Aridibacter. The sequence goes on along the minus strand of JBBKXN010000062.1, from coordinate 37,370 downwards.
TGGGATTTTTAACGGCGATTCCGCGGTGATAAACCTTGCCGGCGAAACCGTCTCCGAAATGGTCGTCCGCACTCCTTTTGCACAACACGTGACGTATACAACGAATCGCGGCGGAGGTTTTCCCTCTTCCTTGATGGGAACATTTGCAGCATTGCGACAAATGTTTGCGGACGCAAAACGCCTGGACCAAATAAGAAAATTGTATGCGAAAACTCCACGCGGAATGAAACGCCCCGAATCTGATCCTGCGCTTGAAGCTCTGATTCCGATCGTAAATGGCGAGAAGCCCTTGGTTGTGACGGCAAACACCGAACGCGAAATTATCAGGACACTCGACCTCGCGAAAGAGTTTGATCTGAAGGTAATAATCGCCGGCGGACAGGAAGCGGGAAAAGTTGCGGATCGGTTGAAAGCGCAAAAGGTTCCGGTTTTGCTCTCGCTAAATTTCCCCAAACGGTCGTTTGCGGCAAATGACGAGGCGGATCCGGAATCGATGAATACTCTTAGATTGCGGGTCGAAGTTCCAAAAACTGCCGGCAAACTAAAACAGGCCGGTGTCAATTTTGCATTTTCTTCAGATGGTCTAAAAAACATAGGTGATTTTTTCGTTAATGCAGAAGAAACAACTAAGAATGGATTGTCGGAGGCGGATGCAGTGCGTGCAATGACGTTAAGCGCTGCGGAAATCCTTGGCGTTTCTGATCAGCTGGGTTCGGTCGAGACCGGAAAAATTGCCAATCTTGTGGTTATAAAGGGCGACGTGTTCGCAAAAGATAAAACTATCACGCACATTTTTGTTGATGGAAAACTATTTGAGCTACCGAAAAAACCAGAAAGAAAAACGACATCCGGCACCGGGACGATCGCGCAGGTTGGCGGCACGTGGATTCTAAACATTTCGGCCCCCGGTCAGACAGTCGAGGCGACTTTGGTTTTGATTCAATCCGGAAGCACGGTTAACGGTACGTTGAGTTCGGCTTTGTTTGGTTCGGCACCGATAAAAAATGGAGTCTCAACTGATAAAGGATTCACATTTGATGTCAATGTATCAGTTGGCGGGCAGGAATTGGCTGTGGCATTTAGCGGAACGGTCGCAGGCAATAAGGTGGAAGGAATCGCCGATACTGTGCAGGGACCGGCACCATTTACTGGAACAAAAACTCCTTAGTTTTTTCGGTTTTCAATTGCAGAATCGAGTTCTGCTATCGAGAGAAAATAGATGAAAACAAATGCACCTTTCGTAATTGTAGTAGCGATTTTCGCTGTGTTGGCCGGAACAGTATTGGGTCAAACTAAGCCGGACGTTTTGATAAAAAATGCGACGGTAATGACCGCCGCAAAAGGGACGTTGACCAACACGGATATTCTGATACGTAAAGGCAAGATCGAGAAAATCGGAAAAAACATAAGTGCGGCGAATGCGCGGGTCATCGATGCGACCGGGAAATACGTCACTCCCGGAATTATTGATGCCCACTCGCACGCAATGTTGGACGCAATAAATGAGGGTTCATTATCGGTAACTTCGATGGCGAATACGAGAGATGTTTTGAACCCAACGGACCCTTCGATATATCAGGCGCTCGCCGGCGGTGTAACGGCGGCGAATTTGCTGCATGGCTCAGCTAACCCAATCGGCGGTCTCAATACGGTCGTGAAATTCAAATACGGCAGACCGATCGAAGAATTTTTGATACCGGGCGCGCCTCCCGGAATTAAATTTGCGATGGGCGAAAATGTGAAACGCGCACGCCAACCTTCGCGTTATCCGGCGACGAGAATGGGAACCCTCGAGGTAATGAGAGATGCCTTTGAGCGAGCACGCGATTACAAGAGAAAATGGGATGATTTTCGAGCTGCGAAAACAAAAGTGCCGCCCAAGAAAAGTTACGAACTCGATCCGCTTGTTGAAGTGCTGGAAGGAAAGCGCCTCGTTCATGCACACGGTTACCGTGCGGATGAACACCTGAATTTGATGAAGCTTGCCAAAGAATTTGGTTTTACGGTTGCAACGCTACAGCATGGTCTTGAAGCTTATAAGATCGCACCGGAGATCGCTAAATTCGGCACTGGCGTGTCTATTTTTGTCGATTACTGGGGCTACAAACTCGAAGCATACGATACGATTCCATACAATGCTTACATTCTTTGGAAAAACGGCGTCGTTGTTTCTATAAATTCGGATTCGGATGAGCGAATTCGGCGTTTGAACCTGGACGCAGGGAAAACAATGAAATACGGCGGTGTGCCGGAAGAGGAAGCTCTAAAGATGGTAACGCTAAATCCTGCTAGACAACTTGGGATATCGAGAATGACGGGTTCGATCGAAGTTGGGAAAGACGGTGACATCGCAATCTGGAGCGGACATCCTTTTAGTGTCTATTCGCATGCAGAAATGACTTTGATCGATGGCGAAGTCTTCTTTGATCGCGCAAAGGATGTCGCGATGCGGGAGAATCTAAAACAAGAGCGCCAGCGGCTCGAGAAAATTGAAGCAAATCTACCACCGGAAAAGCGGGCGAAAAAACCTGAAAAACCGGACGGAGAAACCAAAGCGGACGAAACAAAACCTGATGAAACGCCAACTCCCGCCCTCAAAGGAGGAATCGATCAATGAAAATTACGAAAATCCAACGACTCAAAAATTATTGTTTCCGCACTTTTACATCGTTTATCGTAGTGGGGATTTTCGCGTCAGCCGCGTTTTCACAAAACGGAGGCACTCAGCAAAATATTACAGGGATTGCGGGGACGTTTGCGATAACGAATGCGCGGATCGTTACAGTTTCAGGGGCAGTCATCGAAAACGGAACGATTGTGATTCAGGATGGAAAGATCGCCGGGATCGGCCCAAATGCTTCAATTCCGCAAAACGCTGAGAGAATCGACGGCACAGGTCTGAGCGTTTATCCGGGAATGATCGATGCCGGAACGAATATGGGGCTGTCGGAGATCGGAAACGGCGCAGCCGGGACGGTCGATGTTGCTGAAACGGGCGATATTAATCCAAATGCCAGAGCAATTCTTGGAATCAACCCAAATACGTCCCATATCAACGTCACACGCGTAAATGGCGTAACGATGGCACATTCAATGCCCAGCGGTGGAATCATCTCCGGACAATCCGCAGTGATCAACCTAAATGGTGCGACTCAGGATGCGATGACGGTCGTGCCGGAATTTGCGTTGGTTGTGAGCTTCCCGCCGATAAGCACTTTTGGCGGATTTAACCCGCTTACGGGTCCGCGCATTTTAGATTTTTCACAAGCTGTAAAAAGGCGTGACGAACGCGTGAAAAATTTGAAAGAGGCTTTCGAAAAGGCAAAGCGTTATGCGGCTGTCAAAGAAGCTGTTTCAAAAGACCCTTCGCTTCCGAAATTTGATATGGATCTTTCTATGGAAGCGATGATTCCATACGTAACCGGGCAGAGGCCTGTGATCTTTGCTGCGCAGCGCTCGAGAGACATTCGAGGTGTGATTAAATTTGTTGAGGAAATGAAACTTAAGGCGATTCTCTATGGCGGCGCAGAGGCTTGGGAAGAAATCGAAGGCTTAAAGAAAAATAATATTTCCGTCATCTTTGATCAGATCCACAATAATCCTTTGAGTGGCGATGATCCATATGATGCAAACTTTGAATCTCCTTCAAAGCTTCAAAAAGCGGGGATAAAGTTCTGCGTTTCAACCGGTGATAACGGCGCAAACGTTCGCGAACTTCCGTATCAAGCGGGGATTGCGTCAGCATTTGGACTTTCAAAAGATGAAGCGTTGAAAAGTGTGACGCTTTACCCGGCGCAAATCTTAGGAGTTGCTGACAGGTTTGGATCGCTTGAGGTTGGAAAGGTAGCGAATATTGTTGTTGCTGATGGCGATATCCTCGAGGTTCGAACAAACATCAAATATCTATTCATTACGGGACGAAAAATACCTTTGATAAGCAGACACACGGAGTTTTTTGATTCTTTTAAGGATCGTAAACTTGGAAATGAGTAGTAAAATATCCGCGTTCGCAAAAGGTATCTTTTTCTCAGAAGATGCCTTTTTAATTGTGTAGTAAGATTATGACCTCTATGAAGGTAGGACTTTCGGAAAAAATCGATGATCTCAATGCCGCGCTTTTGCGTGAGTATAAAAACGATAAGAAGCTATTTGAAAAACTTACCGACGTTCAGAGCGATCTGGGTCTGCTTTTTGACGATCGACCAACATGTCCGCTTTTGCGCCCCCATTTTCTCTCGCGCTCGCAATACAGCGAAATTGTTTATGCGGCTGAAATGATTGCTGAAGCCGAAGAGCGTCTGACGTATGCAGCGCTTGAAAACGACCAACTTCGTGCTCGTTTTGATCTTACCGAAATGGAAGAACGCCTTGTAAAGGTTGATCCCGGCTACAACGTTATCAGCAATTCCGGCAGACTCGATACTTTTGTTTCGGGGGAGGATTTTAAGTTTCTGGAATATAACGCTGAAACTCCGGCAGGTGTCGGCGACCAAACTCCGCTTGAGACTGTAATGGGCAACATCCCTTTGATCAAAGATTTTCTTAAAACCAATAACCATTGGAGACCAAAGCCTCATCAGATGCTTTTGCGATCACTTTTTACTTCATACAGAGAGTTTGGCGGGAGAAAAACAAAGCCTAATATTGCGATCATTGATTGGGATGGAGTTTCTACTGAAGCCGAATTTTATATTTTGAAAGAGTATTTCGAATCGATGGGATTCCGGACATTGGTCGTCGATCCCTCTTTGGTCGAATACAATGGCGATCAACTTCACGCCGGAAGTTTTGAGATCGACATCCTTTATAAACGCATTTTGATTCACGAGTTTCTCGAAAAATATGACGATACCCACCCGTTGATACGAGCCTACGAAGACGGAAAATTGTGTTTGTGCAATTCCTTCCGCACAAAAATTCCCCATAAAAAAGCAAGCTTTGCGATATTGACGGACGGAAAATATTCCGGATTGTTTACGGATGAGCAATCGGCAGTTATCAGAAAACACATTCCGTGGACACGAAAGGTCGAAGAAGCGAAAACCGATTTTCGTGGGCGGAAGATCGATCTGCTTGAGTACATCCGAGAAAAACGCGATAAGTTTCTACTAAAACCAAACGACGATTACGGAGGAAAAGGAATTGTTCTGGGTTGGGAAACTCCGCAATCAGAATGGGAAACCGCTCTTGATGAAGCACTTACCGATTCTTTTGTCGTTCAGGAGAAAGCCGATATTGAAAAACAAGAGTTTCCGCTTTTTGATAAGGAAGTGGAAATGACCGAGCTCCTTGTCGATTTCGATCCATTTCTTTTTCAAAACAAGGTCGAAGGCGGAATGGTCAGGCTTTCCTCTTCTTCGTTGGTAAATGTAAGCCAGGGCGGCGCACAAACGGCGCTTATTGTTTTGGAAGATTTCTAGTTTACGCAAACACACGCCGATATTTGTGCCCGCGAAAAACCTTATCTTCGATTTCTAAAAATCTTGATTGCTGGCTAAAGAAACCGCTGCACTGGCCAAATAGCTTAGAATTTCTTGACAGACCTCGTCGGTTAGAGTCATAATTTCGTTACCTGTAATACTATAAGATTGCAGGCTCCCGACGATTGAAGAATCTTCCGTCGTCATCTCCCGAGTTTTCCATATCCAAAGAAAGTCAACATTTTCCGTGAGTTAGGAATCCGGAACGAATCTTCCCAATACAGACCGTTATGAAACTAAATATTTATAAATTATCGGCTATATTTGCGGCCGCGATATTTCTGGCGATTCCAGCAATTTCGCAGGAAAAAAATAACACTCTGTCAGAATATGACGGAATTACCCCCCAAATCGAAAATACAATGCTGTCCTCATCCCCCGTTGATAAGAAACGTGCAGAGTTTATCCGGAAATTACAAGGCGTCTGGCAACAATCGAATCAAGTTTACGAGACGGTCCTTACAGGAAATTCAATAAAGATTGAAAATGTGGCGTTCTATAGCAGATGCCGTTTGGTCGGGACGAGCGGACGCGTCTGGAATGGAAGTATTATCGGCGATCAGATTCGAGGCATATATCGCAAAACGATAAAAGGTAATACCTATGAGCGACCGTTTACTGGGGAGATTAGCGCGAACGGGAAGGAAATTGTCATTAGGTACAGCGAGTTGATCTACATCAATCCAGTCGGCGATAACCCCGGACAAATCGTTGATTTTCCCGGATTCGATAAATTACACAAGAACTGAAAATGGTTCCGGGTAAAAACCTGCGTTTTCACGCACCCTTTTCCGTTGCAAAAATAGACTTCCGTGTTATCCATCGCCCGCTAGTGAAATCGGGAATTGCCTGCGGAGCGCCGCCGCGCGCTATAGATCTTTCTGACAAAGGTGTTATCACCATCATTGAAGCTCCATCGTAGACATCGATCGGCGGTGGAGCCTTTGCCTTTACCGATTCGATAAAATCGTTTAACACAAAGAAATCCATCCCCCCGTGTCCGGCGCCTGTCGCTCGGCTCTCGAACTTCTTCCAAAGCGGATGATCATATTTTTCGAGATAGGGAAGCGACGATTCCCAACTATGCGGTTTTTCGCTTTCGCCTTCAATATAAATCTGATTCCCGTCTTTCATCCACAAACCTTTCGTACCCTGAACGCGGAATCCGAGCGAATATGGGCGCGGTAGATCTGTGTCGTGAGTGAGAACTATGGTTTCACCGTTTGTCGTAGAAATTACAGTGGTCACAACATCACCGAGCTTGAATCTGAGTTTGGCATTCGGGTGATCTGCACCGCCTTTTTCAACTATGTAATTGTGAAGCCCGCGAGCTTTTGATGCAGTTGAAGTAAGTGTTGAAAGTCGGTTTCCGCGATTTATATCAAGGAAATTAATAATCGGCCCAAGACCATGAGTAGGATAAAGTTCGCCGTTGCGCTTGATAGAGTGCTCCGTACGCCAACGAGATTCGCTGATTCCTTTTTCTCCGAATTCGGCACCGGGCTGAAACTTAATTCCCCGCAGATCGTGTTGATATCCACCCTGGCAATGGATCAGCTCGCCGAACATTCCGAGGCGAACCATCCGGAGAATCGCCATAATGTCGCGTCTGTAACTGACATTCTCCAAAAACATTAAATGAGTACGGGTTTCTTCGTGGGTTTTTACGAGCTGCCAGCATTCGTTAACCGAGCCGGCTCCTGATACCTCTACACCAGTATATTTCTGCGCTTTCATCGCATCAACGGCCATCGGAACGTGCCATAGCCAGGGTGTGCTTATGATTACGGCATCGACATTCTGTTCGCTCAAAAGATCTCGATAGGAGTATTCATTCGCCGAGAAGACCTTTGCTTTTCGTTTTCCGGCACCTTCGATCATTCTTTGTGCGATTGGAATTCGTTCTATGTCGATGTCGCAAATCGCCGTAATTTCAACATCGTCGCGCTCAAGGGAATTTTTTAAATGTTCGGTCCCGCGCAAGCCAATTCCAATAAGTCCGAGACGGACGACTTGTTGTTCTCCGCCAAGCGCAATTTTTGGGACCGTGCCGATCGTCAGCCCGGTTAAAGTTGATGCTTTTATAAAATCTCTTCGTTTCATTTACTCCTCCATTTATAAGAAATTCTTTCGTAGGTTTTTCCAAACGCGCGATAGCAAAAACCCGCTAACTATCGCAGCCCCGGTAAGTATTGCAGCCGGAAAGTATTTTCCATAGATCCAATATCCGCTTGCAAACATTAGACAATAAACCAACGTCGTACCAAGCATCATCGCCAGAATTCCTTCCCCGATATTCGATGGCCGACCGCTTGTTTTTACATCTTTATTTTCGCTTTCGGCTTTCCGCAAAACTGCGTTCCAGCCATTTCCCGCGGGCTGGATCTTTGAATAAAAATTATTTAAGGTTTCGTCCCGCTCTGGAGGTGTAAGGAAAGTTACCGCGACCCATGAAACTGTAGTAACGAAAACAACAAACGGGAACTTCCAATGGGCCGAAAAGACCCCACCGTCACCGAAAAGATGCGTTCCGATCGGAGAAAAGGTCAACAATATCGAGACTATTCCCGACACGACCATTGCGGTAATCTCGCTCCACGCGTTTATACGCCACCAAAACCAACGTAATAAAAAAATTAATCCTGACCCAGCTCCAAACATAAGTATGATTTCGAAAACCTGGAGTGCATTCGTAAACGAAAGTGCGAGGAATGCGCTGATCAGCATGAGGACTACAGTTGAAAATCTTCCTACATTTACGAGAGTTTTTTCTGACGCATTTTTATTTATCGTTTGCCGATAAAAATCATTAACCAGATACGATGCGCCCCAATTTAAGTGTGTGGAAATTGTGCTCATATACGCAGCGACGAGCGAGGCCAAGACCAATCCGAGCAATCCGCTCGGAAGAAATGTTAGCATCGCAGGATATGCAAGATCGTGTCCGAGCTTGTCGGCAGAAACGTGTGGAAAAGCAGTTTTGATGCTTGCGAGATCGGGATAAACGATGAGGGACGAAAGTGCGACAAGGATCCAAGCCCACGGCCTGAGCGCATAATGCATAATGTTAAAAAGAAACGTGGCAGCAATTGCGTGATTTTCGTCCTTAGCTGCGAGCATTCTCTGTGCAACATATCCGCCCCCGCCAGGTTCTGCACCCGGGTACCACGCGCTCCACCATTGAACCGCAAGCGGAATTACCAGCAAGGTATAGAGCAATTCGGTATTGCTAAAATCCGGTAGAATTGAAAGTTTTCCGGCGACATTCGGATGAGCCAGCATTTGTGAAAGCCCGCCGACGGTTTCGTGATTTACCGAGTAATAAGCCGCGCCGAATGCGCCCGCCATCGCTACAAAAAAGAGTATAAAGTCTGTATACACAACGCCGCGAAAGCCACCTACCGCGCTAAAAATAACCGTCACGAAACCGGCGATCCCTACCGTTACGAGGGGAGGAAGCCCGAGCATTATCTCCCCGATTTTTATTGTCGCGAGTGTAACGGCACCCATGATAAGGACGTTGAAGATCAAGCCCAAATAAATTGCCCTAAAGCTTCTTAAAAATTTTGCCGGTTTTCCTCCATAACGGAGTTCGTAGAATTCGAGGTCAGTCGTTACGTTTGATTTCCGCCAGAGCCTTGCATATACAAAAACAGTTAGCATACCGGTCAGCAAAAATGCCCACCAAACCCAATTTCCCGAAACACCGTTTTTCCTGACAATATCGGTAACCAAGTTTGGCGTGTCGGTCGAAAAGGTTGTTGCCACCATCGACATACCTAGAAGCCACCAAGGCATATTCCGACCGGAAAGGAAATACTCGGTTGTGTTTTTACCAGATCTTTTTGAAACGAGAATTCCGACGAACAATATTAAGAAAAAGAGCCCGAATATTATTATGTAGTCGATCGCGGCGAGTTTCATAATTTGTACAGTTGGTGCTATTGTCCTTGTCTGGCAGAAAACGCAATGTTTCAAACGATCCGCTCGGCTGTTAGTTATGATTTCAAGAATAGTATCTGACAATTCGCAAAGTGTGCAATCCAATCGATGAAAGAATTTACTCTAGTGGTTTTAGCTGCGGGAATCGGCAGCAGATATGGCGGCGAGAAGCAACTCGAACGGATTACCGAAAATGGGGAAACGATCATCGATTTTTCGATCTACGATGCGATAAGCGCAGGGTTTTCCAAAATAGTTTTGGTCGTACGGGATGAAATTCTTGAGCTTGTCCGTGAAAGGTTTGCAAGGAAATTAAGTGGAAAAGTCGACGCCCAATACGTTTGTCAGGATACCAAATTAATTCCCGCTGAGTTTTTACCTTCAACAAGAACGAAACCGTGGGGAACGGGTCATGCGCTTCTCAGTGCAAAGGATTTCGTCAACGAGAATTTTTGCGTGATAAACGCGGATGATTTTTACGGAAGGTCTGCCTTCGACGAGATGCACAGAATTCTTCAGAAAACTGACCCGCAAAGCTGCAAGTTTTCAATGATTGGATATCTCTTAAAGAATACCTTGTCGAAAAACGGAAGCGTTTCGAGAGGAGAATGCTTTGTAGACGACAAAGGCTACCTTGAGAAGATCATTGAGCGTACCGCGATTTCAAGCAGCGACAATAAGGTATTTGCCAAATCCTCCGATGGCGTAAAAATCGATCTCAATGAAAAGGCCATCGTATCGATGAATTTTTGGGGCTTTACGGGTAAGATATTTCCTTTGTTGGAATCTAAGTTTGAGCAGTTTCTCAATAAAAATAATTTTGACGACGAGGCGGAATTTTTCCTTCCGAAGATTGTAGATGGATTGATTAGGGAAAACATCGTAGCGGTAAAGGTTCAAAGGACGGACGCTGATTGGATAGGCGTGACTTACAAGGAGGATAAACCGGGTTTAGTTGCGCGAATCAAAGAAATGCAGGAAAAGGGAATATATCCTCGGAATCTCTGGAAATAATGTTTGATTTACAGAAAATTTTTAACCAGTTTGATGTTGCAGATGAATTCATTAATGCGTCCGAGCTCGGTTCCGGACACATCAACGACACGTTTCTGATACAAACGGAATCGAATTACGATTACGTTTTACAGCGTATTAATCATCTGGTGTTCCCGGACGTTCCGAGTCTTGTCGAAAACAAAGTATTGATCTCCAGGCATCTGGGTAAAAAGTTTAACTACCTTTCTGATGACGAGATCCAAAAGCGGGTTTTGACATTTATTCAAACAAAATCGGGAGCAAACTTTCTTCGAGATAAAGAAGGTAACTATTGGAATTTAACGGTAAACATCCAAGGATGTAAAACGTACGAGCGCGTGTCGAGCTCGAAAGTTGCTTACGAGGCTGGAAAACTTTTTGGGGAGTTTCTACATTTAACGAGCGATTTTGACTCGTCAAGATTAGCCGAGATCATCCCAAACTTTCACAAGATGTCGTTTCGATTTGAGCAATTTGATGCGGCATTGGCAAATGCATCGGAATTACGAAGAGAAAAAGCGACCGAATTGATTGATTTTGCGAATAAACGGCGAGAGGAAGTTCAAATCCTTGAAGAATTGATCGACGACGGTAAGATTTCGCTTCGTGCGACCCACAACGACACGAAAATCTCTAACGCACTCTTCTCACCGGAAGACGAAGCGCTCTGTGTCATTGACACTGACACGGTGATGCCGGGAATCGTCCATTTTGATTTCGGTGACGCAGTAAGAACGATTTGTAATACGGGCGACGAGGATGAATCCGATCTATCAAAAGTTAGGTTTAATCTCGAGTACTTTGAAGAATTTACGAAAGGATTTATTGGCGAGCTGGGAGGAGAGTTGTCGGATGTTGAAGCAAAGCACCTGGCATTTAGCGCGAAAGTGATGACCTTTATTGTCGGTTTGCGGATGCTAACGGATTTTCTTCAAAACGATATTTACTTTCGCACCAGTCATGAGTTCCAAAACCTCGACCGTGCGAAAAGTCAGTTTAAACTCGTTTCGGAAATCGAGATAAACCTTGATGAAATGGAAACGATCGTTTCCCTTGAGTATGCAAAGTCTGTAGGAAAACAGCAGGCGCAAACCTAATCTCTTACGACTTCCACGGAGCAAGATGCTCTTTCTGCAACTGCGGAGGAGGTCGTTCCAATTAGAAAGCGTTCCAAAACCGTGTACGAGTGCGCACCGACGAAAATGGTATCTGCCCCCCAACTAGCAGCATATTCGACCAAGGTTCTTTTGGGGTTGCCATTCATTTTCTCATTTTTGACACTTAACCCGGCATTTTGAAGCTTTTTGGTTACGGGTTCGGAAACCTCACGAATCCAGTTAAACTCAATCTCATCATCTTCGCCGATCCAGTCCTTTACAGGAGAAACAAAGCGTCCGATCGCTGCTGGCAGGCTCGAATGCACAGAAGTCAATAAACATAATTCAGATCCATCAGCCCAGAATCTTCGGGATACTTTATCCGCCGCCATTATTGAGCCTGGTGACCCGTCAAAACCAATCAATATGCGGTTTGGTGATGGATCAACCTGTATTTTTCCACGTCCGATTCTAACGGAACATTTTGCTTCTGTAAGCACTTTTTGGGAAATGCTTCCGAGTAGAAACCGGTTTACCGCGTCTTTTCCTTGTGCCCCAACTACAATAAGATCCGCTCCAAAGGAATCTGCGTGCGCGAGGATTTCCCACGCCGGCGATCCGCTCGCTGTTTCACCCGAAACCTTCCACCCGGGAAATAGATTCCTGAGGCGATTCTCTGCGTAGCCGCACAATCTTTCAGTTTCTTTAACGGCATTTTTCGCAATCTCACGCCGCTTGCGAGTCCATTTTTGAACCACTATCGGGTAGTCGTCGGACCCGTTTCCGTTTTGTGGAGGCAGCCAGACTTCGGCGACCGAAAGGATATGTGCCTCTACATTGTCATTTGCAAGTCCTGCAGATTTCAAATCGTCAATTGCAGATTCGGCTGAAACCGAACCATCATATGCGATCAAAATTTTCATGATAGTTTTTTTCTCCTTTGCTGAAAATTATCAAGCGTGATTTAAGTATTAACCACGCAAACTTTATGCCATTGCTAATATATATAGAGCAACACGTTTGCCGGTTAAATATTTGGTCCATAATTCGCGATCATGTGCGAAAGTGTTCGCGGTTTTCTAATGGTGATAACATAAGGTATTGCCTAGTTTTTGGAATCTAATTAGAGGGACGATAATATGAGTGACAACACGAAATTTTCAAAGCCGTTGGTCTTGGTATTAGATGATGATCGACAAATTGCCCGAACATTGAAAATGACGCTCGATTCTTGGGGCTATCCTTGTTTGATTGCCGGAACGATAAAAGATGCTTCGGATATTTTGTTAACCGAAGATCCCAAAATTATCTTGTTGGACATTAATCTTCCCGATGGATCCGGGCTCGATTTTCTTAAGGAGCTTAAGGATTCTAAGCCGGAAACAGTCGTTGTGATGATCACGGGAAATGTTTCTGTTGAGTCAACTATTGAGGCTTTGCGCGGCGGAGCACACGATTTTATTGGAAAACCGATTCACTTGGGAGAGCTAAGGGTTACCCTGCGCAATGCGCTCGAAACTCAGAAGTTGAGAAAGAACGTAAAACAAACGCGAAGAGCGCATTCTGAGCAATTTAATTTTGATCAAATTATCGGTGAATCCAAGCCGATCAGAAAGGCATTGGATGTTGCGCGAAAGGTTGCGTCTTCAGATGTTTCGGCAGTTTTACTTCAAGGGGAGACGGGAACGGGGAAGGACCTTTTTGCAAAAGCAATTCACTACTCCTCAAATCGCCGGGATGCCGCCTATCTTGCGATCAACTGCGCGGTGCTGCCGGCAAATTTGATTGAATCCGAACTTTTTGGATATGAGAAAGGTGCTTTTACCGATGCAAAAAAACGAAAAGAAGGGTTATTCGAGCAGGCAGAAGGCGGGACAATTTTACTTGATGAAATCGGGGAAGTCGATATAGCACTGCAAGCGAAACTTCTGCGCGTTCTGGAAGAGGGAAGTTTTAGGCGAATTGGAGGGTTGAGAGAGATTCCTCTGGACGTGCGGGTGATCGCGGCGTCCAACCGCGATCTGAAAAATGAAAGCAGCGCAGGAAATTTTCGGTTAGATCTTTACTATCGTTTATCGATAATCCAAATTACGATTCCGCCGCTCCGTGAGCGCGGCGATGATATTTTACTCCTGGCGAGACATTATATCGATCAAACTAACCACAAACGCAAAGGTCCTAAGAAGCTAAAGGGTTTAGCGAAATCAACCGAAAAGATTTTCAAAACTTACGGATGGGAAGGCAATGTACGCGAACTCCGAAATGTGATCGAAAGGGCTTCGATTCTTGAAGATGGCGAACTCATAACAACGGAATACCTACCGAAGGATCTTGTCGAAGGGATTAATGGATACGATCTTAATTCAGATTTTCAACTTCCGGCCGAGGGCATTCCGCTTCATGATGTCGAATTACAACTCGTCCGTCAGGCTGTTGCAAGAACGAATGGAAATTTAACTCAGGCCGCAAAATTGCTCGATATCTCGCGTGACCAGGTGCGGTATCGTTTAAAGAAAGACGATAAAGAAAAAGAGAAATCTATGTCTATGGGTAATGACTAAGATCTGAGGTATTTTGCAAATGAGTGATCTAACCGCGTCAAAAAAGGCGAAAAACGAAATTGAAGAAACAAGCGCTTCGAATTTTGAAGACGCTTCAAAAGAACTCTCCGAGATCAAACATGCCCTTGCGGAATCTACGATTGTTGCCTTTACCGATCAACGCGGAAAAATTACGTATGTTAACGACAAGTTTTGCGAAATTTCCAAATACAGCCGGGAAGAACTGATCGGCGAAGATCACCGGATAATCAATTCACGCTATCATCCAAAAGAATTTTTTCAAGAACTCTGGACAACAATCGCTAATGGTAAGATCTGGCGCGGTGAAATCCGCAATCGTGCGAAAGACAGCTCGATCTATTGGGTCAGCACGACGATAATTCCGTTCCTGGATAAGTCGGACAAACCATACCAATACGCCGCAATTCGTCACGATATAACCGAACGAAAAGAAGGAAATGAACGAATCCGCCAACAGGCTTCTCTACTGGATAAGACGCGGGATGCGATTCTGGTCTGTGATCTGAATCACAAGATAATCTTTTTTAATCGCGGAGCGGAAAAAATCTACGGTCGAAAAGCGGAAGATGTTCTGGGTAAAGAAATTTGCGAGATCACCTGCAAAGGAGACCAGACGATAATCGAAAAGGCTCTGACAGTTTTAGAAAAGAGCGATGAGTGGCAGGAAGAAACGATCAACTTTAGTGAAGATGGCAAGAAAATAATCGTCATCAGCCGTTGGACACTTGTCCGAAATGAACTTGGTCAGCCGGATTATTTCCTCATCAATAACACCGATATAACTGATCTTAAACACACCGAGCACCAGCTTTTGCGGGCTCAGAGGCTTGAATCGATCGGAACACTTGCAGGCGGAATTTCGCATGATCTGAATAATGTTTTGTCGCCGATCTTGATGGCAGTTGAAATGCTGCAAACGGATCTAGATTTACCGGAAAGCTCGAAACCTTGGCTTTCGATCATTCGTGAAAACACCGAACGCGGAGCCGATCTTTTAAGACAGGTATTAACTTTTGCAAGAGGTGCGGCTGAGGGAAATCAAGTAGATATTCAGGTCGAACACATTATCAAAGAACAGATAAAAGTTCTCAAACAAACTCTTCCTCAAAATATTAATATCGAGTTTAGAATCGATTCCCCCCTTGCGTTAGTTAATGCTGATCCGACGCATATTCATCAGGTTTTGATGAACTTAGCGGTTAACGCCAAGGACGCAATGTCGAAAGGTGGAACGCTTAAGATCACTGCGGAAAATACCAAACTTGATGTCAATTACGCCCAAATAAATCCACATGCTAACCCCGGAAATTATATTTTAATTAAGGTTGAAGATTCGGGAACTGGAATGTCGGCTGAGATTTTGGAACGAATCTGGGATCCGTTTTATACGACCAAGGACGTCGGAAAAGGTACGGGATTAGGGCTTTCAACCGCACTTTCAATTGTTAGCGGACATGGTGGTTTTATTAATGCTTACAGCGAAAAAAATCGGGGAACGCAGTTTTCAGTTTATCTTCCCGCGCTGGAAATTGTCGAAGCGGAATCTGTTGAAAAACAAATGGTTCCATATCTGAAAGGAAACGGCGAACTAATCTTAATAGTTGACGACGAAGAGCATATTCGCCAGATAGTGTCCGCGACTCTTGAAAAATACGGCTATAAAACATTAGTGGCATCCGATGGAACGGAAGCTCTCGTCATTTATACTCAACAGGAGAAAATCGACCTCGTAATAACCGATATGGCAATGCCATATATGGACGGTGCGGCTACCATCCGTGCTTTGCGGAAAATTAATCCCAATCAAAAAATAATTTTCACGAGCGGTTTGACCAGTCCTCAGGAGGCGAAAGATAAAGAACTCGCCGTTAGCGCATATTTGGCAAAACCATTTACCAGTGAAAATCTCCTGGCCGTAATTTCCAAAGTTCTCGGCAATAAAACTTAAACAAAAATTCCATCGAGAAAATTATCGTGGAAATTCTCGCACTTCGCCCTGAAGTTTCCATTATCTTGCGACTAATACAATGGCAATAAATCGCAAGCACTCTGAATTTACTGCTCGGCATTCAATCATGTTTTTGGCATAGCCATTGCCCTTATTTCTGTCCATAAGATTTTGAACGAAAGAATGTGAAATATTCTTTCAAATCAATAGGAGAAAACAAGGAAACAAATATGAAGGGATTTAAAAGCAACATCGAACATGACACTTTGGAAAATAACAATTTCCGAAAGGTCTTATATTCGGGGAAAAATCTTCAGCTCGTTCTCATGAGCCTGAAGGTCGGGGAAGAAATCGGTGAAGAAATTCATCAAGGCAATGACCAGTTTTTCCGTTTTGAAAGTGGTACGGGAAAATGCGTCGTTGATGGAAACGAATATAGCGTTTCGGACGGCGATGCGTTAATAGTTCCTGCCGGAGCGAAGCACAATATTATCAACGTTGATGATCAGACGGAGTTGAAGATTTACACGATTTACGCGCCTCCGCATCACAAAGACGGAATCGTAAGGGTCACAAAGGAAGATGCTGAACGAAATGATGCGGAGTTTGATGGAATAACTACGGAATCCAACCCGTAATGTCCTTCGCATCCGGCTAAAATATACGATTCAAATCGGATTGCGATGCCTTTGCATGAACTCCGGAGCTAGGTCACGAGCAAGTGTCTATCATTCGTTGATGTAAAACGTGGCGAAGGAATCACAGGTCCCAGCCCACAAAAGTTTATGGTCAGCAAATCAAAATGCATTGCGGGACCTTTTTCTTTGAAATCTAAAATCAGTAAAACGTGAAAACATGCGCAGAAAACTGCGAGGTTTTTCGTGGTTCAAACCGAGAAATCTTGGCACATACGCGAAAAACCTAGCTCTTACTGTGGCATCATGTTTGCGGTTTATGAATGTCGGTTGCGTTTGGAGAGATATTAGTTTTGTTTTTTTTTACAGGAGTTGGTTGATTGAGTAGTAATAAGAAGGGGGCGCCGGAATGATAAAAATGCTAGATGAAGAATCATCACTTGAATTTCTTGCTCAGCGTGAATTAGCGAGACTCGGCTGCATTCTCGAAACCGGTGAACCATATGTGGTTCCCGTGAACTATGTTTTCGCAGATGGTGAAATGTATGTTCATAGCCAACCAGGTGAAAAGACTTCCGCGATAGAAATAAACCCAAAGGTTTGTCTTCAAGTTGATGAAATCAAAGATAGAGGGCTCGATTGGAAAAGCGTAATTGTCTTCGGCGAATTTAAAAAGGTTAGCAACAAAAATAAGAAGACGGAAATTCTCTATAAGTTCTACAAAAAGTTTCCTCGGTTCACACCCGTCGAAGCGAAATTCAGTCAGGGAAATTCGGTGACCAATACCTTGGTTTTTAAATTAAGAATCGAACGCTTAACTGGTGTAATCGAAACTCATCGAAAATAGCGGGTCGAATAAATATTAAATGGTTGGCATCAGTATGGCACTCGATACTAATAATCAATAGATCATGCATATTTTCCGGGCTATTTCAGTTTGGCTCGTAATTATCTGTGCTGAAAGTATTCACGGCACGGTTCGCGAGGTTTTTCTTGCCCCATGGCTTGGGAATTTTACGGCGAGACAAATTTCCGTTTTTACCGGAATGATATTGATATTTGCTATTACCTATTATTTTAGCCTTTGGCTCGCGGCACCAAATACGAAAGCGCTTCTCACGATAGGTTTGATATGGGTAATTTTGACAATGTTGTTTGAGTTCGGTTTAGGGGTCTTCGTTTTCCATTATTCCTGGGGAAGGGTTCTCGAAGATTACAATTTTTCTCGCGGCGGTCTAATGGGATTAGGAATTTTGTTTATGTTATTTGCTCCCCTGCTTGCAACAAGACTGCGCAAAAAGGTCGCCGGCTAAATAAGACATGTATTCTTGGCGGATTGCGAGTGATAGAAGAAAGAGAAATAGCTGATTTTCATCAAAACCGTTCACACCCTGATATGGATATTTTTCAATTTTGTGATTTGTTATATGCTTTATGCTGCGATAACAAATAAAATCGATATTTGGCTCTGGATCGGATACATCTTGATATTTTTGGAAAGTATCAAACTATTAGTATTTTAATTGTCCTGCCCATTTACCCTCATAGCACGCAAATACACAACTTCTAAAAAAGACAATTTCGATATCTATCTTCCGAATTGGCTGGCAAAGAATAATAATTTGATTTATACGACTATTTTCACAGCCATCATTTTACTAACTTTGTATCAGCTTTCTCAATAGTTAAAAAAAAACTAGAAATGTGCGGAATATTACGCGTTTCCATGTCAAATTTCCACAGTATTTTTGCTTTTGGTAAAACCAATTTTTCACCTTCGATTCTTTCGCATCCGTATATTTTCTTATTCGATACGCAATACTTTCTCAGGGGCATACGTTTTGCATTACTGAATATTAAAGAAGTTCAAAAGGAGAAGAAATCATGAAAGTAAAGGAAATTATGACAAAGGATCCATCGTTTGCGACGCTCGAAACAAGTTTATGCGATGTTGCTCAATTAATGATGGACAATGATTGCGGGTGTATTCCTGTATTGGAAAATGAGAAGAGCAGAAAACCCATCGGGATGATAACTGATCGTGATATTACTATTCGCACGGTAGCACACAATAAAAACCCTCTGAATATGATTGTCGGGGAAGTGATGACGGATAGCGTCATTGCAGTTACGCCCGAAATGAATGTTAGCGAATGCTGTCAAAAGATGGAGAAAAATCAGATTCGACGAATCGCGGTAGTTGATGATGAGGGGAACTTGCAAGGAATTGTGGCGCAGGCAGATATTGCACGAAAAGCTCAGTCGGAGGAACTAGCCGAATTGGTCAAAGATATTTCGACGAAATCGCTCAAGGTATCAGCCTAAGAACTTGGATTTGGGAGCAGGGAATGTATCAAAGATTTGAAAATCGGGCGGAAGGTGGAAGAGCTTTGGCAGCGAAACTTTTGAGATTTAAGAATCATAAAGACGCGATTGTTTTAGCTCTTCCGGGTGGCGGTGTGCCTGTTGCTTTTGAAATCGCAAAAGCCCTTGATCTCCCGATGGACGCATTCATAGTGCGAAAGCTGAGAGCGCCGTTTCGCGAAGAATTAGCTTTCGGGGCGATCGCGTCGGGAGGAATTACGATTCTAAATGAAGCGATCATCGACACGTTTAGAATTCCTTCGACACTGATTTCAAAAGTGTGCGAAAGGGAAAATGCGGAGCTCGAAAGACGTGGCGCACTCTATCGTGCGAATAATGCTGCTCCGAGTTTGCGAGACAAAACGGTAATAATCGTTGATGACTCAATAGCGACGGGAGAGACGATGCGCGCAGCGGTCGCAGCAGTTCGGCACGTAAAACCGAAACAGATAATCGTTGCCGTTCCGGTCGGGTCGCTTGATGCCTGTAAATACGTTAAACAAAAAGCCAGTGACGTGTGCATTTGTGTGAAGACCCCTGAGCCATTTAACGGAGTCGGAATGTGGTATCGCGATTTCAAGCAAGTCAACGATAAAGATGTTTGTAGTTTGCTTTCTAAAGCCAATACCCGCGTTTCCGGCGATTTATTTAAAACAAAGCACGCAGCTTTAAGAAATTAGGGGGGGAAATGGAAAGAACTAGATCAAATTATGATGCCGACCAAGACGATAAATACAGGATGACAACCGGATATCAAGCCACACAGAATCAAAACGTATTGTATTGCAGCTCTTGCGGAGAAAGCGTATTTGTTAATGATTTGATTTTTGGAAACCTAAGTAAAGTGATTGATGAAACTCTGGAAAACCCTTTTTTGTGCGAAGACTGTATCCGGGCAAATGAAGAATTTGGCTATAGCGGATTCTAGGCGGTTGGGTCTAACAGGCTGGGAATTGGAAACCTATGCCGTTAGTGAAAAATGTAAATGCTGGAATATTTAAATCAAATGCTCTATGAGCCGGAGATAATAAAGGCTCTTACGGCAATAATTGGATTGCTCATAATTGTTGCTGTTTCCCGTTTGATCAAAGGCTCAATAACGCGATATATCAAAGGCGTCGATACGCGGTATCGCCTGCGGAAATTTATAAGCTTCGTCAGCTACGTCTTCGCGGTCTTCTTTATTACAGTGATATTTAGCGATCGTTTGGGGAATTTGACTGTTGCATTGGGTGTTGCGGGGGCTGGTGTCGCTTTTGCTTTACAGGAAGTGATTGCAAGTTTTGCGGGATGGTTTGCGATAACCTTTGCGGGATTTTATAAACCCGGCGACCGTGTCCAACTTGGCGGAATAAAGGCGATGTCATAGACGTAAGTTTTCTGCGAACGACCCTAATGGAAGTAGGCGAATGGGTTAGTGCCGATTTATACAGCGGAAGAGTAGTACGCGTAGCCAACAGGTTTGTTTTTAAAGAGCCGGTTTTTAATTATTCTGGCGAGTTTCCATTTCTTTGGGACGAAATAACCGTCCCTGTAAAATACGGCAGCGATCACCGTATGGCAAGAAAAATTCTGGAAAAGATTGCAATCGAAACGGTCGGTGACTATAGAAAGAAAGCTCATCTTGCATGGATGGATTTTTCGAAACAATTTCTTCTTGAAGATGCAACTGTCGAACCCCTTATAAGCCTTGTTACCAATGACAATTGGATGGAATTTACGCTTCGGTATGTTGTAGATTTCAAAGTAAGACGTTCAACAAAAGATAAGCTTTTTTCAAAGGTCCTGGATGAATTTGAGAAAACAGAAGGTAAAGTGAAATTCGCATCGACCACACTACAGCTGGTCGATGTGCCGACGATAAATGTTAATCTTGAGAGCGAAAAAGTCCTGGTCAATTCTTGATCGGGTAAGCGTTTTTGTTCTAAAAGATATTGGGGAATCTTCTATCATTTTCGACAACGCTCGCGGGCTTGCAAGTTAAGGTTTGCTGGTTAGTACGCTTAGAAGTTAATTTGTAAATACATGCTCGTGCGGAAAAATGCTTCGTATCCTCATGTTCACGATTTTCGGCGGATAGCGGGAAGTGCAAAAAGTGTAGACGAATTATTTATAAAGAGGAGAAATATAATGAAGAAAATGCGATGGACACTACCCGCAATTTTATCGGCAATTTTAGCTTTAACGATTTCCGCACAGGATGAAAATCCGATTCGGGTTGAGACAAATTTGGTAAATATTAATGTGACTATTGTGGATAAAGAAGGCGATTTTGTCGAGGGTTTGTCGCAAGAAAACTTTGAAATTTATGACGACGAAATAAAGCAGGAT
Organism: Pyrinomonadaceae bacterium; assembly: GCA_037969475.1. Lineage (GTDB taxonomy): Bacteria > Acidobacteriota > Blastocatellia > Pyrinomonadales > Pyrinomonadaceae > Aridibacter. The sequence goes on along the minus strand of JBBKXN010000062.1, from coordinate 15,956 downwards.
ATTGAATACTTTTCGGCTGAAGATGCAGCAATTTCCTACGGTATTGTTTACGATATGCATCCGACGACGGACGAACGAACTAAAGTGGTTTTAGAATCGCTCAGACAATTTACCGCTGGACTCCGGGATAAGGACGACTTTTTCACACTTGTGTTTAACAAACGCGGCAGTCTAATTTTGGATTTTGTTCCTTCGGAAGATCAGGTGCGGAAACATATTACAGGTAAAATGAAAGAGCCAAACGCTCTCTATGATGCGATTGTCGAAGCTACGAGAAAACTTCGCGGGAGAAAAAATGTAAAACGAGTGCTTTTAGTGATAACGGATAGCGCCGATCATAACAGCGAACACCGCTTTAATGATGTGGTCAAGGAATTCAAAACACTCGATGCCCAGCTTTATACAATACTTTGGGACGCCGCCGAACATTGGGACTATACCGATGCAAACAATGACGGCGTGTATCGAAAACCGAGATCGAGCGATGCATCGCAGCTTGATAGGGCAGCACTATACGAGTTGGCAATGAGAACAGGCGGGAGTACACAGGCGCCGAGTTCGCAGAACGCGAGAGAACTTTATGGAATATTTACCGAAATCGGATCCCTCACTCGGAAACAATATGCCGTAGGATTCTATCCTGCGAAAATTGACGGAGGGTCGCACACGCTAAAGGTAAAGCTTGTTTCGGTAAGAAACAGCAAGAAAATGGTTCTAACCTATCGTGCCGGATATCAGAGTATTAGAATTGACGATTAATCCGCAATACTCAGAGATAATACTGGAAAAAAAGGAAGCGATTACATAATAATTGTGCGAAATCGCTTCCATTCCGTCATGCAATGTAAGATCAATGTTTCATCTCCGAGTGATCAATCACCCAATTCGGGAAACAGTCCAATCATACCCATGAAAATTAGCCTGAACCCAATAAATCCAAAAACCACCAGGACCGTTGCTGTCAGGAAGCCAATCCAATGACACGCGGCAAATGCCATTAAATCGACAAGCCAAATCGATACATATATGTTCTCGATCATTTTTCCTCATTTGTCGTTCATCTTATGATTAAATCTAACTATTCGTACTCCCTGTTTGAAAGGTTAAATTCCCCAATTTGCCGAAGGATGACTACCCGAAACCCGGATTTTTTTCTCGTGCGTAATTTTACGCAGTAGCCGCGAAAGCTTACGCATTATTCTGGAGATGGATTCGCGCCGTGGCTCGACTTATAGGGCAGGAGAAGTTGGGCACATCGTTTGCAGTCAATAATGTAAATGCAGAAGGGAGGAAATTACATGACATACGAAGTGCCGCAATCGGAGTGGAAACCTTTTTTTGACGATTTAAGCAAACGTCGGTTTCAATGGCGGACCAAGGTTGAGGTTATCGCTGAAGAAATCGGCGATCAGACACTTGACGAAGGTCTACCATTAAACGGTATAGTTGCTGAAAATAACGGATCGAAATGGGCGATAGAAATCCTACTGGGAAATGAACGGGGACGCCATCAAACGCATACGATTCAGGATCCGACCCACATTCGCTACTTGCCAAAAACTGATGACCCCGGGGGAATCGTCGAAATCGAGGAGATGGGTGAGAGAAAGACGCTTGTGTACATCATCGAGCCTCTACCGCTTTTTTTTAGCTCGGCATCGGCAAATGCAAAATAAGCGATCACAGGATAAACAATGAAAATACTTATTGCAACGGATGGTTCAAAATTCAGTGAAGAAGCCGTCAGACAGATTGCCGGCTTTCTTAGTCCGGAAGAAAATAGCTTGCTAAAGGTTATCTCGGTTGTCGAACCCTTTTCTTTTCCTGTTACAGATGCTTTTGGGGTAGTTATGGACGCTTACCGCGAAACTCAAAAATCGGCAAACAGCGAAGCTGAGAAGGCGGTCGCCGATGCGAGAGTTCTTTTGGAAAGCTCACTTGATGGGAACAATGTGAGAATTACCACCGAAGTGATCCGGGAAAAATATCCGAAAAATGCAATTGTCGAATTGGCAACAGAATGGGAGAGCGATCTTGTAGTCGTTGGATCGCATGGCTATGGTTTCTGGGATCGTCTGCTTCTCGGGTCGGTTTCGAGTGCGGTTGTGCATCATGCACCTTGCTCTGTTTTGGTCGTGCGGGGAAATAATAACAATTATTCGGAGGGTACAAACGAATGAAAATACTCTTGGCAACGGACGGGTCGGATTACGCTAACGCGGCCGCCGCGCAATGCGGTGAATTTGTTTCGGGGGTCGCGGACGCGAACGTTAAGATCTTAACAGTCGTCGATTATACGGTGGATGCGGCGAGCGAGCCCTTTATTTCTTCGGATAAGTTGGTTGCGGCGGTGGAAGAAGCCATGCAGAAAAAATCCCAGGAAATACTTTCAAAAACGGCAAAAATCGTGGAATATGGGAATGACGATGTCGAAATATCTAATGAAGTAAGGATTGGTTCACCAAAAAAATTAATCGTTGAGGAAGCCGAGCGTTGGGGGGCAAATATAATATTTATCGGTTCGCACGGGTACGGACTGTTTGCGAGGGCAATTTTGGGATCGGTTTCGGACGCGGTTTTAAATCATTCCCCATGCTCAGTATTGATCGCGCGAAAATCCCCAAAGGGAAAATTTTAGAGGAAGGAAGATGGCGATAATCTTAATCTTGGGAGGCGGTTTCGCGGGTTTGACGACGCGCTAGATTCCAATTCGGATCGCATCTCGCAATCTTCGTAATCACGCTACTCTATCTTTATGAAAACTGTAAAATCAGCCATCGCCCCTTTTCTCCGTGCCTGACTCCTCGGCAGTAACACTCTTACGACGTAATCTCCAGATTGCATTAGCTCGACGGTGAATTCTTTTTCACCGCTCGAACCCTCGAGGTTTTCCATCGTTGGATCAAAAACAACAAACGCGGCAAATCGACTTTTGGATTTCAAATTTACGATTAAAATCTGCCGCTCTCGAGCATTTATTAGATAATCGATATATTGATAGCCGTAAATGCGGCCCTTTAAAACCGTAGATGAAGCACCGTTAGAAAATTTTACCCGCACTTTCTTCTGCGCCGATACATCTGTCACATTAAACATTGTAGCTACGATTATTACTGATAGGACCGACAGGAATGTTTTCATAACAACCTCCAAGGGGCTGAGAACTACCGTGATTGAGGAACGTTCTAGTCTTCCAATTTTGCGAAAATGAATCGATGACGTCTTCCGCCGATATTAAATCTTTTTGCTGTTACCCTGACCGGGACCAACGAGATTTTCTTGGTACGAAAAGATTAGGAATTTTGAAGCTTAGCTTTTTGTCAAAGCAAATCTCGCGATCCCTAAAAAAGCTCGCGAGACTTAATGGATAAAAAATTCGCAACAATAATGTTGACAAAAAATTTAAATTTAAGCTAATCTCGTATAACAATTCGGAACAAGGGGAGTAGATAGCCCTTTTGGTTCGGTGAAATCGTCAATACAATTGCTCGTGCGTTGAGCAATTCGGTTCATCGGAGAAAATATCAAGACCTTGTGCAACGTTTGTAACTTTTTAGTTGCTTGTTCGCACGGGGTTTTTCCTTTGTGAACACGATCGCAACGGAGGATATTTTAGATGGATTCAAGTTTTTTCCCCTTTGCCGATTATTGGTGGTTTTACGGAATATTTCTGCTTTTTGTCTTGTTTATGCTCCTGCTAGACCTTGGAGTTTTCAATCGTAAAGCCCACGCAGTTACATTCAAAGAGGCGACCATCTGGAGCATAGTTTGGGTAACGCTTGCTCTCATTTTTAACTTCATTTTTTATAGTTATGCGACGAAGCATTTTGGCGCCGCAGCGGGGCAGCGTCTGGGTTTGGAATTCCTGACGGGCTACATTCTTGAATACTCCCTTTCAATAGACAATATCTTTATCTTCGTCTTAGTTTTCAGCTATTTCGGAATTCCGGCGAAATACAAACATCGGGTTCTTTTCTACGGCATCCTTGGCGCTTTATTTTTCCGTGCGTTCTTTATCGGAATAGGCTCCGCACTGATGCAGTTTCACTGGGTCATTTACATTTTTGGTGCGTTTCTAATATTCACGGGAATCAAGATGTTTTTCACAAACCATGAAGAAATAGAGCCGGAAAAGAATTACTTGATTAGATTGGTGAAAAGATTTATTCCCGTGACACACGAAATCAAAGGTAAAGAATTCTTTATTAGAAAAGGCAAAATTCTACATGCCACGCCTCTTTTTATTGCGTTGTTGTTTTTGGAAGCGACCGACATTATTTTTGCGGTTGATAGCGTTCCCGCCATTTTTGCAGTTACAAATGAACCATTGATCGTTTTCACCTCAAACATTTTTGCAATTCTTGGTCTTCGTTCGATGTATTTTATGTTGGCAGGCGTCATCGATAAGTTTCATCTTTTGAAATACGGGCTCGCGACGGTGCTGGTTTTTGTAGGTCTGAAGATGGTTTACCTAAATGAAGCTTTTGGCGGTAAATTTCCGATCAGCTATTCGCTGGCGTTTATAATAAGTGTAATTGCTCTATCGATAATAGCCTCGATGATATTTCCTAAAAAATTGATAGAAATTGCAACTGATTCCTAAAAAGGACTAGATCACGCATTTTTATCCAGATATTAGGAAGTTTTAGCATTTGATAAAATGGAAAAAATCGGCTTTGAAATATTATTTATTTTCCTTATGATCGTTATCAACGGTCTTTTTTCAATGTCGGAAATCGCTGTCCTATCTGCACGAAAAGTGCGTTTGGAAAAACTTGCCGGCGAAGGTAACCTGGGAGCAATCGCGGCGCTCAAGCTCGCGGATACTCCCGACAAATTTCTTTCTACTGTGCAAATAGGTATTACACTCGTCGGCATTCTAACGGGAGCTGTCGGTGGGGCGGCCCTTGCCGCCCACCTTGAACCAGTCGTCGCGAAAATCAGCTTTTTAGCACCTTATGCACAAGAATTCAGTTTTGCATTTGTAGTTTTGGTTATCACATATTTTTCCCTTGTCATTGGCGAACTGCTGCCAAAAAGGCTCGCGCTTAATGCGCCGGAGAAGATTGCGTCAGCCGTGTCGCGGCCGATGACCTTTGTATCAAAGTTGACAGCTCCACTTGTCTGGATCCTTAGCATTTCGACAAAAGCAGTTTTCAAAATGCTCAGGAAAAGTAAGGCGAGAGAAGAGGCAATCACCGAGGAAGAAATCAGGGCTTTGCTTATTCAAGGAAAAACCGCCGGAGTTTTGGAAGAAACTGAACAGGAGTTAATGGAAAGCGTTTTCCGACTTGATGACCAGCTAATTACGGCTTTAATGACGCCGCGAAGGAAGATCGGCTGGATCGATTTACAGGATTCAGATTATAAGCTCCACGGACGCATCAAAGATTTTCCGTTTTCGAGGCTTCTGATCGGTGATGAGGATCTCGATAACATTCGCGGCTTCGTTAAATCCAAAGACCTTTTAAACTTCTTTATCGACGGTAAAAAGTTGGAAATCGAAACAGTGATCAAAGAACCTTTATTTATTCCCGAAACCGCAACCGCCCTGGATGTCTTAGAGAAGTTCCGCGATTCCAATACGCACATGGCAGTGGTTGTTGACGAATTTGGCTCAACACTGGGTATTGTCACGACAAACGATATTTTAGAGGCGATAGTCGGCGATCTACCGTTTGGTGGAATTCGAAAGAATAGCGCGGTGCAGCGTGAAGACGGAACATGGCTTCTTGACGGGCGGCTATCAAACGGTGAATTCTGCGACATTCTTGGGATAAATGCGCTGCCTCTTGAGGAAAAGGGAATGTACGAAACACTCGCCGGATTTATAATCAAAAGATTGGAAAAGCTGCCTGTGACCGGTGACAAATTCGAATGGGAAAATCATGTTTTTGAAGTCGTCGACATGGATGGAAATCGAGTGGATCAAGTCCTGGCTTCCGCACGAAAGGAAAATTCCATCCCCGGCGAAGTCTAATTGCCTGTAACGCATCCCCTGACCAAGTACCGAACATTCCCGGTTTTCTGCTTTTCGAATTCGCCTCCCGATTTTAGGGATTTTCGAGCGTTCAAGAATCAACAGCTAAAGTTTGATCGCCAGCTCTTTCGCACTTGTTAAAGATCTTAAGCAAGTGCCGATTGTTATTTAGTACCTTAATTCCAAAAGGGATCCCCGCTGCAAAGGTTCCAAACATGATGGCACTGCCGAGATTCTTTCTTTTGCGACCACTGAATAATCCCGCCGTTAGTAACCCGAGCGCTATACCTGCGGCAAACTTTAAGGTGGATATCTGAGCTAGTTCGGAAAAAGTTATATCCAGGCGATTTGGTTCTCTTTGGTCTGTCTTCAACCATTCGAGCGCTTCGTCTTTTTTGTTTAGCGAAAAACTCTCACCCTCAAGCGTGGGAATCAACGCACACTCAAGATCAAATGCTTTTCCTATTAATCTTGAATCGGTAACCAATGCGACTTTTGCAATGTTTGGCACCAATCCAGGATGTTTTAGAAAGAGTCGAATGTCTTCCTTTAGCGCGTCCATTGAAAAATCGTCAAAGCCAAAGTGCTCGATCTCTGCGTAGAACTTAATTTTACCCTGCTCGGCAGACCTCTCCTCAAGAAGCCTGTAAATCTCTTGCACATCGGTTTTTTCCACTCGGCCGTCTACCTTAAAACCGAGAGTATTTGTATCTCTCATTTTTAATACTTCAAACATAATTATTGCCTCCAAGCCTAAACCACTATATTTCTTACCCTATATTGTTTACAAGCAAGTTTCGTGCCCCTTACTAGAAAACGTTTTTAGTATAGTTTCCGTTGTTCTAGTAGTACAAAAGGGCAATTGGTGCGGAAATTTTCAAGGCGTATCGCGAGAAAAGGTCCTTTTCCATACCTAACTCAGCGATACCATTGTCATATTTTGGTACAAGTCTTGCAGTGGGGAGGGTAGAATCTGGATTAGCGGAAAATTGGGGGCCATGTTCATGTATATTTACATCAGGATTCTTTTCGCGTCACTTTCAAAGCCCAATATCGCTTCTTCTAAAATCTTATTGCGAAAACTTCCGCAAAGGAACGTGAACTATTCCACGAAGCACTTCGGTTTTTGCCTGTAAAGTCATATGAAACAGGGAATCGTTTATTAGGCATAGTCCTTGCCTTTTATTCAAGTTGGTTTTGTGATTGCCGAGATTTACAATATTCTTATTAAAACGGAGAGAGATTATGGCAAGTATTTTAATATTAGGCGGAGGATTTGGTGGGCTAATAGCGGCTGAGCAACTCTCAACGGCGTTAGGGAAAAAACACCGCATCACGCTTGTATCGCCGAGAAAGAAATTTACGTTTTATCCGGCGTTAGTCCGCCTGGCGTTTGAAGATTGCACGCCCGCAGATATTACTTTTGATCTTGAGAAAAAACTTCATAAGCTAAAAGTTCGGTTTGTCGAAGGCGAAGTGGTCCGGGTAGAGCCTGATCAAAACAAGGTAAATGTAACCGGCAAAGATTTTGACGGCGATATATTTTATGACTATTTGATAATTGCGACTGGACGTCGATTGGCAACTGAGAAGGTTCGGGGCTATTTCGAATACGCGAATCACCTATTGGGCATTAAGGCCGCGGTTGCTTTTGGCGAAAAGGTTAACCGCTTTGAAAAAGGAAAAATTGTAGTTGGACTTTCGCCAGAAGCATTCTTACCGATACCAGTTTTGGAAACGGCGTTCGCACTTGCAAGAAAATTTGAGAGCGAAATCAAGAAGGGTGACATCTCCGTAAATGTGGTTCTACCAAAAACCATAAAGGAAATTTTCGGCGGCGCCGATATTCATCTGCAATTGTTGAAATCGTTTAATAAACTCGGAATTCTTGAGACTGCGCCATTTCCAGTGCACGAGGTTTCGGAAACCGATTTGATCACCGAAAACGGGCGAAAAACGCCATACGATTTGCTAATGCTTCTACCGTCTTTTAGAGGGCAGCCATTCTTAAGGACGCTTGGTGTTTCTGATGAATTCGATTTTCTTCTAACCGATGAGGAGATGCGTATCCCCACGTTCAAAAGAGTCTTCGCGGTCGGGGATATCGTAAGCCTGCCCGGACCAAAACTAGCTTACATAGCTGTAGAACAAGCACGGGTCGCCGCTAGAAATATCATTTCCGAGATAAACGGCGACCAGCACAGAGAATTTTATTATCACGAGATCGCAGCCATTATCGATGCCGGGGGGGCAGAGTCTTTATATCTTCACTACGGAATCTGGGATGACAGCTTATATAAAATAAAAAAAGGAAAGGTTTGGAATTGGACAAAACGCATTCATGACCGACTTTGGCAGGCAACTCACAAGGGTTAATGGGGACTCACCGTCTTAAAAAACTAATTGCTTGGCAAAGCTGTGTGTGATGATTTTATTGAAGATCACAAACTTACGTAAATATTCAATCCAAAAGTGAACACTTGGTATTTCGTATCTTTATAGTAAAATATGAAAATTCTTACTCTTTACTCATGTTATGGACAAGGCACCTCCCGAACTTCGCAAGCGTTGTCGCCGATTAAATAAGCGACGCGTAAAAACTCAGAAAGCGGATTACATTTTCTGTTGGATCCAGCAAAATCTCCGTGCCGAGGACAACCCTATAATTGACGCGGCGATTGCGGCGGGGAATAAATATCAGCTGCCCGTCGTTGTCTACCACGCACTCGGTCAGCGTTATCCGCACGCTAATGATCGGATTCACAAGTTCATTATCGAAGCTTCACGCTCGCTTGCTCCGGCGGTTGAAAAACGCGGGCTTAGATTTATCTGTTATATCGAACGCCCGGACAAGTTTGAAAAGGGTTTGGTTTACCGAATCGCCGAACGCGCAGCGATGATTATTACAGATGATGTTCCGGCGTATGTCGCACGTTGGCAAGCCGAGACGGTCGCAAGCAAAGTAAAGTGTCCCGTCATTGCAGTTGATGCAAACTGTGTCGTTCCGATGAATGAATTCCCATACGAAACAAGCGCTAACGCATTTTTTCGCCGTGCTTCAACGCCATTCCGGGAGAAATATCTGAACGCAGAATACGAACTCGAACCCGACATTTCACGATATGAAGGAGATTTTGATTTTGAACCTGATGATCTCTCAAAAATGAATTTGGATAAGCTCGTCGCGTCCTGTGATATTGACCACTCTGTGCCACCGGTAGAATTTTTTGAAGGTTCGAGGCAGCGGGCGTTGGAACAATTAAAATGGGCATGCGAGAAGGTGCTGCCGACCTATGAAAGAGTTCGCACGAACCCTTCGCATCCGCTCAACGGCACAAAAATTTCTCCGTATATGCACTTTGGAATAATTGGCTCGCGGGAGATCATAAAGGCGATACGCAAGAATTCTGCGGTAAACCAAAGAAACTGGCGAATTCAGGACGAAATAATGTCTTGGCGTGAGTTTTTCCATCATCTTGCACGTCATTCTGTCGAACCTTCCGCTTATGAATTCTTGCCCGAATGGTCGCGCGATACTTTAGGCGAACACGCAGATCAGAGAAGCTCGAAAACAACCCCGACGCTTGAAGAAATTATTCACGGTGAAACATACGATGAAACCTGGAACGCGGCCCAGAAACAATATTTGCTCGATGCGTGGATGCCAAATAATATCCGCATGTATTGGGGTAAAACCCTTGTCGGTTGGACGAAATCCCCTAAGGAAGCCTGGCACACGGCATGCTACTTAAACGACCGGTTCAGCCTCGACGGACGTGATCCCGCGACCTACGGAAATATCGGTTGGTGCTTTGGCAAGATCAATCGACCGCACGGTGAAAGGCCGATATACGGGAAAGTCGGGAGAGCTTGGGACGGAGCGATGAAAAAGCGCTCGGGGGTGAAAGAATGGATAACAGAACAAGCAAACAGGGAAGTTTATCGCGTAGACGTGCCGAAAGATTTAGGCGATTTTATTGTCACCAGTAAGGAAAAAACATAGGCATGCGGTTATATAGATTCGAAGTCGGCACACCATCGGACACGATCAACTGCGGTTGTTATATTGAAGTTTTATGAGCAAAGGGAATCTGATCAGACTAACGGATAAAGGGCTATTCTGCGCTGCGGGAGATTTTTATATCGATCCTTGGAAACCTGTTAAAAGAGCGATCGTGACTCATGCCCATGCCGACCATTCCTATCCCGGAAATCAAAGCTATCTCGTTCCGAAAAGGGGTGAACTAATATCTAGAATTCGCCTTGGCGATGAGGCAAAAATCGAAACTGCTGAATATAGAGAAACAGTAGATATAAAAGGCGTCAAGGTTTCGTTTCATCCCGCCGGGCACGTTCTTGGAAGTTCGCAGGCACGCATCGAACATAAAGGCGAAGTTTGGATAGTTTCGGGTGATTTTAAACTTACACCTGATGCGACCTGTGAGCCTTTTGAACACGTCACTTGCGATTATTTTATTACGGAAGCCACATTTGGTTTGCCGATCTATAAATGGACACCACCGGAAATTCTGTTTGAGGAAATGAATGATTGGTGGCGAAAGAACAAAGAGGAAGAAAAAGTTTCGATCATATTTGCGTATTCATTTGGTAAATCGCAAAGGATCTTAAATGGAATTGACCGCTCCCTTGGTCGCATTTTTACACACGGCGCAGTCGAGCGTTTGACCGAGGCATATCGCGAAGAAGGGATTGATCTACCTGAAACAAAATATGTCGGCTCCGTTGAGGACAAAAAGGAATTTAAAGGCGGTCTAGTTGTGGCTCCGCCCTCAGCAATTCAATCGCCTTGGCTAAAAAGATTTGGAAAACATTCGACCGGATTTGCTTCGGGATGGATGATGGTTCGCGGGGCGAGGCGCAGAAAAGCTGTCGATCGCGGATTCGTAATGTCAGATCATGCCGATTGGGACGGATTGATCACAGCAATAGAAAGGGCCGAAGCTAAAACGGTATATGTTACCCATGGATTTATTGATCCGCTCGTCCGCTATTTAAATGAAAACGGCCAAAATGCGCTGCCGCTGAAAGCAAATTTTGTTGGCGATGAAGAGCTTGAAATGTTGGAGGGGGCTGAATAGATGAAATTATTTACCCAGCTCTACACAAAGCTTGACCAAACCAATAAGACCAACGAAAAGGTCGAGGCATTAAAAGATTATTTCGCCAAAGCAAAACCCGAGAACGCAGCGTGGGCCCTGTATTTTTTATCCGGTAGAAAACCGAAGCAGATTGTCCCTTCAAAAAGATTAAGACAATGGGCGATGGAGCTTGCAGGGATTGAAGAATGGCTTTTTGATGAATCGCGAAACACCGTTGGCGACACTGCGGAAACTATTGCACTCTTATTGCCCGAAAATCACGAAGAAGACCTGACTCCGCTCAACGTCCTGGTCGAGCAAAGATTATTGCCTTTGCGAAAAGCCGAAGAAGCCGTTCAGTTCGAGGAAATCGTATCGAGTTGGAACGCGATGAATTATTCGCAGAGATTTGTTCTCAACAAGCTGATTGCCGGAAACTTTCGGATCGGTGTTTCGCAACGGCTTGTAATGCGGGCACTGTCGGAGCAATTTGAAATACCCGTTGACATCATTGCAATGCGTTTGATGGGTGATTGGTCGCCGACTCCAGAATATTATTTATCTGTCGTTAACCAAAATTCGGAGGAAGACGAAAAGCCGATCGCTCGCCCGTATCCATTTCATCTCGCATATCAAGTAGATTGCGAAGTTTCGGATTTAGGGGATGTCAACGATTGGCAGGTTGAATGGAAATATGATGGTATTCGCTGTCAGGCGATCAAACGTGACGGACAAGTTTTCCTATGGTCGCGTGGTGAAGATCTGATTACAGAGCGTTTCCCTGAAATCGCTGAGGCCGCTTTGAGCCTTCCGGATGGTACGGTTTTAGACGGCGAAATTCTGCCCTTTAAAGATGAAAAGGCGATGGCATTCCAGGATTTACAAAGGAGAATTGGACGCAAAATAGTTGGTAAGAAATTGCTGGCAGATGTACCGGTAATTCTGCAATGTTACGACCTTTTGGAATTCGACTATAAAGACATACGAGCCAAAGAATTAAGTAAACGCCGTAAGTTGTTAGTCAAGACCCTCGGATCTGTACAGGACGAGAACGCTGCGTTAACTTTACGCCTAACAGATCTTGTCGAAGAAAAAACTTGGGAAGAATTAGCCGAAAGACGCAAAGAAAGCCGCAGCAAACGGGTCGAAGGTTTTATGCTCAAAAGGATGGATTCACCCTTTCGGGTCGGCCGCCAACGCGGCGACTGGTGGAAATGGAAAATTGATCCGTTCACAGTGGATGCAGTTTTGATATATGCCCAAAAAGGTACGGGCAGGCGTGCGAATTTGTTTACCGATTACACATTTGCCGTATGGGACGACGGCGAACTCGTAACATTTGCCAAGGCATATTCGGGACTGACGGACAAGGAAATCCGGCGGGTTGATAATTATGTTCGCCGCAACACAAAAGAAACGTTTGGTCCGGTCAGAAGCGTTACACCGAAGCACGTTTTCGAGCTGGCATTCGAAGGTATTCAAAAATCCACTCGTCACAAATCCGGCGTTGCAGTGCGATTTCCGAGAATTCTTCGTTGGCGAGAAGATAAATCGATCGAGGATGCCGATTCTTTGGCAACGATTCATAGATTGCTCGAGGCATACGAGGCCGAAGCAAAATAATCGGCCTCATTAAGATGAAAAGATCAGCCCTCAAAAACCTCCGACTCTATCCGCATTTTAAATTGACGAATGAGAAATTTCCCCGCCTGCTGGTTACGCGAAAAATCGAAAACGATGATGCAGAATATTTCGGGGCATTTCTTCCAAAAAGCGGGGCGAGAGTTTTGCTTGGTTTCGTAAACAAAATGTTCAGGCTCCGGAGTTGTGAGATCGACATCGAAAAAGGCTTGCCGTTTCCGTGTCCGATGTTCTATCGCAAACGCTGTCTTGCGCCGTGCGTCAAGAATATCTGCGACGAAGAAGAATATCGGGAAATGGCAGGTCTTCTGCGTCTGTTTTTAGCGAATGAGCGGGCGGAATTGAAAAGGATATTGAGCGAGAAAATACTAGAGTGTTCGACCGCTATTGACTTTGAAAATGCCGCAAAGTGGCGCGATCTTCTGTTTGAGATAGAGACACTTTGGAATGACAAACGAGCGAAATTTTGGCTTGACAGTGCAATTGACACCTGGGAGATCATTATCGAAGACCCAAATATAATTTTTAACCTTGTAACCCAACGAGGCAGAAAAATCTTAGGTAGCCGATCGTTCCATTTCGAAAAATCGAAGAGTGAAAGCATCGGTAAGTCGGTTGAGAAAGTATTCCTGAACTTTTATAAGATTTATGTTCCAAAAGAAATTCGTGTTCTCAAAGATTTTGAGAGCAGAAAAACAATTGCGGGGAAATTGCGTAGAAGATTTGGAAAGAATGTGCAATTGTTTGTGCAATATGACCTCACGCCGACAACCAAAAAAGGTTTAAGACGAAACAAGTTTGATTCTAATTTGGAAAAAATATCAAACAAACAAAACTTCCGAGATATTCAGAAACACATCAAAAAGACCATTAAACTAAAAAGAATTCCGAAGCGGATTGAGGCTTTTGATGTTGGTCACATATTGGGACAAAATGTCGTTGCGGCAAAGGTCGTCTGGGAAGATGGGAAATTTTTGAGGAGCGAAAATGAGGTTTGGTCGTTTGGCGAAATGAGCGAACGGCAAGCAATTACCGAAGCAGTTCGAGCTAGATTTCATGATGGCAAAGATTTGCCTCAATTGATTTTGATTGATGGTGGAAAGACCCAAATGAAGGCGGCACTTCAAGGTGTCTCAGAATTTAAAACACGGGAATCGAAAATGATTTCGGCAGTTAAACCAAAGGGTAAACATGATAAAATTTCACATTTTTTAGATGAAGAATTACAGCGAATTGAGTTTGTCAACGAAGACACATTTTTCTTTCTCACAAATTTGAGAGATAAATCCCACGATCTTGCGAATCAGAATCACGCCGATACTAGAGACACAAATCATTTTTATGAACTTGCAATGCTATTACCCGATTTTAGCGAGGAAGAAAGACGCAGTTTCATACAAAAACTCGGGTCGATCAAACGTTTGAAAGAAGCCCGATTAAAGGAACTAGAAACGGCTTTTGACTCTAAAGTTGCGAAAAGGATTTATCGGGAAATAAGAAAAGAAAAAGATCCACGGCTTGGCGACTCAAGAAGAATTATTCCCATAAGATTCGACGCAATCGAAGGAAACGCAGAGGATTTACAGCCAATTGGTTCAGTGGGAGCGCAATGGACGAGGCAACGTCTAAGAGAACAAATCTAATGGTGCACCCGGCATGATTCGAACATGCGACCCCTTGATTCGTAGTCTCTTTTGTGTGATTTGATTGAACTGTTTCAAGCAGTTTCACGCTATTTTAACTGGGTTTCTAGAAATATCACCCGGTTTCAAGCTGTTTCGATTGTGTTCGCGTATGCAATTCCGTATGCAATAAGGGATGGAGAGAAAGATTTGTTCCGCAATTCTGTATTGTCCTTGGGAGTCCGATATTAACAATTGTTCAGGGGGAATAATTCCAAGTGGTGTGGTGTCGATTTTCATCTGTAAACCTCCTTTCACTATTCTCCGGTAGGTCCCACCCAAAATCTTTATCATTAGGTTAGAGTCAGCAACTAATTTTGCGGTCTTATTAGTCCAGCCGCAATTAGTAGGCACGATCCTACAACTAATACCGCCCATCCCCACTCAATTTGGACGGCTCCGATAAATGCTTCCCCAATTCCGGAAAACGGATTATCAGCCATTTCGCCCTTCATCCTAGATTGAGCCGAAGACATTCGGACCTTGAATAGGATGAATGTGAGAATAAGCATTGCTATTGACCCGGCGCCCGTAATCAATAATCCTCTATATCTCTTAGTAAGCACCAATACGACGGAAATAACCGCGAGTACCAGAACAACTACTCCGTCGCCAGTTCCATTTCGAAAGTAATTGATACTCCCAATAATTGGAGCGCTGATGATCGGGCAAAATACTCCAATGAAAAGCACGACCGCACCTGTAAAGCCCAACAACTTTTGAAGTGGAATTCCATTCGGTAGGTTAAATGTCTGATTTACGGAGGAGTAGACGCGAATGCTTTTGCCCGAAGAATATTGCCTTTCTGCCAATGCATCCTGTTTCGACCCTTGCGGAGAGTCATTTAATTTTGTGCCACAGTGATTGCACTTGAGGTTTCGTGCGAAATTCGGCTCCGCGCATTGCGGGCAATTTAGAATTCGTTTCATTCTCGGACCCTCCAAACACTGTAGTAATCCTGCCTAAACTTGAAAACGATTAGCGGATTGTAGATTATGGGGTTTTCCGCCCAAACTCCCGAAAGGTATCAATAAGCAATTTAAATTTGGATTAAAGGACTGACTTTAACTTCATTAATTACTTCTTGAATGTTTCTTTTTTTCAATTATTTTTTGTTTACCGTAACCAGCAGATTGCTGTAAATCACAGCGTAAAGTTTATTTGCCATCGGCAAATCAAATCCGGCGATTTTTTGGTATTGCACAAACGCTGATTGCTTGTCTCGGTTGAGTAAGTAAAGTTGTCCCAAAAAAAATTGTGCTTCCGCGTCTTGCGGGGTTAAAGTTACGGCTTTTTCTATTTGTCTAATCGCTTCGCTGTATTTTCTCAGCTGACTCAAAGCAAAACCTGATAAAACATAATTTTCCGCGTTATCCGGTTCAAGTTCGGCGGCACGTTCAAGCGGAGCGACGGCTTCTTTGAACTTTTGTTGTCTGATATAAACGCAGCCCAAATCGTGAAAAGCGACGGCGAAATTCTGCTTTAGATTAATAGCTCGTTTGAGAAATTCGACAGATTCATCGCTTTTACCCAAATCTGAATAAACCACGCCTA
>JBBKXN010000061.1:0-46309 GCA_037969475.1 Pyrinomonadaceae bacterium | reverse complement strand
ACAAAAGATTCTTGGGTGGCATTCAAAGACAAACCTGTCGCGTCGATGGATCATCGCGGATTGGTAAAATTAAACGGCGATTGGTACACCATCGGTGGGCTCGATCAAAATCGCGAAGTTTTTGGCGATGTACTTGATACCAAACGTTAGTTATTTTCGCTATGTTAGAATGCCCATATTCTACTCTGTAAATGAGGGCATAAATGAAAATCAGACAAATTCTGCCGGCTATTCTTGTATTAGTTTCCTTAACTCATCCGACCCTAAGCCAAACAAATCCTTTTCTTAGCGACAACGAAATTCAAATGCTTAGAAATGAAATTTCGGGCGATCGTGCATTTGAACACATTCGAGTATTGACGCAATGGCATCGCGATTCTGGGATGGAGGGTTATTTTAAAGCGATGGATTACGTTGCGGAGCAAGCAAAGAAAAATGGCTTGACCGATGTATCTATCATTCGACAGCCATACGATGGCGCGGACGGAAAACCGCGAAACTACACGGCGAAGTCTGCCGAACTTTGGATCACGTCGCCATTTGAATTAAAGCTCGCAGACATTGGCGATCACGCACTTTATTTGTCAGATGGAAGTCGCGATGCAGATGTCACCGCCGAACTCATCTGGATCGGTGACGCCAGCGAAGAAACCCTGGAAAAATTGGACGTAAAGGGAAAGATCGTTTTGGCAAAGGGAAATCCGGGAACAGCTGTAGTTAATGCAGTGTATAAACGCGGCGCCGTCGGCGTCATCGCTTACACAACCTCCGAGCAAAAAGATATGCTTGATTTTCCCGACCAACTTCCATGGACCAGAATTCAAGGCCCTCCGAAGGATCAGCATGGAACATTTGCATTCAGCCTCTCGCCTCGAAAAGGTGAAACTCTACGAAAGATTTTAGAAACGGCGGGCGAACATGACCTGTTTGCGATCGGCAAAAGAACGACTGGCGGAAAAATTACCGTCAGAGCAAAGGTTGATACAGATATTGGAACGGAGAACGCGAGAACGGGAACCGGAATGGTTGAGGGTTGGATTCGCGGCACTAAATACAACGATCAGCAGATCGTGATCACTGCTCATCTTCAGGAAGAACAAGGCTCGGCAAACGACGACGGCAGCGGTTCGGGCAACATTCTGGAGCTCGCGCGTGTTTTCACTAAACTCATAAAAGAAGGAAAAATACCGCCTCCGAAGCGAGACATACGCTTTTGGTGGTCGGACGAGATCTATTCGGAATATCGTTATTTGCGGGATCATCAAGGCGAAGAAAAGAAGATGCTCGCAAATCTACATCAGGATATGACCGGAGCAAAACAATCGGTCGGCGGACGGAGACAACAGCTTATTTTTAACCCGTATTCGCGTACGTCATATCTTGATGCAATCTTCGAGAGTGTCGGCAGATTTGTGATGCTGACCAATAATTCGTACATCCAGGCAGGTCGGTCTGGCGGATATCCGCGTCCATTTTCGCAACCGATCATTGCGACTCGCGGAACACGTGAACCTTACAATGCGGAGTTTGTTCCATATTTTGGTTCATCGGATAACCTGGTTTTTGTCGAGGGAAAATTCGGCGTTCCCGCAGCAGCAATGGTTAATTGGGACGATTATTACATACATTCATCAGACGATGATTTAGACAAGATCGACCAAACACAATTGCAGCGAAACAATTTTATTATCGGCGCGCTGGGGTTGTATCTTGCCTATGCCGAAGCCGAGGACATTCCGGTTTTGGCCGCCGAAACATACGCGCAAGGTCAGAGGAGATTTGCAAACGACTTGCATAAAGCGATCCAGCTTTTAAATGAAGCTGATAATTGGAATGACGCTCATTTGTTGATCGAGCAAGCGGCAATTCGTGAACGCGCGGCATTAAACTCAATGCGAAAGATACAGGGAAACGAGCTCTTGCCGCAGGATCCGATTTCTACTTTTTTAAATCTGGTTGATGAACGGGAAAACGAACTACTTAAGGATCTAACGGCTTTCTATGTAACCAAATATCATAAAACGCCTTCACTCGTCCTTTCGAAAGCCGAAACTGATGCGGCAAAAAAGGTGCCCGCAAACATTGAAAATTCCGAAGCGTATTTTTCAAAACGCGTGGGTGTTCCCACGAACCTACATGGGATAATGAGAAGCGAGGTGTTCAATTTTGTTGACGGAAAACGCAGTTATTACGATATTTACAAAGCTGTAAGAGCTGAATCCCTTTCCGTTGGAAAATTCTTTTACGGCACGGTTACATTTGATGATGTGGTTAATCTGCTTGAGGCAAACGTAAAATCCGGTGCGTTAAAACTAAGCAAGCCGTAGATCTCCCAAGTTAAGCAAATGAGCGATTAAAACAAGTTTGTTAGAGCCTGGACCTACGGGGGATTTTATGGGCTTGCCAATCAATATCCCGAATATCGCGAGGAAGTTCGACATATCATCGATGTTGCGATGGTTGAAGAATCTGCCGCCGTCAAAACCAGAATTCGTAATGTAGAAAAGTCCGGGTTTCTTTCATAGTTTTACGGAAAATTCTTTAATATCGGAAATCAAGTCTGCAAGTGAACGAACATTGACCGATTCAATCGTATTAAATGATAAACATCGGTCAAATTGACTGATTTATTTTAAACCACGCTCTCAATAACCAGACGGCAATTTGCTGTAACCATCCCAAAATAAGCAGTTAACAGACGTTTTTTCTATTGTGGCACGGCGGTTGCGAATAAGTTAATCGCCAACCGGCAATCTTTGGATGGAGAAAAAATATGAATCCAACAGCAAGAAAAAATGCACTAGTAATTGAAAAGGTGACGGGAGAACTTTTCATCAAAGACTTAGAGAATGAAAAAGCGATCCACCTAAATCCAACTTCCGCCTATGTATGGGAAAAATGCGACGGGCGATTAACCACTCATGAAATTGCCAATGAAATGGAAACAGAACTTGGCATGAAAGTTAGTGAAACGGTCGTTTCAATGGCTATAGAAAAACTCCTGGCAACGAATCTTTTAGAGCCCCGCATAATAAAGCGGGTGGAAAGTCGAAAACCCGCAAACATTAGTTGGGCAAAAACTTCCTCAAATAGAAAAAAACCGAAACAAAAAAGCTAAGGTACGTCCACATGAATTCGCATCAACAACATGCAACTTCTTTCCAAGCCAAGCAATTACTAAACCAACAAATCAGCGGACTCCGAGACGTTTTCGTTTCAATAATTTCGGATGAAACTGTAACTGAAGGCGGGCTAAGCAGACTCAATCATTTTTATCAAAATAATCCGATACCGTTGCAATTCTTACCCATTGTTCGCGACGAAGCTTTTTGCCAGGCAGCTCATTTCGAGATCCTCGATCAAGGCACAGCAAATCAAGAAACTTTTAGGCTGATCCATCTCGCGATCGGCTTAGGAATTTCACCACATCTCTTAACTTGGATGGAGGAAGAGGTCTGTACGTTAGCGCTTCTAGAACACATTCAGGATTGTCCGTTTGATGATATCCCAACGATCAAGACCGAATCTATCATTCTGAATCCCGGAGAACGAGCATTTGCCGAGCTTCCGACCATGCTCGTTGAAGAACACACCATCGATCAAGACCTTGATAATGGTTTATCGGGAAAGAGTTTTCGATTGATGCGCGGTGTTAAATACAAAATTGGAGACAAGAAAAACGACCTATTGGATCGTACTGATATCTCCGACACCGATTCAGGATATTTAATTCTTACGGACAAGCGAATCGTATACTCAGGATCGAATGAAAGTTTCTCTGTTGAAATAAACTCACTGTTCGGAACTCGTATGTTTGCTGATTCAATCCAATTTACAACCATTCAAAACGAGAAACTCGTAACAATCGGATTTCAAAATCCCCTTGCGGCTGAATATTGCGGCGTGGTTCTATCTAAATTGCTGAATCGATAAACCCGGGGACGACTAATCGGCGTTTTTTTGACATTTAACAAGACTATCCCTATCCTTCTCTTTCGCTTTGATGAAAGAGAATCTTTTAAAACCGGAAACAGACAACCGCTTACCGATCGGAATTTTTGATAGCGGGGTAGGTGGTTTAACTGTGTATCGTGCCCTTCACGATCGCTTGCCGAATGAGCACTTCATATATTTGGGCGACACTGCCCGCGTACCGTATGGAACGAAATCTTTGGAAACGGTCGAACGTTATGCGATTGAAAATTCGTCATTTCTTGCATCACGCGGAATTAAAGCTTTAGTAGTCGCCTGTAATACTGCATCCGCGCTCGCCTTGCCAAAAATTCGTGAAGCGATTGGAATTGAAGTAATCGGTGTGATCGGTCCCGGTGCCCGAAAGGCCGTTGCACTAACTAAAGACAAACCCAACGCAAAGATCGCCGTGATAGCCACGGAGGCAACGGTTTCGAGCAACGCGTACGCCGATTCCATTCGCGCGGCGAGAATCGATGCCGAAATTTTACAGCGAGCTTGCCCCCTGTTTGTACCGCTCGCCGAGGAGGGTTGGACTGAGGAAGCGGAAACATATTCGATTGCAAAAAAATATCTCGCGGAGGTCATAAAATTTCGACCGGACGCTCTTGTTTTGGGGTGTACACACTATCCGATACTTAAAGCCGTCATTGAGGAAACCGTCGGAAAAGACGTCAAACTTATCGATTCAGGCGAAGCGACCGCCGATGAAGTCTCAAATTTCCTGCAAAACCGCGGTTTAGCCAATACCCTTCAAATTTCATATAATCGAAAACGCCGTCTTTGTGATGATTTGGATCACTTCTATGTTACCGATGCTGCCGAACGTTTTGCCCACGTCGCCGAAAGATTCCTTGGAGTCAAACCCGCGAAGCTTGAAGCAATTGAAGTATTCGGCGCGGATCGGCTGAAAGATAATTAGCCGTCAGACCTTTTACAAAAATATGAGTTTTAAAAGAATAGACAATCGTCAATATGACGAAATCAGAAAAACAAAGATCACTCCGCATGTCTCCCCCTACGCCGAAGGTTCGGCGCTTATTGAAGTAGGCGGAACAAAAGTTTTATGTATGGCATCGGTCGACGAGAATGTTCCGCATTGGATGCGCAATAAAGGGAATGGCTGGGTCACCTCCGAATATGCGATGCTCCCGCGAGCAACACACACACGCATAAAACGCGAACGTCCGAATCCTTCTGGTCGGACGCAGGAAATTCAGCGTCTCATCGGGAGAAGTTTGCGTGCCGTTGTCGATCTAAAAAAACTGGGAGAGCGCCAAATATACCTCGATTGCGATGTAATCCAGGCAGATGGTGGAACGCGCTGCGCATCGATCACGGGAGCGTATGTCGCGCTCAATCTGGCTTGCAAAAATCTCGTCAAGAAAGGAAAGCTGAGCGGTTCACCGATCATAACTGAGGTTGCGGCAATAAGTGTCGGGATTGTTGAGGGAATTGCGATCGCAGATTTGAAATACGAAGAAGATTCGAATGCTGACGTCGATATGAATATCGTCTGCACAGGATCCGGAAAGTTTATCGAAATCCAGGGCACTGCCGAACAAGAGCCGTTTGATCGTGAACAAATGAACGAAATGATTATGCTCGGTGAAAAGGGTGTCAAGGAACTTTTTGAGATACAGAGACAGGTTCTTAACGCGTAGCCGGCTTTATCGACCTTTTAGATAAAGTTTTTGCTGTTCATCGTCGTCGAAGAACTTTTCCCGGTAGGCTTCCGGTTATAGTTTTATTTTCCCAAACCTTCTCGCCATTCACCCAAACAATTTCGATTCCGTCCGATAGCTTTTGCGGTTCGGCAAATGTTGCTTCATCCAACACGCGGTCTTTATCAAATAAAACCAAATCGGCTTTGAAACCCTTTTTGATCGATCCTCGATCTTTCATCCTTAATCTTTTTGCGGGAAAGGATGTCATTTTCCGTATAGCTTCTTCGAGTGATAACCACCGGCTTTCCCGTACGAACCGACCGAGCACTCTTGTAAATGTTCCCGTGCCGCGGGGATGCCGGCTGCCGATCCCGCCGTCGCTTGATACCATAACCCAAGGCTGCAAATAAAAATTCTTGACATCCATTTCGTTCATCGAATTGCAAACGACACCTGCGCCGCCCGCTTTGACGATCTCGATATAAATATCGATCGGCGACACGGCTTTGTTATTGGCGATTTCTTCAATGGTCTTGCCTTCATAATCGCGGTTTGCAGGATAACTCGTAACCAAAACCTTGTCGGCACCGCCAACATTGCTCAGACCTTTTTCTATCTCCTTTCGATCTTCATGTTTGCGGCTCGGCACTAAAACCGTGATCGTCGATGCCCATGCCGTATATGGATAGGCATCCGCCGTTAGATCAGAGCCATCTTTTCGGGCTGCGACGATTAAAGCAATTGCATCAATTGATTTTCCCCAGACGTTTTTATTTCCAGCTTTTATATGTGAAATCTGGACAGGTATTTTTGCTTCTTTGCCAATACGAATAGCCTCACGGATCGCGTCGAGCAAACCTTCCTCTTCGTCACGCATATGGGTCATATAAATCCCGTTATATTTTGCCGCGACCTTTGCGAGTGCAATTAATTCTTCGGTTGAGGCGGAGAAACCAACATCGTATTCAAGCCCGCTTGAAAGTCCGAAAGCACCCTGGCGCATTGCCGCTTTTAATAATGCAGACATTTTTGCGATCTCGTCTGATGTCGCTTGGCGCGTGTAATCTCCATTCATAACCTGTTCACGAAGCGTTGCGTGACCAATGAAAGCCCCGACATTCGGCGCAATTTTACTGTTCAATTTCTCCAAATAATCCGAAATCGGATATGGAGAACCTCCGTCCGGCCCAACAAAGATTGTCGTTATCCCTTGCGAAACTTGATTGCCAGCGGTTCCCTCGTTTATCAAACCGGTTTCGGAATGATTGTGAATATCTATAAATCCGGGCGCGACAATTTTCCCTTCTGCGTTGATAACTTTTTCGCCGCTTTTCGTCTTAATTTTACCGATCTTCGAAATTCTGTCGCCCTTTATGCGAAGATCACCGCGAAACGCCGGACGGCCGCTTCCATCAATGATCGTAGCGTTTTTGATTACAATAGAATTAACCTGAGCGAAAGCAAAGGTAACAAATGTAAGTGTCCAGAAGATCGAAGTGATTCCCCGGCGGATAGTAAAATTCATAACTAATAATAGTCGAATTCTCTGTTTTAAATCCAAACGAATAATGTGTAATTTAGACTGATGAGTAAAAAACAATTTGAAGGAAAATCAGCAATAGTTACAGGTGCTACCCGTGGAATCGGGAAAGCGATTGCGCTGGAACTGGCAAAACGCGGATGTAATGTAGCGTTTAATTATGCGTCGAGTGCTGACGCTGCTCAAGAGATCAAATCGGAAATCGAGGGTCTTGGAGTAAAAGCTTATGCCGAATCTTGCGACGTTGCGAATACGGATGCAGCGGCAGAGTTTGTAAAAAAAGCAAAAGAAGAGTTCGGCTCAATTGATTTTCTTGTCAACAATGCTGGAATTACGCGTGATAATTTAATCATGCGTATGAAAGAAGAAGATTTCGATGCCGTGATAAACACAAATCTTAAGGGCGCATGGAATTTCGCGAAGGCCGCGATTCGACCGATGATGCGCAATGAAAATGGCGGTTCGATCCTAAATATTTCCTCGATAAGCGGTGTTGTCGGAATGCTTGGACAATCAAATTATTCGGCCTCAAAAGCGGGGATGAATGGTTTGACGAAAGCACTCGCGAAAGAAGTTGCAAGCAGGAATGTTACGGTTAATGCACTCGCGTTGGGTTTGGTTGAAACCGATATGGCAAGCGAAATGAACGAAGAGTATCGCGCAAAAATTCTTGCATCAATTCCGCTCGGGCGACTCGGGAATACCCAGGAAGTTGCGGAAATCGCCTGTTTCTTGCTCTCGGATTCGGCTCGTTATATAACAGGTCAAATCGTTCAGGCAGACGGCGGAATCGCAATGTAAATTTCGCCTAAACGAAAAGAATACTATCAGCGATTGGTTTATAATAAATCAATTGCTTTTTTATGGAATACGTAGAAGACAGCGAAGAACAGATCGACCTGACGCCGGAAGAATATCTGGCGGAACGAAAATCCGCAATTAGAAAAAAATCCTGGTGGGGAATTGGAATAGGCGCGTTTATTATTTTTGCGCACGTTGTTCTTTTCGCGATCGTGATTTTTAGCGATCAGGTGTTCGAGGTTTATGAGTGGAAAGATCTGCTTCGCAGCATATTTTTCATTCTCGGCATTTTCGGCGTTGTCGGCGGTTTTATTGGCCTCCACGAAGCAAAGAATTTAACGATTCAAGATCTGGTGCCGTCACGCGAAGCGATTCAGTTTGCTCAGCAAATTCAGTTTATAAAGCCATATTATTCCTATATTCTCGTCGGTGCGATTGTGTTGGTTGCTCTTGCCCAACTGACCACGGATTTAAAAAGTTCGGTTGAAATTGCGGGCCTCGAGAAACCTCTAGTTTGGGAACAGGGCGAATGGTGGAGAATTTTGACAAGCGGAACCCTTCATGCAGGCTTTTTGCACATCTTTTTTAACGGCTATGCGCTTAATGGATTTGGAAACTTGGTCGAATTTCTTTCAAATCGCGCACATCTTGCAATAGTATTTGTTTTATCGATTATTGGCGGCGGGCTTTTTAGCCTTTTAAACTATGATAGCCTGCCATCAATAGGTGCATCCGGCGGAATAATGGGATTGATCGGCTATCTCGCGATCTATGGATTTCGCCGCAGACGTCAGCTCATGCCTGGTTTTCTGAAATCAATGATAATCAACATTGGTTTTATTGCCGCTTTCGGACTCGTCGCATATCAAATTGTCGATAATTTTGCCCATTTGGGCGGTTTGCTTGTCGGAGCAATTTACGGTTACTTTCTGGTTCCGAAAGATTTGAACGAAAACCCGCGAGAGGTAGGCACGATTACGAAAAGCCTTGGGTACCTAGCTTTGGCAGTTTATATAGGTGCTTCCCTTCTAACTATTTGTTTGCTGCTGAGAGTGTTCGAATTGTAAGTACCACGCAAGATTTATAAATTAACATTTTTTTGTAATGGCTAGAGTAAGAGTTCACCAACACGTAAATCCCCTGGCGAAATATTATCGCGAATTGCCTATCGAGCCTCTGGACTTATCCCATGTTTTTGCGAATCCCGATCTTCCCCTTCATCTCGACATTGGCTGCGGCCGCGGACGGTTTTTACTCAAAATGGCGGAGACCGAAAGCGCCTGGAATTTTCTCGGCGTGGAGATTCGTGAACCCTTGGTGATCGAGGCAAACGAGATCAGCGATTCCCGAAAGTTAAGGAATCTGCGCTACGAGTTTTGTAACGCAATGATTGACCTCGATGTTTTACTCGAGAATTTACCCGAAAATACCATGCAGTATGTGACCATTCAGTTTCCTGACCCATGGTTTAAGAAGCGTCACGCAAAACGCCGAATGGTGCGTGATAAACTGGCCGAAACGGTTACGGAACATCTCTCTCAAACAGGGAAGCTCCTTATCCAAACCGATGTCGAATTTTTAGGCGAAGAAATGGCTGAATTATTTGAACAAAACGGACTCGAAAAATTTGATATTGAAGAAAATCCGTTGCCGATAAAAACCGAACGAGAGAAATCGGTCGAAGCGCGAAACCTGACCATTTATAGAAGTTTATTTAAAAAGAAAAAAGAGAAGCGGAAATGAATCCGCTCCTCTTTTTCATTACTTTAGAAAACCGCCAATTACCAGCTCACTTCAATTTCATATTCATCATCGCTCGATTTCGGATCGAAGATTTGAATAACCGCGTTGTAATTATTCTGCGGCGAAGGGTGCTCAAGAATCGAAACTGTTCCACGACCATTGAGTTTTCTTACCGAAACTGTTCCCCGTCGGCGAGCAAGGTAGCCGTCGAGGTTATTCGAGATTTCGACCACGTTTCGTCCGGAAATCGTAAAAGCTTCGGCGTCTTCACCGGAAATTCGCAAGGTCACAGTTTGATCTACCCGCCCCTTCCATTTCAAGCTACCTCTGCTGTAATTTTCGAATGCGTTTGTGGATTGCCACGATATCTGCAGACGATAATTGTCAGCGCCTCGGCCGCGATCATTTATCTGAACAATTGTCGTGTACCGATTTACTCGTGTCGGTTGCTGAATTACGCTGACAACACCGCGCCCATCGAGCTTGTTCACCATGACTGTTGCCTGCCGCTGCGGCAGCTGTCCATTTAGATTTCGGACTCCCTGTCCTAAATTCTGTCCTGCGAGAGTCTGCACACGAGCCGTTCCGCCTTGTAAGATTATGTTTGCTCTTTGGTCGATTCGGCCTTCCCAGATCAACGAGCCAGTCGAAGAATCAACCCTGTTTGGAGCTCTGGTTGGAAATCCTATTACGTTTGGATTTATAGGATTCACGACATCATCGAGGGGTACATCGTATTGTCTGGGTCGCTGATCGTAACCGTCAAAATATCCTTTTCGATAATATGCATCGAATTCGCGGTCATACTGCCCCTCGTAGCGTCGCGGGAGACGAGAAATTCTCTTGTCCTTATCATCATCGCCATCGTTATAACCCTGACGATATATGTCTTTTTGTTTATCGTTCCAACGCGAAAACGGAATTATGCTGGAATAGCCGCGTTCATATCCTTCTTTGTATGAATTTTCATATTGATTCTCATACTTATTTCGGTACCGCTTGTAGTCGTGATCACGTTTGGTTCTCGCGTCGTTCGCTCCGTCCTGGTATCCCTCCGTAAAATATCCGCATTTTATTGGCGAACTGTTATTTCCGTCGCAATTGATTCCAAAGTTAACATTCGTTTGCGCAAAAGAAGATCCAACGCTTATAAATGCTGTCATCAGTGTAGCAATAATTAAACCCTTTATTTTCATAAACTTATCTCGTCAAGGAGGCAAAAAACCGGTTGCAGCTCAAGCCTAAAAGCGAAAGAGCTACAACCGGTAAAAGAAAATTACACGCCGCTATTTATACGGAGTGATTGAACTATTCGGTTAAACGACGGGTTGTAGCGATATTGGTCTCGCTGGGGCGCCACCCCGACTACATAGAATAATTTCCCATCCCGCAATTGCGTCATATAGATCAGCGCATATTCTGTAACACCTGTAACGGGCGACGTCCCTGCAAGTTTTACAGCCAGTGCCTGTCTGCCGCTCAAAGTAAAGCGAGAAAAATTTGAGGTGCGTTTCAGGTAAGTGTTACCTTGTAGAACTCCGTTAACATATTCCTGGGCCGCAGCATCAAGACTCCGTTGCTGGGTCGCCGTAATGCCAACGAGTGCACCGTGCGTGATACCGTTATTTCCGTAAGCGCCTTCCGGAGCAAACATCACACTGCTTTGATCGGGAAATTCGCGCCAGTTCGATGGAACGCTCATTTGAAACACGTCCCCTCCCGTATAATTTCGCGATGAATTCGACGGAAGTGGAACGCTTCTGGAGTAAGTGCCGCGCGACATCTCCGAATTTCCAGCCGGTTGCTCCGTGTTGCCGGTATTGCCGGCGTTCGGATTTTTCGGAGCATTCTTTTCGATCTCCTCCATCGTTCTTGCCTGAGGCATCGAAGCGAAAAGCTCTTTAACCCTGGAGTAACCGCGGGTTACCTTGATTGGGTTTGACGAAACACGAAGAAGTCGGGCTTCATTGATTATAGTGTTATAGCGCCTATCCGGATCCGGGTGACTGCTGAGCCATTCAGGTGGTCGCCCACCCTGGCTTTGAGCCGCGATAGTCTTAAACATATTCGCTAAATCTCTGGGATCATATCCGGCATTAGCCATTATTCTCGCGCCAAGTATATCTGCGTTTGTTTCGTATTCGCGACTGTACTTTAAAACAAAATTCCCAGCGAAAATTGCCGCTCCAAGCTGGGCACCAGCCTGCCCGCCTAAAATCGCGCCGCCGATAATTGCACCGAGCATTCCTAGCTGAGTTAACGGATTACTCTGCCGCGTAGCCTGGGCGGTTCCGTGCCGCAATGCAACGTGACTTATTTCGTGTGCCATTACACCTGCAAGTTCACCTTCATTTTTCGAAGCCTGAACAAGACCCCTGTTGACATACATATAACCACCAGGAAGTGCAAAGGCATTAATATCTCTTGTATTTACAAATTTAAAACTATACCGAAACGCAGGCTCTTGAAATTCACTCGGAATTGCGTTTGCCAGTCTCATACCGACTTCATTGATATAGGCTTCCGATGCCGAATCTCTTATCATCGGGAATTCACTTTCCACTTTTTGGGAATATTCCTGACCGATTTTTACGTCGTCTTCGACCTTGTACTTATTTTTTGGCAAACTGACCTTGGTTTGTCCCAATGCCGCTATCGGCATTACCAATAGAACCCAAACCAGCGAAAACGCCGCCAGATTTTTACCCAAATTGGATCTTCTCATCTTATCCTCCCGAAACTTCTAAGACTCTAAATATATCTATTTCTTATGTTTTGTTTAATTAAGTTTATGCAATGCGAAAGAAATTGGCAATTGTGCAATTTCTAAGGCGCACCTATGATGAGAATACTAGGTTGTGGAGTTGACTGAAAAATCGGCACGGAATCCCGTGCGATTTCCTCAAAGAATATGTTAGCGGGGCTAAGGATTCTTTAATTTGCTCTCAAGCAGGTACGGTTGCAATTTACTTGGTACGAATTGAAAGGCGTACCAATCAACCGGCTGTCACAAAGAAGTCGGGTTCGGGTTCGGAATGGTCTTTTTCGGAAACCACCTGGAGCACCTCTCCAATTTTCCGGACAAGTGGCAAAACTTCTTTAGACTGTAGCCTGTCGCCGTACTTTTTTTCTACAAGAAGCGCAAAAACAATTTCGTTTCCCAAGTCGTGAATAAGATCCATAATATTAGATATAAGCGATTAAGGCTTGTTGCCTTGACGCTTATTATTCGTGGAATTTTCGAGCTTGATCTGAATTCTATACGACCTATGTTAGAGCAATGTTAACGAAATGTTAAATACACATCGAAAATAATTTCCATTGGTAAAAATTTAAGTATAATCGGTGCAAAACGAGGCTTAAACTGTGTTTATTTTTTTACTTTTAAACCTCGCTTATATGACAAAAAAGTGAATAACCTGAGGCGATTTAGGTTAATTTTCATTTTTTAGCGAAAGGAGATTCAATCATTAGAATGAGAAATTTATTAGCAATAATTTTGGTATTTACGGTTGCACTCGCAATGGCGTGTAGCGGCGAATCCTTCGGAGACGGTTCATCCGTATCGGGAGGAAGAACAAAGCTTCAGGGCGCCGGTGCGAGCTTCCCAAAACCAATATATGAAAAATGGATGAGCGAATATGGAAAACTTCATCAAAATATAAGAATTGACTATCAATCGGTCGGCTCGGGAGCCGGTCAAAAAGCCATCATTGCAAAAACTGCGGATTTCGGCGCTTCCGACGATCCGATGAAAGATGATGATATGAAAAAAGCCGATGGCGAAATTGTTCATATCCCGACAGTTCTCGGAGCAGTCGTTCTGACATATAACCTTAAAGGTGTGGATAAACCGCTGAAACTGACGCCGGAAGTGATTGCGGCTATTTATATGGGCGAGATCAAGAAATGGAATGATCCGAAACTTAAAACCGATAATCCGGATGCTAATTTTCCAGATGCGGACATTACCCCGGTTTATCGTGCTGATTCGAGCGGAACTACTGCAGTTTTCACCGATTTTCTTTCCGATATCAGCGAAAGTTTCAAAGAGAAAGTTACGCCAAGCAAACAACCAAACTGGATTAAGGGAGTTGGTCTTGGCGCAAAAGGTAATGACGGTGTGATGGGACAGGTAAAGCAGACCCCAAACACAATTGGTTATGTGGAAGTCGCGTTTGCAAAGGAAAATAAACTTCCCGTCGCATTGATCAAAAATAAGGCTGGGAATTTTGTAGAACCCTCGATCGAAAACATTTCGTCGGCCGCCGCCGGTGCAGTGAAGGATATGCCCGAAGATTTACGCGTAAATATTACTAATGCCGAAGGTGAAAATACATATCCGATTTCGAGTTTCACATATATTCTCGCCTACAAAGAACAAAAGGATGCCGCAAAAGGCAAGGCTTTGGTGGATTTTCTTTGGTGGGCGGTACACGACGGCTCGCAGTACGCAAAGGATCTACATTATGCTCCGCTGCCAAAAGAAATAGTTGAAAAGGTTGAAGCAAAAATCAATTCGTTGACAGCTGATGGAAAACAGCTGCACGAAAGCGCAAAAGCTGCTGGCAAATAAACTTGGCAAAAACAGGCACAATCGGCGACACAGTATTCCGAACCATCTTATTTATCTTTGCAGCGACGATTGTTGTGATTGTCGTCGCGATGATTCTCATGATGGTATGGAATTCTGTGCCTACCATAAAGGAATTCGGGTTTAGCTTTTTAACCGGAACCGATTGGCAACCCGCGTCTAACGTTTTCGGAGCTGTGCCATTTATCTACGGCACGATAGTTTCGTCGCTTATTGCACTTATTATTTCGGTACCTATTTCGCTTGGAATCGCAGTCTATCTGGTCGAGCAAGCGCCGAAACAAGTCGCAACACCCGTTGCGTTTATGGTCGAGCTGCTCGCGGCAATTCCCTCCGTCGTTTACGGATTGTGGGGAATTTTTGTTTTAGCACCTTTTATTCGCAACTATCTTGGAGTTTTCTTACAAAATTATTTCGGGTGGCTACCATTTTTTCAAGGCCGTTTGACAGGAATCGGAATGCTGACCGGCGGATTGATAATGGCGATCATGATAACGCCGATCATCACGGCTGTCGTACGTGATGTGCTTGAAGTTGTTCCAACAACGCAGCGTGAAGCAGCGCTCGCGCTTGGCGCAACCAAATGGGAGACAACGAAAATCGTTTTGGGAAATGCTGCGTCCGGAATCGCCGGCGCAATAGTATTAGGATTAGGAAGAGCGCTTGGTGAAACAATGGCGATCACTATGGTTATCGGAAACGCGCCGCAAATTTCATCGTCGCTTTTCGAGCCGGCTTACACGATAGCTTCCGTTCTCGCTGCGAATTTCGCAGAAGCGACCGACGAAATGTATATGAGCGCATTGATTGAAATGGGCTTAGTACTTTTCCTCGTAACTTTCGTAGTAAATGGCTTGGCAAAGCTCTTGGTCGCGCGGGTCGCGAAAGGAACCGGAACGGCTAAAGCAACGTGAATGAGCTAGTCTGGCAAAACTAAGAATGAACGAATCGATACACAATCGTAGAAAGCTTATTAGCACGATGATGACAGGATTGACCGCAGCCTGTGCTTTTTTTGCGATTTCAATTTTGCTGATGATTTTGGGATACATTGCCGTTCGTGGGTTCGGTGCAATAAACTGGGAGTTTTTGACCGACACCCCAAAACCTGTAGGCGAAGGCGGTGGAATTGGAAATGCGATCGTCGGATCCGGCTTGATGACATTGCTTGCCTCTTTGATCGGTTTGCCGATCGGTATCGGCGCCGGAGTTTATCTTGCCGAATTTGGCGATAATTGGTTTGGAAACACGGTACGATTTTTGGCGGATACATTGATCGGCGTGCCTTCGATCATAGTCGGTATTTTTATTTACACATTGGTTGTGCTGCCGATGACGAGGCAATCGGGCTTAGCGGGAGCAATTGCGCTGGCAATCATTATGATCCCTATCGTTGCACGAACAAGTGAAGAAATGATCCGGCTCGTACCAAAATCAATGCGCGAGGGAGCCCTCGCACTTGGTGCACCACAATGGCGGGTAACTTGGAACATCGTTATGCCCGCAGCGGCAACAGGAATTGCAACAGGTGCGATGCTTGCAATCGCAAGAATTTCGGGTGAAACTGCTCCTCTATTGTTTACCGCCCTGAACAGCCGTTTTTACAATTACTTTTATGATCAGCCGATGTCTTCTTTAACCGTGCAAATATATAATTTTGCGACCGGACCATTTGAGGTCGAACATCAGATGGCTTGGGCTGCAACTCTCGTATTGGTTGGGCTCATCTTGTTTATAAATATTCTGGTAAGATTTTTTACCAGGAAGCGATTTTAGTGATAATGATGCTGTTCTGACCGGCGTACGTTTTCTGCAATTGGATTTATGAAAAGCAAAATAAGCATTTCACATTTGGATTTTTACTACGGGAAGAACCAGGCACTTTATGATGTCTCGCTGGAAATTCCGGAGCGTGAAGTGATGGCGTTTATTGGGCCTTCGGGGTGCGGCAAATCCACATTCTTGCGAACACTCAATCGAATGAACGATACGATTCCGATCGCACGTGTAGAGGGTGAAATTTTGATCGACGGCAAAGATATTTATGCTCCAAAAACGGATGTCGTTGCACTCCGTAGAAAAGTCGGAATGGTATTTCAAAAATCCAACCCCTTTCCTAAATCCATATTTGAAAATATAGCATACGGGATCCGAATAAATCGTATGCACTCGAGTAAAACAGATTTGGAAGCACGCGTAGAAAAAGCCCTTAAAGATTCTGCGCTTTGGGAAGAAGTTAAAGACCGTTTGAGCACTTCGGCATTTGGTTTATCGGGTGGGCAACAACAGAGACTTTGCATCGCACGTGCATTAGCTGTCGAACCCGAGGTCGTGCTCATGGATGAACCGGCATCTGCTCTTGATCCACTTGCAACCCAAAAAATTGAAGAACTCGTCGTCGAACTGAAGAAAAAATACACGATCGCAATAGTCACCCACAATATGCAGCAGGCCGCGAGAGTCTCAGATAAAACGGCATTTTTTATGCTCGGGAAGTTGATCGAAGTAAACCCGACGCAAATTATGTTTACAAGCCCGGAGGACAAACTGACGGAAGATTACATAACCGGACGATTCGGATAAATATTTAGCAGCTGGAAATCGAAATGGAAAATAGAATCATCGACCAACAATTAGACGTTTTAAGAGACAAGCTTCTTTTGCTGGGCGGCACAACAGAAATAGCCGTTCACCAAGCAATGCAGTCATTAACCGAACGCGACAGCAAACTCGCAAAAGAAGTCATAAAAGGTGACAAGATCATAAACAAAATGGAGCTCGAGATCGATCGTTTGAGCATTGAAATATTAGCTCTTCAGCAGCCTGCGGCGCATGATCTTCGTTTTGTGATCTCGGTAGCGAAAATTACTCCAATGCTCGAGCGAATTGCAGATCACGCGGCAAATATAGCCGAGGCGGCATTGATCTTAAACGACGAACCGCAGATAACTGAGTACGTTGAGTTTCCGCTTATGGCGCAAGTCGCAGGTGAAATGCTGCAGTCTGCCCTTGATGCGTTTACGTCCGAAGATGCAAATGCTTCGCGTAAAGTCATAAAACGTGACAAGGAAATTGATAAGAGTTATGAAAGGGTTTTCGGAAAACTCATGGAGATCATGATCGAATCCCCCGAGACCACGACAAGCGCGGCTCATTTGCTTTTCGTCGCAAAACACCTAGAACGCATCGGCGACTATGTAAAAGATATCTGCGAACTCAATGTTTATCTTACCGAAGCGGCGTTTATTAAACACAGCCGGAAGAAAAAGAAATAGTCGTTTTTTAGATTGCTTGAAACGTTAGACAAGCGCATCATCTCCGTATATATTGAACTCACTTCAAAAAAATAAACGGAGATCCTTAAATACGCCATGGCTTTTAGTTTACTGCCCCGGGAAGACGAGTATTTTGCCTTCTTTTCGCAAATGTCCGCGAAAATTCAGGACGCCGCGCAGCTTCTGGTAAAGATGCTGGACAGCAAGAGCAGCGAGTTCGAAGACTTTTATTTAAAGATAAAAGACACTGAACACGACTGCGATGAATTAACTCATAAGATCACAACCAAATTGAATAAGTCGTTTATTACTCCCTTTGACCGGGAAGATATCTACACGCTTTCGGTCGCCTTGGACGATGTATGCGATTACATTGACGCCGCAGCCCGGGCTGTTTTGATTTACGATATTCAAGAGGTAAACGACCGCGCAAAGAGTTTGGCGGATACGATGTATCGTCTATCGGTTGAGGTACATGGTGCGGTTTCTATGCTCAATAAACCAAACGGAATGAATCGTTATATCGTCGAGATCCACCGACTCGAGAATGAAGCAGATGACATTTATTTTCGTGCAATCGGAGAGCTGTTTCGAGATCAGAGTGATCCGATCACTTTGATCAAATTGAAGGAGTTTTACGAAATTCTTGAAAACGGTACGGATCGGTGCGAACACGTCGCTAATATTATTGAAAGTATTGTATTAAAACATAATTAGGAAATCCGGAATTTATGGACGGTCAGGCTGTAGCCTTTAGTTTGGTTGTATTCATCATTATTGTTGCTCTCGTTTTCGATTATGTGAATGGTTTTCACGATGCTGCGAATTCGATTGCGACCGTAGTTGCAACCCGCGTTTTGTCACCTGGTGTAGCTGTTGCGTGGGCGGCATTTTTTAACTTTATAGCCTTTTTAGTTTTTGGTACAAGCGTCGCAAAAACCATCGGCGGCGGCATGGTCAATATAAATACGATCACGCCCGGATTCAGACTATACGTTCTCCTCGCCGGCCTCCTCGGTGCAATCATTTGGAACTTGATAACCTGGTATCTGGGTCTTCCAACCTCAAGTTCACATGCACTCGTCGGCGGTTATGCCGGCGCAGCAATCACCGCGTACATCGGCCTCAAGGGTCTAGAAGGGGTCGAAGGTGTACTGATCGCCGCCGGTTGGATAAAAACCCTTTCATTCATTATTCTCTCGCCGCTGATCGGAATGACTTTAGGCTTCGTCTTTATGATCGCGGTCTATTGGATCTTTCAGCGCATAACGGTCTCAAAAGTTGATAAAGTTTTCCGGGTCGGACAACTTTTCTCGGCCGCTGCCTTTTCGCTTGGACACGGCGGAAATGACGCTCAAAAAACGATGGGAATTATCACGGCAGTTCTCGCCGCCGGAGGGTATCTGCAATATGCCGAAGGCGGAAAACTTCCCGGCGTTCCATTCTGGGTGAT
The DNA here is from genome assembly GCA_037969475.1 of Pyrinomonadaceae bacterium. Taxonomy (GTDB): domain Bacteria; phylum Acidobacteriota; class Blastocatellia; order Pyrinomonadales; family Pyrinomonadaceae; genus Aridibacter. Next base: position 27,264 of record JBBKXN010000061.1, on the reverse strand, counting down.
TTTGGCAGCACACGCTGCAATTGGTTTGGGGACACTGTCGGGTGGTTGGCGAATTGTTAAAACTATGGGAACAAAGATAGTAAAACTACAGCCGGTCGGCGGATTCTGTGCCGAAACCGCGGGCGCCCTGACGCTTTTCGGGGCAACAATGACCGGAATTCCGGTTTCTACCACTCATACAATTACGGGTTCGATCGTTGGGGTAGGATCAGCTAAACGCCTCTCGGCCGTTAAATGGGGCGTTGCGACTAAAATAATTTGGGCGTGGGTTTTAACGATTCCGATGGCCGCAATAATCGCCTCTTTATCTTATGGTCTTATTATTCTGATAGATAAGATTTTCCGGTAAACGCTTCTTGCGCCTGCTTCATTCTACTTTTTCTTCGGCTGCTCTTCCTTGTCGCCCCAGTAAAATGCCCAAACCACAAGGAAATACACTAGGAGCGAGATAAAACAAAAAACCAAAAAGAAGATGAAGATCTTGGTGTAAAACGACATTGCGGGATTTTATCGTGAAAGTTACTTCCGCTCAACCGGAACCTTATTAAGCGTCCGCGTGGTGTCCTCGACAACACTGGCCGGCGCTTGTTTGGCTTCCTCGAGCTGGTTTGCATTTGCTTGTCCGATCTGCGGTGCTTCGTAAGACACGGGGTAAGCTTTCTCTTTTTCCTTAGAAGCGTGGCTAAGCTGCGAAATTTGACGGAGTGTAAGAAAACAAATACCGAAAAGTGTCGCCAGATAAACTATCACAGTAATTATGACGCCTTCAGTCGGAAAATTATTACCTAAGAGAATGGCGACCAATCCGACCAGAACACCAAATCCAGAAGCGCCGATAATTGCAAAGGCCACGGTCAATCTTTCTGCGTCCGATATCGATTCTCCGCTAATTCTCCCGCCGCAGCGGTTGCAAAAATTTAAGCCCGTTTTGACTTCGTTGCCACAGTTAGAACAATAAACCATATTATTTTTGGGGAGCGATCTTTTCTTCGAGCCAATCGGTCAGATCCTGGACGGTTTCAATGTGAATCGGTTTTCCCTGCCACGCTTTATACGCGAATACAAGAAGGAAGATCGTTGTAACTATGCTGAAAACGGTTCCGATCACTTCCGCCGCGTCGCTCGCAAAACCTAAAAATCCAAGTACGGTCAGCACGATCCAGATTGCAATATGGGCTGCGATTCCTTGCGCTGCATGATAGCGCACTTTCGGCTCGCTCTTTGGAATAAAGATCAACTCGACGATTCCCGCGATCAGACCGACAAATGCAAACGGAATGTACGGCAGCATCGTCAAAATATTTTCTGGCAAGCTTATGCTTCCGATGCTGAGATTTTTTACTGTTTCTGGTTTGCCCGAATAAACTGGAATTGGTTGATAATTTGTTTCGTGATCTCCACTATCGCTAAACCCCGACTCAAATTCGCCAAATTCGGCTTTGTTAAATTTCCGGGTCTGCCGCTCGGTTTCTACCGGATCCGCAAACTTTGTCGTTACTCGGTCCGACCCCGGCAAAACTGTAGTTTTTGCTTCCTCATCTCTCACTTGCTCGGGGAAATTGGGGTCCAGCGGATTTGTATTAAATTTTTTCTTTGGCTTTGCCATTATTAATCGTTATAACGCCATTGTAGCTGCAATAGTTCGGAAAATCCAGTTTTTCCCGTATCTTCGGCTTATTCCGAAATTGCGTTAAATAACAAAGGAAATGTCGCCAGAGATTGTCCGCGATATTGCGGACGAAAACCAAACAAAATTATTTTCCCTTTACCCATTTTCACTTCGACCAATGCCGCTTTTCCAGCAATCTTTTCTTTACCGAGTGCCCAACCGGAAAGCAGAATTTCCTCAGAATTTTCAGGGTATTTAGCGATCACTTTTACGCGCGAATTGTCCAGGACCTCAAATGCCGGCGAATCTTCGAACCAAGCAATCGATTTTTTCGGCATTCCTTTAGCAATTGAGTGCGAAGTGTCTATTTCTGTCCTAAGAATCGAGCCAGGAATGTAGAAATCCTTGTCTTTCAAACCTTTGAGTATATTTTTGACGGGCAAATCAAACTCCTCAATGGCAAAATCCGAAGAGCCGTTTAGGAAGACAAGGGTTCCGCCATCCGCCACAAATTTCTTGAGATTTAGGACCCCTTTCCCGGCGAGACCACCCGTGTATTCCTGCGGCATCGAGTCTTCTTTATAGCCGTTTAAGATCGAGTTTGACGATTGGTCAGGGAACACTATTGCAGACGGGCGTTTAGTTTTACTGCCATTTTCGTCAATGATTTCTTTATTTAAAATGTTGTCAACATATCCACAACCGATCTCGTAGCCATTTGGTTGTCTAAATATCCAACGAGTCCAGCCTTCATCCATAGAAGGCATATATGAGCGATATATCGCGTATCGTGGCGGATCCTCGCAACCTCTGCCTCCACTCGATCCTATCCCATAATTTGGTTTCCGATATTGAAATGGTTTGAAAACTTCTTCAAACTCGACTCCCATTAAAAGGGAAAGTGTGTGCGCGGTGACGTCGTAAGGTGCGATTGGAGAGCCGTTATCATCTTTTAGGTCGGGATAGACTTGGTTCTCGAGAAGGGTTTTTGCAAAACTACCGTAGGGTTGACCTAATCTAATAATGCTAGTGTATTTCGGATACCTTTTATTATTGATTAGACCCTTTGGTTCATCGATTTCAACTCCCGCTTTGTTCAAAATGTACAAGAGTTTGTGTTGTCGAGACACAAAACCTAGATTTGAATCTTGTTCCTTCACAAACTCCTTTGGGTTTCGGGAAAAAACATAGGCAAATAGCTCTCCTTCTTTTCGGGGACGTGTTGCATCCTTGCCAATTTCATAAAACCTCTTCAGCCAAGCTTCACGATTTTCCGCAGCGTGCTTCATTAAATAAAATGCCCCGGTCGTCATAAAGCTCGTGATGTCTCTCATTCCCCATTTGCCGCCTTTCCAGACCGGTCCAAAATTTTCCGATTCTTTCTTTGCATCAAAACCACGTCTTCCACGCAGATCTTCAAACTTAACTTCGATCGGTGATGCAAGATTTGCTGAAGCCGTTTCGCTCAAAATTCTTACTCCACCATGATAATGCGAATAGGCACGCGCAGGTGTCCATGCGTCATACGTCGTGTTGTTTGTAATTCCTTCAAAACCCTTCCCGCGCATTTCTTTCGCAATATAGTTTCCGATCTCGGTGTAGCCTTCGATTATTTCTTTTGGAACGTTTGGCTCGACCGGCGATTCATAAGGTGGAACAAAAAATCTTGCAGCATTTTGACCTTGCTGATGAATATCGTGAACGATCTGTGGATGAAAAACATTGTGGATTTTTTCGACCGTCAACTGCGTTTCAATCTGTGTAAACGCATACCAATCGCGATTATTATCGTGTCCGACATATTTTTGGTAGAGTTCGGGCGGCGATGTTCCTTCAAACTTTGTTCCGAGAGTTTTGTCATACCAATTCTTTACAATATCGACACCGTCAGGGTTAAGCGACGGAACCATCACAATAATTGTTTGGTCCAATATGTTTTTGATATCGGGTTCATTCGACGTAGCGAGACGGTGGGCAATAAGTGTCGAAGAAAGCGTCGAGCCGACTTCGGTCGAGTGAATACCGTGCGTTATTAAAACAAAAGTTTTTCCTTGTATAATGAGCTTCGCTGATTCTTTGTCGCTCCGTTTTATCAACCGCGGATCGGCTAGCTTGTCGTTTATTGATTTGTAAAATTCGAGCTTTTTAAGATTTTCGGGAGACGAGATCAATGCATACGTAAAGGGCTTTCCTTCGGTGGTTTTTCCAATCTCTTTAAAAATCACACGGTCAGAAGCCGCATCGAGTTTTTGAAAATACTCGACGATCTTCGCCCAGGAAGCTAGCTTGTAATCATCGCCCGGTGTAAATCCCAAAACATCTTTTGGTTCGGGAACACTTTTTTGAGCGACGCCCGCCAACGAAGCGGAAAGCAGAATTGCGAAAAGCAACAAGGGTGCAAAGAAGTATTTTTTATACATATCTGATTTTGTAGATCTTTTTCTAAGTATAAATGAATTTTGAAGTTCTGAAAACAATTGATTTATATTGCCTTTTTTGGCGATGCATTGTAGATTTACGCAAGTTTCAATCCTGAATTTCTCCCCGGTATTTTTAGATCGTCCGTAATCATTTATGAAAGACAATCCATTTCTGGCAAAATTTCGCCCGTACATTTCAGACAAAGTAAACGATATGCGCGAATTGACGATCATGCCTTTGATCGTTGGAACGATATTGGGCGTGGTCTTCGGCGCGTCGTCACTCTATCTGGTCCTGAAAGTAGGTTTGACGGTGTCAGCATCAATTCCGGTTGCGGTAATTTCAATAACACTGTTTCGAATTTTTTCGAAACTCGGAATGCGGGATGCCACGATCCTCGAACATAATATTGTTCAGACTGCCGGTAGTGCGGGTGAATCGATCGCATTTGGGGTGGGTGTAACAATGCCGGCGATCTTGATCCTGGGATTTGATCTTGAATTTACTCGAGTAACTTTGGTTGCCGTTCTCGGCGGGCTGCTCGGAATTTTGATGATGATTCCGCTTCGTCGTGCTTTGATCAAAGACCAGCACGGTTTCCTCAAATATCCGGAAGGAACGGCATGTGCCGAAGTGCTAAAAGCCGGAGCGAGCGATGAATCTAAAAACGCCTCGGAAATCGTTAAGGCTGATGATTCTTTAGAGACGACGAATGGTGGATTGGTAATTACGCTCGGTTTTGCGGTCGGATTTCTTTACAACACAATAATGAAGGTTTTCGCGGGCTGGAAAGAATATCCGGGGAAAGAGTTTGGCGAAACCTTCAAGGGCGGATCGATCGGACTCGAAAATAACCCCGCACTTCTTGGTGTCGGTTACATAATCGGGCCAAAAATTGCCGGAATCATGTTTGCCGGCGGATTCCTGTCGTATCTCGTGCTGATCCCGATGATCAAATATTTCGGAACCGGTGTCGTCGAGCCGCTTGCACCTGAAACTGCAAAAACGATCGGTGAAATGAGCATCGGCGAAATACAAAAAGCCTACATATTATATATCGGTGCCGGCGCGGTTGCTGCCGGTGGAATCATCAGCCTTTTTCGTTCGCTTCCGGTAATTTGGCATGGCCTTAAAGGCGGTTTGGCGGATTTGCGCGGCGGACAGAAAAATCTTGATGGAAGTGCGCTTCCCCGCACGGACCAAGATCTTTCGATGAAGTGGGTTGTCATGGGAATTCTTGCCTTGGTCATTGTGATCACGATCCTGCCGACCTTTAAGATGAACATTTTGGGCGCGATCCTTATTATCATCTTCGGATTTTTATTTGTAACGGTATCGTCGCGTTTGACCGGGGAAATCGGATCGTCTTCAAACCCTATTTCGGGTATGACCGTTGCAACCCTGCTTCTGACATCACTCGTTTTTCTCCTGTTCGGTTGGACTGCGCCAGACCCCTATTTTGTTACGGCACTTTCGGTCGGCGGAATTGTCTGCATTGCCGCATCTAACGGCGGAACGACCTCGCAGGATCTTAAAACCGGATTCCTGGTTGGCGGCACACCTTGGAAACAGCAGGTTGCGATCCTCATCGGCGCACTTGTTTCGGCTCTAGTTTTGGGGCCGATCCTCATCCAACTAAACAATTCTTCTACTGTTTATCAGAGTGTGAAACCCGAGACGTTCACCCAAAGTTTTCAAGTTCCGGCTGACGAACTTCTCAAAACGGGAAGCGAGTTCAAATCCGAAACACCGGACGGGCGCGGCGATTCTTTAGGCGATTCCGAAAATTATCGCGTCTGGCATAATACTGATCCGAGCCTCGGGCAAGTTGGACGATATTTGATAAACAAGCAGGGTAAACCCGTATATCTGGTCGACCCGGGAATTAATGGCGTTGTAAAAACGATTGCAACGAAAGACAGCGCAGGAAATGTGTCTACGCAGGAGGTTGAAAAATACAACGCACCTAAGGCGACGCTGATGAGCTATATCATCAAGGGAATTTTGAGCCAACAATTGCCGTGGGGGCTTGTTTTGCTTGGTGTGATGATCGCTATAACGCTCGAATTCTGCGGGATATCCTCGCTCGCTTTTGCGGTCGGAGTTTATTTGCCGATTGATGCTTCTTCGCCGATCTTCTTCGGAGGCATGGTTCGCTGGGCGGTAGATAAATATATTAGGAAAAAACCCGAGTTTATGAATCTGGACGAGGAAGAGTTGACGGCGGAAACCGACAAAAGTCCGGGCGTTTTGCTTGCTTCCGGATATATTGCGGGAGGTGCTCTCGCGGGAATCTTGCTTGCAGTGAGTTCGGTTTACTTCGCGGAAACGCTTTCAATTATCAATAGATGGGCGACTGAAAATAATCCGTTTTTCGAAGGGGTAAATGCGGATTGGCTTGCGATGCTTCCATTCGGCCTGCTTGCGGTTTTACTTTACTACGTCGGGCGCGGATTATTACTAAACAAGAAGAGCGAGGAATAATTGTAATAATTATCGTACAAAAAGCGTAAAAATTGTTTTACTTCTTGGAACGACGCGCTATAATAAGTGCGTCGTGTTTTTTGTTACGCGACCTAACCGTAATCCACGTATTTTAACTTCAAACCTTTTTAATTTTCCTTCAATCTCGGAGAAGAAATTCAATGTTCAAAACTGAAATTTGTTTGCGTTCCGTTTGTTCGTTTCTTGCCGTTTTACTCGTTTCGGTTTTCATTATCGGTTGTAGCGCCTCGGCTAAGATCGAAGACAAGACGACGGCTGAGAATGCGGAAACCCGATCGGTTGATGCCCGTGAGGCCGAAAAGATCGCCGCGTCTGAGGCTGATGCAGAACGCAACAAGGGTTCGCTAATAAAGATCGAAAAGGATTCGCCCGCAGATACAGTACGTGTTTTTTACAAGCGTCTTCGCGAAAAGCAGTTTCGCGATGCTTTGCTGCTGACAAATCTTCGTCCTGCAATCGAGGGATTATCGGATGACGAAATGCAGGATCTGGGCGTTGATTTCGGATTTCTCGCCCAGAAAGTTCCGAATGAAATTCCAATAAACGGCGAAATCGTGGCTGGAAAAACCGCGACGGTCACCGTTAAACTTCCTAATGAAGAAACAAATAAGATGGAAGTACAGGAAATAAAGTTACGAAAAAGCGAGGATCGCTGGATTGTACTTATCGCCGATGAAAAAGGCGAGAAAATGGCGAAAGCCAAAGGCAAGAATTATTTCTTTGCATTACGAATGGACGTTCATCATCAGGAGGCAAAAGCGATGCTCGATAGGATCGGGAAGGCTCAATTGATCTATTCGATGCAAAAAGGCGGTGCGTTTACCGAATTGAAAACATTGATAGAAAAGGGCTTCGTGCCCGAAGACGCAATAAATTCTGTTACTACGGGATACAACTATGAGGTCATACTGGGCACAGATAGATCGACCTACACCGCTCTTGCAACCCCTGCAGTCTATGGAAAATCCGGGAAGCTTTCGTTTGCTCTTAAAATTACAAAGGAGGCACAACCGGCTCTGATCAGCAAAGATATGCAAGGTAAGCCATTGCGAAATTAGGGTTTGCGTAAGTGGTTTCTTGTCATTTTGATTGCAATTGAGACGAAAAACCATTATAGTTATTGCTCGACCACGACGCCCCCCGTGCTATACGACAAGAAAAAATGATAAGAGAATGGGTTTCAAAATTTCGAAGGTCAGTAAACAAACGTGCTGTCCCAAAAAGATGTGAATTCGAAACGTCGATTATTATTTCGCTCGGACCCGATCGAAACACCGGTAGTCTGCTTACTTCAAAAAACGCTCCAACGATCCGCGGAGAAACTCGCGACCTCAGCTCGACAGGAATTGGGTTCGTCGTATCATCGATCCGTCTAAAAGAAACTTATTTGGTAGGAGAAGGACGTGTATTAAATGCCGAAATCAATCTGCCCGGTGGAAAGATCAAGATGGATTTGATCGGTCAGCGATATAATCAAATCGGTCAGCACGTTTCGGCAACGCAATATCTTGTTGGTGCTAAAATTATTAAGATCTCAGATACTGATCGCGAAGTTTATAACGAATTTCTAAACACCAAACAACAAAAAAACACGGGCTCGCTTAAGCTTGGGATCGACGAAGGATAATTTGCATCAAACCTAGGATTTCGCAAACACCGGATAGTATCCGGTGTTTTTGTATTTTAAACGCCGAAAGTGTTTAATTTTAGAGATGAAAGACAAAATCAAGATCGGAGTGATCGGCACAGGTTTCGCGCGTTTAACCCAGATCCCCGCATTTCAAAATTGCGAAAATGCTGAAATCGTTTCGGTTGCCAGCGCAAATCTTGAAAATGCCGAAAAGACTGCCGAAGAATTTGGCATCGCGCATTCCACCAATGACTGGAAGGAGACGGCAAAACGTGAAGAAATCGACCTCATCAGCATTACGACTCCCCCATATCTTCATCGCGAAATGGTAATGTTTGCTCTTGAGCACGGTAAACACATTCTGTGTGAAAAACCGATGGCAATGAACGCCGACGAAGCTTCAGAGATGACCGAGACCGCAAGATCGAAAGGCTTAATGACTTTTATCGATCACGAACTTCGTTTTTTAAATGGCAGACGACGGGCGTATGAAATGATTCGAAACGGAGAAATTGGAAAAGTCGTGCATTTCAAACAAATGTTTCGAAACGCGTCTCGCGGTACAAGCGATGTTCCATGGAATTGGTGGTCTGATATCGAAGCCGGCGGGGGTGCTCTGGGTGCTATCGGCTCTCATGCAGTCGATTCATTTGGGTGGTTTCTGGAAACTGATATTACCGATGTCTTTTGCATGCTGAAAACAAACGTTAAAGAAAGGTTTGATTCAGATGGCGAAAAGCGTCGAGTCACGAGCGATGATGAAGCAAATATGATCCTAAAATTCGCCGATTCGGAGTTAACCCAAGATGCGAGCGGAACGGCTTCTTTCTCGATGGTTGAATCGGGCAAATATGATTACAGTCTAAAGATTTTTGGGACAAAGGGCGCGATCATGATCGGCGAAAGCGGCGAATTATGGTTTTCGAAAATGGGCGCCGGAGATTGGAGCCCGATAGAGGTAGATTTGGGCGAGGCACCGCCAAACACAAGAATCGGCGGTTGGTCCCGTGGTTTTATGAGTTTCTCGCGGGAAATTGTTTCGGCTCTTAAGGAAGGAAAGACCAAAGTCGAGCATGCTGCCACATTTGAAGACGGTCTAAGAATTCAGAAAGTATTGGATGCATGCCGCGAATCAAACGCTTCACGTTCGATGATCCGGCTCAGCTAACTCGAGGTATGATCGTGGACGATTCTCCAACCTTCTTTGAATTTCCGAAAGATCAGTGTAAACAGGCCGGTTGGTTTGTCGTTTTTCCGCTCAAGCATGAATCTACCGCGGACCATCGCAGATTTCTCGCTCAATACCGTTACATCCAACTCTGAAAACGATAGCTTGCCCATCTTCTCACAAGAATCATAGCCCCGCTTGTAGTTTTCAAAAGTGGCTTGCCAACCTCGCGTATTTTTGTTTCCCGATGTAAAACTCAATTCTTCTGATTTCCAATAACCCTGCATAAATTGTGCTAAATCGCATTTATTCCAAGCCTGGGTTTGGTCATCGAGAATTTTTTGAACGTCCCCGGCAATCTGTGTTTTTGCTTTATCGCTTTGTCCCATAATCGTTCCTAACAGGATAAAACCAATCGCGGTGCTTAAAATAATCGTTTTCATAGCTAAGTAAAATATCACAAGATCATCCAAACGTAAGGGATTTCAGCGGCCTTACTTTAGAAACTTTTCGAATGTCTATACACTTAGATTTCTGAAATAAAAACCAATGAGAAAAATCAAATTATATATTGCTAACAGCCTCGACAATTACATCGCTCGCGAAGATGGGGATGTCAGTTGGCTTTTGACGGATCTTGATTACGGCTGGGAAGAGTTCTACGCTTCCGTCGATACCGTATTAATGGGTAGGAAAAGCCACGAAAAGGCAGTTGCGCTTGGAATGACTCACTATGGCGGAAAGAAGAATTACATATTTTCTCGAACTGTCATGAAAAGCGATATCGATGAAATCGAATATGTTTCAGGTGATTTTAAGGAGTTTGGTGAAAAACTGAAAGCTGAAGAAGGAACCGATATTTGGCTCGTCGGCGGTGGAAACCTGATTAGGCAGTTTTTGAGTAGCGGACTGATCGACGAGATCGTGCTCTTTATTCACCCCGTTCTTTTGGGCAGGGGCATACCACTTTTTCTTCCGTTTGACGAAGAAATTAACCTAAAGCTTATAGAAACAAAAACCTTCAACAACGGCATTGTTAAGCTCGCATACTCAAAACAGTAGTTTTTGCCTTATGATTGATTACGGCAAATAGATGCTCGGTCACAACCTGGTTTGTCTAGCCTAAATTCCTGCGGCCGTACAACCAATTTCCGACTTCACGCACCATTTATTCTGAGTTTTTAAGTTAGTCTTAAAATCAATAATCCAAAAACATGTGCCGGCGAAACGGAGGAATCGATGAAATTTATCGTTACAGTATTATTGTGTCTTTTTACCGGGCTCGGGATTGCAGCTCAAACCGGAAAAAGCGGAGAAAATGTAAAACCTGACGCCACAATAATGCTTGCGAGGGAAGATTCCGAAGGAAATATAATTGAAAATGTCAAGATTTTCTCACCCAAAGATATCCCGATCTATTGCTATTTGAATCTAGCGTCTGCAAACGTCGTGACCGTTAAGGTCAGCTTTGTCGCCGTAAAAGTTAAAGGAATTCGTCCAAACTCAGCGTTTATCAACATCAGTTACAAAACAAGAGAGGGTGACAACCACCTTGAATTTACGGGAAGGCCGCCAAAATCATGGAGTGTCGGGGATTATCGCGTCGATGTCTTTATCAATGGGAAAATATCGGTGAGTGAAGAATTTTCGGTTGAGTCAACAGACACGAAATAGAGCAAATATTAAAACCTGACACAGTTTGGCAAATCGTCAATTTATAATCGATAATCGAGGACACCATCAATAGTTCCAGTTTATCGATATGTATAAAAACTCTCTAAAGTTTTTCCTTTCCATCACAATTTTTGCCTTTGCGGTTTCTGCCCAAGAAGTTTACTTTCCGCCGAGTAGTGATTGGCAAAAACGTGATTCAAAAAGCGCAGGATTTAACGCGGAGAAACTAAAAGAAGCAATTGATTTTGCCATCAAGAGCGAGGCGATGGCGCCGCGCGATCAGGAACTCGGTCAAATAATGTCTTTTGGACGCGAACCCTTTGGAGAGGCAATCGGACCATTTCAAACCCGCGGCGACGCGACGGGTGTGATCTTAAAGGATGGCTATATCGTAGCGGAATGGGGCGAGCCGTTTCGCGTTGATATGACCCATTCGGTCACCAAGAGTTTCCTTGCCGCGGTTGTAGGTTTGGCTTATGACCGGAAAATAATTAGTGATCTGAAATCTCCAGTTTTCCCGCAAATGGCGCCAATATCTATTTTTGATCCCAGTGCAAAAGCTGACAATCCGGATAACTTGGGCAAATCAAAGTTTCTGTCACTTTTTGAAACAGAGCACAACAAGAAAATCGATTGGGATTCTTTATTAAGGCAAACGAGCGACTGGGAGGGCACGCTCTGGGGCAAACCTGATTGGGCGGATCGACCGGATAAAGATTCATATACGTGGTTGACAAGAAAGCGAAATGAACCGGGCGCAGTGTTCGAATACAACGATGTGCGCGTAAATTTGCTTGCCCTTGCAGCCTTAAATGTGTGGCGCAAACCGCTGCCCGGGATTTTAAAAGACGAGCTGATGGATGAGATCGGCGCTTCTCAAACCTGGCGTTGGCACGGATACGAAAACTCTTTCGTTTTGATCGACGGACAAATAATACAATCTGTGAGCGGTGGCGGACATTGGGGCGGAGGGATGTTTATAAACTCTCGGGATATGGCTCGTTTTGGTTTGTTGACAGCGCGAAACGGTAAATGGCTGGCAAAGCAAATTCTGTCGGAAGAATTTCTAAAGCTGGCGACGACGCCTACCCAAGCCCAAACAACTTACGGTTTTATGAATTTCTATATCAATACGGAGAGAAAGCTATATCCGAGCGCGCCCACCGACACAATTGCGTTTTTGGGAAACGGCACAAATATCATTTATATTGATCGGAAAAACGATTTGGTAATTGTCTCTCGTTGGATCGAAAATGGAAAGATCGACGAATTTCTTGGGAAAGTTTATCAAAGCATGGAAGTAAAAAAATAAAATTCTTCATTTCAGATGCAAAGTTGTATTCGATCAGAACATCCTTAGATTCTAATGATGCTGACTCGTATGTTTATGCTATTGTCCGTTTAGTTCTCTACCCACTTTTTTTGTACAATCGGAGGATATAGCAAAAAGTGACAAACAGTTCATCACTCTCCTTAACCGTTTTTTCTAAATTATTACAGCTACTGACCCCTTTATACTAAATGAAATTATTATCGCTTTTAATCATAATCCTCCTTAGTTGCAGTGTGATCTTTTCACAAGAGGCAGAGGACTCTCTTGCAAATTCTGCGATCTCCAACCTTATCAGCTCTCGCGAAAGCGCCGACCCCGATTTGAAACCCATGACCGAGACGCACGAAGACGAAACTGAACAACCAACGGAGCGAGCTGTAATCAGTGATCCAATTTCTGAAATCGAGTTTCTAATTGACGACAAAGATTTCATGGATCAAATTGATGAGAAAACGCGGTTCTTTACACCCCTTAACGCAGATGGAAAAGATCTGGATAAGAAACTGAAATCAGAGGCCTTTCGTTCGCCGCCGCTTATAAAACAAAACGGAATACCCGACAAGTTTCACTGGATTCCGGCGATCAGAGAGTCGCTGTATTTCCTTGGCATTCAACATGGCTTTCGGATGGTCCAGAAAAAGACGCGCCGGGAGTTTGCCGGACCTTATTTTCGTGACTGGGCAAACGCGGTGAAAAATCTTGGCAGATGGGAAGACGGTGACAGTTTCAGAACAAATTACATTGCTCACCCGATGCAGGGCGCCGTAACTGGACGGATATTTCTAAATAATTCTGATCTTGGAAAACGGCAGGAATTTGGAAGGTCAAAAAAATATTGGGAAAGTCGTTTTAAGGCAATGGCGTGGTCGGCAGTTTGGAGTACGCAATTTGAGCTGGGACCGATTAGCGAAGCCTCGATAGGTAATGTTGGTTTGTACGATAGGGCAGGACCAAACCGTATGGGGTGGGTCGATCTGGTAGTGACGCCAACAGCCGGAACCGGAATTATTATCGGTGAGGATATGCTCGATAAATATCTCTTAAAAAACTGGTTGGAGAAAAAAATCCAAAGCAGCACGAGAATGAGAATTTACCGAACATTTTTTACTCCGTTTCAGAGTTTTACAAATGTGCTCAACGGAAAATATCCATGGAAAAGATATAACCGCTAAACAAATAACGAATCTGGAAAAATGAAACACCTGACGACTGAAGAACTCGAGGCAGGTTTGGCTCACATTCTGGAATCGCCGAAAAATAACGGTGTTCTGGAAATGATCGTGCGGCGACCAGCTGAAAATGAACGCGAACAACTTGAAGAAGGCAAGCTGGATCTTGAATATGGATTGATTGGGGACAACTGGAAAGAGCGCGGAAGCAGAAGAACCACCGATGGCTTTGGGCACCCGGAAATGCAGCTAAACATCATGAATTCTCGGGTAATTCACCTTGTTGCTCAAGAAAGGGCGCGGTGGAAGCTGGCCGGTGACCAGCTCTACATTGATTTAGATCTTGATGAGGCAAATCTTCCGGTTGGAAGTAAGATTTCGATTGGCGAAACAATAATCGAAGTGACCCCAATTCCGCATACAGGTTGCAAAAAGTTTGTATCGCGTTTTGGGTTCGATGCGATGAAATTTGTAAATTCCGGAGAAGGTAAAAAGCTGCGTCTTCGCGGTTTGAACGCGAAGGTAGTTCGCTCGGGCACAATTTCGGCTGGAGACACCGTCTCGAAACTGTAATCCAATCTTTTTCCTCTTACGACCAAAATTAACGCGCCCATTCTGTTTTCATTCCATCTTTCCGCACGGGTGTATAATCATTCTTGTATCCGTTTTTTAGAGAATCGCGAGGGTCCGATTCTTCCTTGATTCACCACGGAATTTTATACCGGAATAGGTGCTAAGATGAATTACACGAAACTGCTTTTAACTACACTTTCAATTTTGTATTTCGGCTGTACGGGAACACAGGTTGCGAAAGATCCTGTAAACAATAATAACGAAGAACTCGTTAAACGCGCCGGCGCCCCTCTCTTTAAAGGGTTGGGCGATTTTACCCATAAGATCACTACCAAAAATCCTGATGCGCAAAAATACTTTGATCAAGGAATGATTCTCGCTTTTGGGTTTAATCACGCCGAATCGATTCGCTCATTTAAAGCAGCGCAAAAACTCGATGACTCTTGTGCGATGTGCTATTGGGGCGAATCGCTTGCCACCGGTCCCAATATAAATGTTACGAGCAACGGCAAAGCAATAATGTCTGAAGACGAAAGGAAAAATGCTTTCGCTGCGCTCCAAAAAGCAATCGAACGAAAAGGGAACGCATCTCAAGCTGAGCAGGATTATATCGACTCGCTAGCAAAACGATACAACGGCGACCCGGAATCCGAACGCGAACCGCTCGATAAAGCCTATGCCGATGCCATGCGCAAACTCTCCAAAAAATATCCTGATGACGATGACGCAGCTTCCCTCTTCGCTGAGGCGTCCATGGACACCATGCCTTGGGATTATTGGCTTGGCGATGGTAAAGCAAAACCCGAGACTGCGGAAGTGATCGAAACACTTGAACGAATAATCAAGCGGTCACCCAGACATCCGCTCGCTTTGCATCTCTACATACACGCGGTTGAAGCTTCTACTGATCCCGCGCGTGCGGAAAAAGCTGCCGATACGCTGGCGAATCTTGTGCCGGGTTCGGGACATTTGGTGCACATGCCGGCGCATATCTATTGGAGAGTCGGGCGGTACAACGATGCTTCGGAGGCCAACGTTCGTGCGGCTGGAGTGGATGAAAAATACATCGCTGAGTGCAACGCACAGGGTTTTTATCCTGCGGCGTATTATCCGCATAACATACACTTTCTTTGGGCAGCATCGAGTATGGAGGGCCGAAGCAAGCTCGCAATTGATTCTGCGAGAAAGGTTGCTCAAAACGTAAAACTAGAACAGATCAAGGAATTCCCTACGGTCGAATTTTTTAAGACTATTCCAATCCTGGCGTTGGTGCAGTTTGGAAAATGGGATGAGGTTTTGGAAGAGCCCGAATTCCCCAAAAATCTGGATTACTCTCAAGCTATAAGAAACTACGCCCGCGGCGTAGCATTTGCACGCAGAGGACAACTTGATAAAGCGAAAGCCGAGGCTGCCGAACTTGTCAAAAAGAAAGAAGCGGTTACGGTGAGTTTCCTTGATAAAAACGATTATCCCGCAAGCGATTTAATCAATATCGCCGATAAACTTCTAATAGGCGAAATTGCTATGGCTGAAAAAGATAACGATAAGGCTATCAAGTCGTTTGAAGACGCGGTCACGATTCAGGATAAACTGCCTTATATGGAACCGCCTTTCTGGTATTACCCGACAAGACAATCCCTCGGAATGGCACTAATCGAAGCAGATCAGAATGCAAAGGCAGAAGAGGTTTACAAAAAAGACCTGGAAATATATCCAAGAAATGGTTGGTCAATGTACGGACTGATACAAGCCCTTAAAGCACAGAAAAAGAGTGATGAAGCTGCTGACGTTCAGAAAAAATTCGACAACGTCTGGCAGAAGGCGGATGTGAAACTCACTTCGTCGCGCTTGTAAGCCTGCAGTTTTTTATATCATAAACCTCCGGCGGTTGTTGGAGGTTTTTTTTTGTTAAAACTATAATTAGAGGAAATCCTATAAAGCGGAGATTTGAAATGAATTTTTCACGAGCGTCAATTGTCTTTTGTACTTTTTTGCTTATCACTCTATTCTTTGGCTGCGAAACGGCACAAAAACCTGACGACAAAACCGAAGAGCAGCAGCGGGAATCTACTTCTGCGGAAATTGTATTTGTGAAAGACCATCATTCCTATGCGAACCCGGAAGCTATCCGTGTAACAAATGTCGATCTCGATTGGGACGTTTCGTTTGAGACAAAATCAATAAAAGGCACGGCTGAGTTGAGTTTTGAACGCGGCAAAGACGCTGATAAGGCCCAGATGATTCTCGATACACGCGATCTAAAAATTGGAAAGGTTGAAGCTTCAAATAATGGCGGAAAGACCTATAAGGAAACTACGTTCAAGGTTGGCGAAGCAGATAAGTTTTTAGGTTCTCCGTTGACGATTGACCTCCCGCCGGATGCCGATCGGGTCAAAGTCACTTATCAAACGAGCCCAACTGCATCTGGGCTTCAATGGCTGACACCCGAACAAACCGCCGGAAAGAAAATGCCATTTATGTTTTCTCAGGCTCAGGCGATTCACGCACGTTCGTTTATTCCGCTTCAGGATTCTCCGCAGGTTCGCATCACATATTCGGCTAAAGTTAGAACGTCGAAAGATCTGCTCGCCCTAATGAGCGCGGAAGGAAATTCGCAAACTAACGCGCGAACTGGTGAATATGAATTCAAAATGCCGAAAGCGATCCCAAGCTATTTGATCGCGATTGCGGTTGGCGATTTGAAGTTCAAGTCGCTGGGAAAACGTTCGGGCGTTTATTCCGAACCTTCCGTAGTTGAAAAAGCAGCTAAAGAACTCGAAGACACTGAGAAAATGATCGACGCCACCGAAAAATTATACGGAGAATATATGTGGGGCCGATACGATCTTCTCGTGCTTCCGCCAAGTTTTCCGTTTGGCGGAATGGAAAATCCGATGCTCACTTTCGCGACACCGACGATCCTCGCGGGTGACAAAAGCCTCGTATCTTTGGTGGCGCACGAACTCGCCCATTCCTGGTCGGGTAATCTTGTGACGAATTCAACCTGGCGTGATTTCTGGCTTAATGAAGGTTTTACGACATACTTGACATATCGAATCACGGAGGCGGTTTACGGGGAAAAACAGTATTCGATGGAAGCGATGCTGGGGCGCAAAGGGCTCGAAGATGAAATTGCAAAGATGGATGAGCGCGATCAAATTCTTCATGTAGATCTGACAGGACGCGATCCTGATGACGGTTTTACCGGCGTGCCGTATGAAAAAGGCGCACTATTTCTTCGTTATTTGGAAGAGAAATTTGGACGCGATAAGTTTGATGAGTTTCTCAAAACCTATTTTAGATCACACGCGTTTCAGAGCATTACAACCGAGCAGTTCGTTGAATATCTCAAGGCAAACTTGCTTGAAAAGAATTCCGGTGTTGTGACCGATGCAGAGGTAGATGAATGGATCAACAAACCGGGCTTGCCGAAAACTGCTCCGCTGGCTAAATCGGACGCGTTTGAGAAGATCGACGTAACCGTAAAAGAATTTTTGGCTGAAAAAACTGCGGCAAAAGATATTCCGGCAAAAGACTGGACCACCCAGGAATGGCTCCATTTTCTTCGTGCACTTCCTTCGGACCTTGGAAACGATAAAATGGCAGAACTCGACGCGGCATTTAATCTAACAAAAGCCGGCAACTCAGAAATCATTTTCCAATGGCTCGTGATGTCTATTGACCACAAATACGCCCCTGCCGATGGGCGACTTGAGGAGTTTTTAACGACGGTGGGCCGTCGAAAATTTGTCAAACCATTATTTGAGGAGCTTGTTAAAACACCCGCGGGAAAAGTGCGTGCAGCAGAAATTTACAAGAAAGCTCGGTCCGGCTATCATCCGATCACGGCGAAAAGCGTTGATGAAATTCTGGATTGGAAGGAAGATGGTAAGTAGAACCAATACCATGCGCAAATATCAAAGGCGAAGTGCCCTGGCCGGAAATGTTTACTTTATTACTCTTGAGGATAGCTTCTGACATTGTTCAAGAAATTTATTTGATCCAGACGTTTGGATCAGTCGGGTAAACAAATGGAGTCAATTAAATCAGACTGCCGAGAGAAAAAAAAAAGCCCCTGACATATGTGCCAGGGGCTTTTTTTATTAAACATTAATAATGTCTAATAAATTCTTACCAGCGTCCGCCGCCGCCGCCGCCGCGATTTCCACCGCCGCCGCCGCCACGGTTTTCACGTGGTTTAGCTTCGTTTACTTTTAAGTTTCGACCGTCGATTTCTTTGCCATCGAGTTCAGCAATTGCCTTTTGAGCTTCTTCTGCACTGGACATTTCGACAAAACCGAATCCGCGTGAGCGACCGGTGTCGCGATCTTCAATGATATTTACCGATTCTACCGTTCCGATTTCTCCGAAAGTATCTTCAAGATCCTGTTCATTTGAATTGAAGGAAAGATTTCCTACATAAAGTTTCGTTGACATAATAATATTTACCTAAAGTTCCCCGAAGGGAATATCAAAAGAAGTGTCGAATCGATTTTGCTTCGGAGAAAAACGGGCTGCTCGCGAAGAGTCGGGTTTCGGATGCTCAAAGTTTCAAGAGCGACTTCTATAATTAATAAACAAACCTGCTCTCAAACTCATCCTAACAAACCGTCTTTGACTAGCACATCAAACTTTGATGCAAGAGAAGGGTTAACATATGTATATTGCACGTTTTAGGCTTTAGTAGCAAGCAGAGAACTCGCTATTTAGAGCTCTTCGTAAAACGAAGAATTAAGCCTGTCCTATACATGGGCAAAAATTCGTCCGCGAAACGTCTGTTATAATGTGCGGAAAAGGGCTGGGCTGGGCTCAAAGAAGTGCGCCTGCGCTTTCGTAAATTTATATAAGGAAGGAGAAAAAATCAATGAAATCAGCTTTAACCATAGTAATAATGATGTTTGCGCTTGCCGGTTTTTCGAATGCTCAAATGAAAGCGGTCGGAAACAAAACAGAGAAGAAACCGACCGAAAAGCAAAAACCGATCACCGTCAAACCCTTGCAATTGCCCGAAGGAAACGATGCCGGAGAGGTGACAGGGAATTTGAACGAGGGCACAAAATTATCGTCCTTGCGTTGGGCGGAAAGAAGCTCGGTCGCGTGTTTTCCGGGAACACGTTTTGAAATGTTTAATGGAAATCATGTTTTCTATCGAATAACACTTCCTGCGGCCTCGGCGATGAAAGTTGTTGTAACACCAAAAAACGGCAAAGCAATCAATCTTTATGCACTCAGGCAGGGAATGCGCGAGCAACCGGTTCCGCCGAATGTCGAATCCGCAATATCCTGTGAAGCAAGTTATCCGATCTATGCAAACGTAAGCAAAACGCGGCGCGTCACTAACAAAGACGACGGCACAAGAAAGGTTGAATACATTTCGATAAATAGCCCTTACAGTATATTGATCGGCGTGGCGGGAGCAGAAGGTTTAACGGAAGGCGATTTTACTCTAAAGATAGAAATTAAGTCTAGATAGTCTGGATAAAAATTCATTGCATGGGGACTTCGAATAATATCGAGGTCCCTTTTTGTGCAAAGAACGTGGGGTTGCCGCGTTTTGCGCCAGCGTCTGAGGTTCTCGCCAAAATTTGAAAGCTGCGGACACACTTACTAGGATGCTTGTTTATGAATTATTTGATCAATTCCTTGATCTCATCAATCTGTGCCCGGGCCGCCTTTTCTCCTAGCTCAATATATTCTCTCATCTTCCCAATATCATCCGGTCGCAAATGAGCAATTTCGGGAATGATAACCATGTCCGCGTTGTAATGTTGATGAACCGAGGCCGTTCGAAGAAGCATCATCGCGGATTGAAAAATTATCCCGACGAGGGTAGATGGCTTTCCCCAGTAGGTCGCACCACAGGAAATTACGTCGACTGCAATTACAACGTCCGCGCCCATATCTCTTACCGCTTGCGTTGGGACTGGAGCAACTACTCCGCCATCGATATAAAGTTTTCCATCTTCATCTTTAAGCGGCGCAAAGATTCCGGGAATTGCGCAGCTCGCACAGATAGCGAAACCTAAATCACCCGTTCCTTTAAACACAACCTCTTTCCCGGTCTCAAGATCGGTCGCGACTGCGGCAAATGGGATCATCAAATCTTCAAATTTGTTAAACGGGAATGTGTTCTTAACTAGTTCGGCTATTGGAGCGTTTGAGATCAACCCTCTAGCCGAAAACGAGAGTTCGCTAACCTTATACCAGCTGATCTTTTTACCAATTTCGACTATGCTTTCGATCGACATTCCGGATGCATAGGCGCCCCCTGCAAATGAACCGGCAGAAGTTCCCGCGATAAAATCGATCGGAATATCATTTTCCTTAAACGCTTTTAGAACACCGAGATGCGCAAAACCCCTTGCAGCACCTCCTGACAATGCGAGTCCAACTTTTTTTCGTTCCATTTTTGATCGCTAAATGTGACTCTTCGCTAGTTTACTTTTTTAGAATCTTTCGCCATTCTATCTTTTAACAGATTTCTTTATATGACTCCACAAGACTCAATTATATTCCCCCGGCGACAAACCAGTGCCGATATTGCCTCTGGAAAAAATGTCTGTCCGGTTTGCTCGCGGGAGGCGCAGGACGAATTTGTGCCCCTTCTCGTGCTCGAGGATCGACTTGAAAAACTCGTTCGTGCAAACGCTCCTGACACAAAGGAATTTGAGGCGATCTGCGCAAGATGTGTGCGGCTTTTCGAACGCGCGCAAGATCAGATCATACAAGACGCCGCAATGCAGAAAGACGGTTCTCACGTGCTTTCAACTCCATTGCGGCTCGATGCCGTAGAAAAATATACCGGAAAAGGGGTAACGATCGCGTTTCTCGATTCCGGGTTTTTCCCGCACGACGACCTGATTCAGCCAAAAAATCGGATAATCGGTTATAGAAATATGCTTCGCGGGGAAGGTGAAACGACACAGCTTTTTGAGCTCGATGTAGCGAGTTGGCACGGGATGATGACATCGGTCGTCGCCGCCGGAAACGGCACGCTTTCAAACGGCTTTTATCGGGGAATTGCCAAAGATTCTAATGTCGTTTTGGTAAAGCTTGCAAAAACCGGACGAATCACCGAACAAAATATTCAAGCGGGTCTGGAATGGATCTTAGAAAATCGCACGAAATACAATATCAGGGTTGTAAACATTTCCGCCGGAGGAGATTACGAACAAAGCTATCTCCATGATTCACTTTCGCAAACGGTCGAGGATTGTGTCGCTCAGGGTTTGGTGATAGTTTGCGCGGTCGGAAATGCCGGGCATCTTTCGAATCATCCTGTTTTTCCCCCGGCAAGCGCTCCGTCCTGTATTGCGGTCGGCGGTCTCGACGATGGAAACTCAATAAACCGTTCGAAACGCGGGATGTATCGAAGCTCATATGGTCCCACGCTCGACGGCTTTCAAAAACCCGAGGTCATCGCGCCAAGTATTTGGGTTCCTGCCCCGATACTTCCAGGCACACCGACGGCGAAACAAGTTGATCTATTAGAAACTCTCGATAAAGCCAATGATTACGATCTCCACGATATCATTCGTGAAAACCCGGATGTCGTTCCCGAGCTCGATGCCGCGCTTGATCGCCCCGTTCATTCAATTCGACAAATAATAGCTTTAAAACTTCGACAGGAAAACGTAATTACAAAACACTATAAATACGTTGACGGAACGTCATTTTCTGCGCCGATAGTTTCATCGATAGTTGCGCAGATGCTTGAAGCAAATCCTGGACTTACGGCACAGCAGGTAAAACGAATTTTGATCTGTACGGCTGAGCGTTTACCTCATTATCAAGTTGATCGGCAAGGCTGGGGTGTTGTTGATCCGAGAAAGGCGGTCGAAATGGCGGAGAGTTTTGGGCAGGAATCCGATTAATTTACAAAATTATAAGCAATTGTTCCGGTAGCCTTTACGTTTTGTCCGTTTTGGGATACAGGCTTAAACTGGGATTTCCGGGCTGCCTGTTCAGCCGGACCCCGAAGCAGCGGATGCCCTGAGGTTGCCGTTGCCGCGATCACATTCCCGTCTTCATCAACCACAACCTGAACCGTAACACGCCCTGAAGCCCTCGCTTGTCTCGCCGCCGTAGTGTAGGCGGGCGTCGGGAGGCGTATCGCCCTCCCGTTTATTTGCCCGACGTTTACAGTCTGATTCGTATTTGACCTCGGTGTAGGAGTGGCAACCGGAGTAGGCGTCGCCGAAGGAGCAGTCGGCGGTGTTCGTGTTGGCGTCGCCGTGTTTGCATTCGGCGTAATTACATTAGCGTTTGTGTTTGAGTTATCGTTGTCCGGCGTCGGAGCAGGTGTCGGAGTAGGAGTTTTCGTCGGTGTCGGAGTTTTTGTTTCCGCATTCGCGTTGATGTTAATATCTAAATTCGCATTGTCGTCAGCATTTGTATTGAGATTGAGATTATCGATCAGATCATCCGCATTAAAATTCGAATCAAGGTTTTCATCGAGGTTTGTATCAATGTTTGCGTTTTGATTTATATTTGCATCGGTCGAATTTTGGCTGCTCAAAATCCAGTAAACACCGACGGCACCCATTAATACAATGATCGTACCAAAAACCGAGACCAACGCTACCAATGCTGCATTAGATCGTTTCTGCGGCTGATGACGTCCCGCGGAAGGCGGAGTAGTTTTCGCACGAATCGCCTGATCTTTTGGCTCGTTTTCCGTTGAAATAACGATCCTTTTTGATTCAGTATCTTCGCGGCGCGGCGGCGATGTCGAATAGCTTTCATCCACTACTTCCGGGTCGAGAATGTCCGTATCGGAATCCGGCGGCTGCGGTGGAAGCGGCGTAGAAGGTTTGTTTCTGCGAATAACGGTTTGTTCGTCCGCACCGTCTTCGTCTGAACTTTCGCTCGGAATCGCAGTAAACTCTGGGGATTTTTCATCAACTAAAGGAGTGCCGTCTTTGATGCAGAATCTTAGGATTTCTTCATCGTATTTGGTCTCGCAGGTCGGGCAAAATTTCATAATTATTTAATATCGCGCTTATTTAATTTTCTTCCATTTTATGCAACAATCCTAAACGTGCATATTTTAGCACGATTTTTGCTAAGGTAGATAACCCATCCCCTAGAGATTCAGCCCAATTCCAAAACCATATGCCACTAGATAACAGCAAGACGATGACCTACGAGCGTTTCCTTGCAAAACGCATGTCCCGGATCCCAACTTCCGGCATCCGTCGATTCTTCGGAATTGCAGAAAAAATGCCCGATGTCATCTCGCTTTGTATCGGCGAACCTGATTTCCCCACACCGGCGCCGATCGCCAAGGCGGGATTTGATGCTGTTTATGACAAAAGGATCGGCTACACTGCAAATTCCGGCTTGATCGAGCTGCGTGAAAAGCTTGCCGTGCATTTAGAAGATCTCTATAAGGTTTCTTACAATCCTCTGGATGAAATTGTTATCACGGTAGGCGTTTCGGAAGCCGTCAAATGCGTGTTTACGGCAATTCTTGATGATGACGATGAAGTGATAATTCCTGAGCCTTGTTTTGTTTCGTATGAACCGGAAGTGATGTTCGCGGGCGGCGTTCCTGTACCGGTTGAATGTTTAGCCGAAAACGATTTCGAACCGCTTGCATCGCAGATCGAAGAAAAGATCACAGCAAGAACAAAAGCGATCTTCATAGGTTTTCCGAATAACCCAACCGGTGCCGTGCTGACACCTGGAAACGCACGCGCTATAGCAAGCCTCGCCGAAAAACACGATCTGCTTGTCATCTCCGATGAAATTTATGACCAGCTGGTTTACGACGTCGAGCATATATGCTTTGCAGCGCTTCCGAATATGCGCGAACGCACCGTTTTGCTGGGAGGATTTTCAAAAGATTACGCAATGGCCGGTTGGCGCGTCGGCTATATGTGCGCAAATCCCGATCTGATGGGCGCATTCTTAAAAGTGCATCAATATGCGATCATGTCCGCCCCGACGATCTCGCAATACGCCGCAATCGCAGCTCTCGAGATCGGGGCGCCGTTTGTAAAAGAAATGAGGGAAGAATTTGACCGCAGACGGAAGTTTCTTGTCTCGTCGCTAAATGAAATGGGACTCACGTGCATCGAACCGCGCGGCGCCTTTTATGCCTTCCCCGATGTTTCAAACACCGGAATGAACGGAGATGAATTTGCTGAAAAGCTTTTGATGGAGAAGCAAGTAGCGGTTGTCCCCGGAAGCGGTTTTGGAGTCGGCGGAGAGAATCATGTAAGAATTGCTTATTGTAAATCTTATGAAGAGATTGAAATTGCTTTGGGAAGAATTCGAGAATTTCTTTGATAGGAGCTGGAGCGCGGACATCCTTGTCCCCACGCGTGCTTCCTCACGCGAATTTGTTTGAGTACCTTTGATGTCTGCAAAGTGTTTACATCGCAAGCGATGTTGCGGGAAGGACGCCCACACTCCGGCTAATTCAAAAACTCCTGCCCACTATCTTCGATCTTCACTGGATCATCAAAACTCGGGGCTTCTTCTTCAAGATTCCAGATCTCAAAAAGCACGGGCGGCACTTCCGTTATAAAACGCGATGGTTTTTGAATAACGGTTTGGCGTTTGTAATCGACTATCATAAGCGGATATGTGAGATAGAGCTCGTCTTTTGCGCGTGTGATGGCGACATACCAGAGGCGGCGCTCTTCCTCTTCTGAATCGATTTCTTTTAGACTTCTTGGTGATGGAAACTTCCCTTCGGCAGCCCAGATCAAAAATACGGCGCTCCATTCTAAGCCCTTTGCCTGATGAACGGATGTAAGCGTTAAAAGCTCATCCTCTTCGCCCCCCATTACGACATCTTCTCCGGCAACTGCTGTCGGCTCTTGAAAACGCTCGGTAGAAATCAATGCCAGTTCGGACAGGAAGTCTTCCGTTGAATCATATTTTTGCGAGTACATCGCCAAACCTTGCAAATCTTCGAGACGCGCGTCGGCATTTTCGTAGGTTGCGTTTAGGTGCTCCTCGTAGCCACTCGATAAGATCAGCTCGATCTGCTTTGAGGGGTTGTTTCGGTTTTCGTCGCGTGTAAGATTTTCAAGCAGCTCAATGAATTTCGCCCAGGCGATTTTCGCACGGGGGCGAACTGCGGGAGGGAAGCCGGAGCTCTTCGAAGATGTGCTCTCCAGTTCAAAAACTTCTGCACCCTTGCTTGCGCGCGGGTTTCCGCCCTCGTCAGCCGTCTTGAGAGTTTCGGCTTCAGCTTTGATAATCTCAAGCGCATTTTCTTTGTAACCGATATATTCAAATATCTTATTTGCCGTTGCATTCCCAACGCTTGGGATCATCTTTAAGATTCTCTTCCAGGCAAGCTCATCGCGCGGGTTGACGATAATTCTCAAATAAGAGATCACATCCTTAATATGTGCTTGCTCAAAAAACCGGACGCCGGATTGCACGCGGTACGGAATGTTGCGTTTTGTAAGCTCGAGTTGGAGCTCGATGGCGTGATAATGCGAGCGATAGATCACGCCGATGTCCTCAAGCGATGTCCCTTCATCACGCAATTCTAAGATCCGCGAAGCGACAAATACCGATTGCTGCTCGACATCCGAACAAGGAATCAGCGCAGGTATAAATCCATTTGAGGGTTTCACGGCTTCGAGTATCTTTGGAAATTGCCTTTTATTTTCGGCGATCGAGGTATTTGCCAAACCCAGTATTTCAGGTGTCGAGCGATAATTCTTTTCGAGTTTATAACCGGTTGCATTTGGATAACGATTAGGGAATTCATAGATATTTGTAAACTCCGCACCGCGCCAGGCGAAAATGCTCTGCGCATCATCGCCTACGACCATCACGTTTTTGTGTTTTACGGCGAGAAGATCGATGATCTCCGCTTGCAGACGATTTGTATCCTGATATTCATCTACGAGTATGTGCTGAAACTGTTCTGCGTAGAGATCTGCGATTTCCTGTTTTTCCAGCAGCAGACGCTTCCAATAAAGAAGCAGATCATCATAATCCATCACATTTCGTTCGCGCTTTCGCTCCATATAGATCGCATCGACACGTTTTATCTGCTGGGTAAGCATTTCGAAATAAGGGTATTTCCCGACGACAACCTTGTCGATCTCAAGATCGGTGTTGTTTGCGTATGAGATTATGTTTTGGACGACATTTGCTTTTGGAAAACGTTTTGAAGAAGTGTCAATTCCGGCTTCATCGATGCAAACGCTGAGAAAATCACGAGAATCTTCCGAATCAAGGATCGAATAATTTGAATCAAAACCAATGGAAGTCGCATGCCGCCGTAATATCAAATTCCCGATCCGATGAAACGTACCGCCCCAGACTCGATGAACATTCTGCGTGCCCGTCAGAGCCTCAACCCGCCTGAGCATTTCTCTTGCAGCGCGATTTGTAAACGTCGCGAGCAAGATCCGATCCGGTGAAACGCCCTGCTCCAACAAATACGCGACGCGATAAGTGATCGTCCGGGTTTTCCCGGTTCCGGCGCCGGCGATGACAAGTGAAGCCCCCGGTATCGCAGTTACGACCTTAAACTGCTCTTCGTTTAACTCCTGCCGGTAGCGCGTGAGTTTTTCCGGCAAGCCGCTTTTATCTCTTTTTATGACGTATTTTTTCATCCCAATCGGAATCTGTTCGACACTTTAGCGTCGGATTCCCATTCAACTCGATCGTAGGGTGTTGCTCGTTCCTCGCTTTACCCTACGCTATTATAGTCGTCTCTTTGAGAGACAGGAATCCGTATAATCTCCAACCTTTGCGAGTTTTATTCGCTTTTAAACCATTTCTAAAATCCTAATTTGAATCCCCAAAATAAACAAACGCCTAGCGATAAACGTATCGACAAAAAGTTTCAAAAGAAGAACAGAATTCTTGAATTCGCGGATACCAGAATATATAGTCGAATAATCCATTTGAAAATCTACTAGGTAAAAATTATGAAAGAACTAAATGAAGGTCTTGAATCCTACGACATCATCACGCATTCGGACGAGATGTTTTTGTCGGAAGAATTGACCGAAGACGAAGAGAAACTTCTTGATGAGCTTGGACTTTTCGGAGAATCACGGCGGAAATTCTTAGGACAGGTCGGCGCGTCTGCGTTCGGAGTTTTGGCAATGCATGTTCTGGCAAATCAGGAATTGCTTGCGGCTGAAGGCGGTTTTGAGATTCTGACGCCGAATCCCGGAACGCTTGAGAATGCGGTCA
>JBBKXN010000060.1:0-30330 GCA_037969475.1 Pyrinomonadaceae bacterium | reverse complement strand
TGGGATATCAAATTCTTGATGACGAAAAACAGCCAATAGAGAGATTTGCAAAACCGAAATGGACTATTGAGTTTGATAAAATGCCCGATAACGATGCCGTCAAATTCGTTTATGCGGTTGGAAGCAAATCGGGGGCAACTGGTGAAACGATCTTTCGCTACATTGTTTCAAACGAAGTTTCAGGAAGGCGAGCACAGGAAGGATTCTTCGATGCGGAAAAACTCCAAAAGGGAAATTACATCCTACGAGTTTTAGCCGCCGATTTCTTTGGCAATGTTTCATCCAAAGACGTGCAGTTTCGCAGGTAATGATTCTAGGGCATGAATACAAACGAGAAAATGAGAAAAATTATAATCACACTTTCACTGTTTATTGTTGCAGCGAGCGCAGCAATCGCGGGAATTGACGATCCTAATGATTCTTCGCGCAAAGCAATTTTAATCGCGCCGCCGGCTCCGGTATTTACGGATGCGGAGCGCCAGTCTGAGCTTGACCAAAGACGGAAGAAGGTCGCAGATGCTTTGGCAAATGATAGTCTTCTGATTTTGTTCAGCGCGGACTCAAAGCTCTATGCGGATGATGTCGATTACGTATATCGTCAGGAAAACAATCTCTATTATCTAACGGCGCTAAAGCAAAACGGCGTGACATTCGTGATGCGGAAGAAAGACGGGAAGATCAGCGAATTCATTTTTCTTCCAAAGCGAAATCCGCAATTTGAAACATGGAACGGAAGAATGTATTCGAATCAAGAAGCGACTCGTATTTCCGGAATCAAAAATGTAGTTGATTCCAGACACGCTGACGAATTTTTGAGCACGCTGTCCCAAAAGAAGTCCTTTGGTGTGGAAGGGGCGATTCGGTTTGAGGACTTTCCAAAAACTGTTTATTTAATTACAGGCAATGCAAGAGAATTTTCAAAGGAAGCTGAATATGCGAAATTAATGGCAGGGTATACGCTTCGAAACGCGGCTCCGATCTTTGCCGGACTTCGACTGATAAAATCCCCGTATGAAATTAAACTGATGCAGCACGCCATTAATATTACAGGGGAAGCGATCGGTCGTTCGATGGGGATGATCAATAAAGCAAACTGGGAATACGAGGTGCAGGCTGAGGTTGAATATACCTTTCGACGTCGAAACGCTGATTTCTGGGGTTATCCTTCAATCGTTGGATGCGGTCCGAATGCGACAACCCTTCATTACGTTGAATCGCAAGGAAAGGTCAGTAAAGGGGATCTGATGCTGATGGATGTTGGTGCGGAATACGATCATTATACAGCGGACATTACACGGACTTTTCCGGTGAACGGGAAGTTTACCAAAGAGCAAGCGGAGATTTATCAGATAGTTTTCGACGCGCAGGAAGCCGCCGCCGCACAGCTAAAACCGGGTTCTTCCTTTGGTGCGGCGAGTCAAGCGGCTCAAAAAGTAATTTCTGACGGGCTCTTTAAATTAGGATTGATAACGGAGAAAAACTCCGGTCAGGAACAAATGTGGTACATGCACGGCTGGGGACACTGGCTGGGGATGAATGTTCACGACGTTGGAAATTACGGTGTGCTGCTTCGCGAGGGAATGATCATGACCAACGAACCCGGAATATATATTCGCGGGGATGCGCTCGATTACCTTCCTGACACACCTGAGTCTCAGGCTTTTATTTCCAAGATGAAACCCGCGTTTGAAAAGTATAAAAATATTGGCGTCCGTATCGAGGACGATATGTTGATTACTGCGAATGGAGTTGAATGGATGTCGAAGGCTATTCCACGGAAGATCAAAGACGTGGAAAGTTTTATGGCAAAAGCTTCGATTGAGATGAAGAATTACGCTCGAATAGAAAATGGCTTTGATTCGCGATCAGGGTTTCTTAATTATCGACGAGGCTTGGAGACTTTCTCTCCTGAACTTGGCCGCTGACATTAGAAACGAGAAAACTGCGGAATTGCCTGAGCAGGCGGGAACGCCATTTTATTATTCGTAACTCAGCGAGTCAACTGCATCGAGTTTTGCAGCCCGAAGGGCCGGATAAAGTCCGCCGAGTGCTCCTCCGAGCAGGCCAACGATCGTCACTATCAGGATCACGGTTAGATCTAAGTCAACATTCAGCGAAGTAACGAGCGACAAAAGATACCGCAAAATAACAGTAAGAAGTACGCCGGTAACTATGCCAAATCCGCTAATTAAAATGGCTTCCTGAGTTATGATCCATCCGATGTTCGAATTCGACATTCCCAGCGATTTCATAATGCCAATTTGACGTGTCCTTTCCGTTACAGTTGTATACATCGTAAGTAAAATGACAAGTGCACTAATTATTGCTGCTACGCCAATTATTACGTTAAGAAAAACACCGAGCGCGGGCACTGAAGACATATAGAGTTCTTCAAGTTCTCGGGTGAGAATAATTTCACTATCCGGAAACTTCGCGTCGATATTTTTTGCGACCTGATCGGGGGTGAAACCCTCGTTTATCTTTATCAAATAACCAGTTGCTTTACCAACACCACCAAGAATATTCTGCATTCTCGCCAGCGAAACTTTAACCCGCGCGCCTGAGGCGGGTTCGTATGTTCCGACAATCGTGAAATCCCGGTCCCAAATCGAGAGTTTGTCACCGACTTTCAGGTTCTTCTGCTTCTCAAACGCCGTGTCCATTATCGCCTCGTCTTTGCCTTCAGCAAATACCCTTCCCTCGACAATGTGTGAGCCGACAACCGATGAATACTGATCGAAATTGATACCGTCGATGATACGCTCGCCGGTATTTGTATCTTTAGATTCGACCGCCGTTTGTCCAATAGGAACAACCTTCTTCACGCCGTCGACTTTCTCAATTTCCGCGGCCTGCGATTCCGGAAGCACAAGGGATGCTTTTCCGGTTACACAAATCGACCCTTTTGGGCAGAAAAGGATTTCGGCATTGATGTTTCCTTCCCGGCTCGCACGTTCGCGTATCGATCCATTTGCCAATCCAACTGTAAACACAATTAGCAAAACTCCGAGCGCAATGCCCAGAATACTTACTACCGTTCGTGCAGGTCTGTGCAGAAAGTTGGAAAAGACGAGATTATTCATAACAACTTTAACTAAATTCCGGATCGGATAGAGTGACGCCAAAATGACGGAGAAGTTTCTCACAACAAGAGTAACGATTCAAGAATCGCGAGACTTTGGGTAAGGAAAATGGCGAAACCATGGACAAAACCGCGAAAGATTTCTCAAATAAATATAAAATCGGTCAGCTCGATCTCACGCAAGCG
The DNA here is from genome assembly GCA_037969475.1 of Pyrinomonadaceae bacterium. Classification (GTDB taxonomy): domain Bacteria; phylum Acidobacteriota; class Blastocatellia; order Pyrinomonadales; family Pyrinomonadaceae; genus Aridibacter. The sequence continues at coordinate 27,062 of JBBKXN010000060.1, read as the reverse complement.
ACGAGATTACGGTTCCTCCTTTCGGGGCTAACAGTGTGAATCGCACTTGATGAAAACTCTTTAGCCGCGAAAGAAATGGTTAGAGCAAGAGAGGTTAATTAATGCCGATATTTTTACTATAAAAATTGATCCATTGCTCGATCCAATTCGCAATAATCCACTTTTCGCAGCCACCTTAAAACGGAAAGAGACTACACAGAGTTGGTAGCCAAATTGGATTAATTTGTAGTAGGTTTTCCAGGACCGACACTTGCCGTTTGAGAATTTTTGGAATTTGCAGCCTTAGACTTGTCGGGATTCCGCCATCCTGCACTTTCGAGAAGCTTAATAGAATACCTTATCGGGATAGCCATATTTGAAGCATCGTTATCTCTGAATACACCAAAATTTACTCCGATTACCTTCCCAGATTGTCCAAATAGCGGCGCTCCTGAGCCTCCTTCAGCAGTTTTCGCATCGTGGACAACCCGTCGTGAGTCGAGATCTGTGATCGCCCCTTGCGTCATTAACGGGGTGATTTTTTTAGATTGTGCCAAATAGTTAATAAGAACCTGGCGAGAACGGCCATATTTTTGATTTATCATTTTGGCCTCCCGATCATCGACCATCGCCAGTAATCGATCAGGACCATTTGGGTATCCCATCGTCACAACGGTTTTTCCGATCGCGACGGCACTAGAATCTGAATCCAGGGGCAATACCGGCATATCCTGAGTCACGAATTCGGGGCCAATCGCGGCAACAGCTAAATCCTCGGTGTTACTAACTTTTTTAATCGAAAGGGTCAGCGGAGTTTGGCGATTTGGGAAATAAACGGAAAGCCGCTTTACCCTCGCTCTACCTCCGTTTTCGCGCATAAGTTGCTTGACCAAATCGTCCTCTGACCAAGGCTGCAACACATGTCGATTCGTTACAATGAAACCTCCGCCAACATGGAAACCGGTTCCAATAAAATCATATTCTACGGGTGCACCGTTTCCTTCCACTGTCAGCCCGGCTTGATCGGGAATTTCGAACATCCCCTCTTCGCTCCCACCGGGCTCGTATGGATCAGTTCGTAAAGCATTTGGGTCCGGATATCGAAGGACCCGACCCGATTTTGGATCGACCAAGTCATAGACACCGACGATCAAACAAACACCATTTCCATACTCAACGCGTAAATTTGGCGCAAGCGAAATAGTTTTGATTACATCCTCGCCTGTTTTCTTTACTTCACTGATCTTTTCATTTGCTTTATCGAGTTCGTTGCGAAGTTTATTTACGACATCGCCTTGTTTTTCAGCCAACTCCCGACTCAATTGCATTTCCCGGTAAACACCGAATCCGAGATAAAAAATCCCACTAATTATTCCGACTGCTAAAACCAAAGCAATTAATTTCGAAGTCCAGCTTATCTCGCGAAGTAATTCTCTTGAAAATTCCCGCAAAAAGGATTTTGCATCATCGCGCTTTTCCGTAGACGCGGCGCCAATCGCCGCCTCTTCGATAAAGGGCGCAACGTGAGGATCACGATTTGTAGTTATTAATGCCGATTCCGACGTCAGCGAGAAAAAGGAAAATCTTATATCGGCGTCATCCAGCGAGATCACGTCGCCATCCTTGATAGCAACGAAGCGCTTCAAGGGCTCGCCATTCAAGCTTATTTTAACGGATTCTGCGAAGTTTATGACGCGATAAACGTCCCCGGTAAGTTCGAGCTCCAACCATTTTCCGACGTGCTTGATTCGGGAGGTATGGATTTGCAGCTCACAGGAATCCCCGGAACCAAAGCGTATACGATCTTCTCCGAAGAATTCCGTTCGCTTTTCATTACCAACCGAAACATGAACTATTATTCCAACTGCCATAAGTTATTTCGTCTATATCACAGACAAATCCTTCCAAATTTTATCATATAAGCTTCATTCGCGCTTTAGATAGAACACTATTTTCTCCGACTATCGCATGACCGATCCGACATTCTTTTCCGCGTTCAGTCAGAACTTTCAGTTACTACAAACGTCGTGTCTTTTTTCCGTGTTCGTGGCAAAATATAAATATGCCGGAAACGAAATTTATCACAGACAGAGAAAAGCTCGAGCAACTGGCTCCTGTCGCCACAGCGAATATCGCTCACCATGTATTTGTTTGCGGTGGAAAATCCTGCTCAAAGGTAGGATCGTCTGCGGTAAAAGAAGCGTTTGTAAAGGAATTGGAATCGAGAAACCTGCGATACGGTAAAGAATCAAAAGGGCGGAATCCAAACGGAACAATTCTCTTGACCGATTGCGGTTCAGTCGGTTTCTGCTCGATCGGCACAGCCGTAATGGTTTATCCAGAGGGTGTTTGGTACGCACAGGTTAGAGCGGCGGACGTGGTGGAAATTATCGAAAAGCACCTTTTGGGCGGGGAAGTGGTTGAACGACTGGCTTTGGTAAAAATGAAAAATCAGAGCTATTAGATTACAGAGTTTTCCTTTGTTTCTTCAATAAGATTTCGAACATTCTCACCCAGAAGAAGGCAGAAAGCGGAATTAAAACGATCCACAGCGGAACCCGAAAACGTATTTCTCCGGTGATAACGGAATGGATCAGGATGTGCATGAGTAGAACCGCGATCAATAAAAACAAGGCATTTCCAAGATTGGCAGGAAATCCTTCAGTGGTAGATTTCCAAGCGAGAAATATTCCACCGAGGGCTCCAAAAAGCACGATCGGATAAAACGTATAGCTTATTAGATTATTTCGCCACGAACTGACCGAAAAATTCGGCCTCCACATATTCCAATTCTTATACAACGCGCGTTTTGCAAAAGCCGCGGGATAATTTTTGATATGTTCCCAGGCTGACTTCGCAAATATCTCATTTTGCTCAACGGGGGTTTTGTCTTTGAGTTTCTGTCGAATCGTTGAATCGAGAGGGATCATCGCTGTGTAACCGCCAAAGCGCGCGAAATCCGGGTGTTCGTATTTATCGAATTCCGGATTATTACCGAGCCAGAGAACGTGGCCGCCCTCAAGCGAGGAAATCGTAAAACTCCCAAAAACCTGATAATTTCTCAGCCCCCAGGGAAACATCGCGGCAGCAAAAACGATTGCAAAAATAATCGCACCGCGGAGTTGCAACCGTTTTTCAAAAAAAGATGCTACCGCCAATATTATGAAGAGCCCAAAAGCAACTGCGATTGCAGTCGGTCGGGTTAGCGCCGCAAGCGCGAACATCGCACCCGAAATCGCAAAATATAAATTTGGTCGCGTTAAGCTTTGGATGCCTGCCAGGATTGCCATTATTCCCGCGGAGAAAAACAGTACGTATATCGACTCAGTCAGAAGTTGGGCATTTGACCAAAGAATCAGTTCGTAATGGATGGCGGCGAGAAATCCTGCAGCAAGAGCGACGTTTGAACTGGCAAACGTGATTTCCGCGATTTTGTAAATATAAACGCAAACCAGGGCGCTCAGGATGGCTTGGGTTAGGCTGATAAGTGGATAGTTTTCACCAAATAATGACATCGAACCGGCGAGGAAAATAGGATAGAGAGGAGAAACAAAGGCGGTCGGTCCATCATTGGTCGCAAAGCCGTTGCCGGCGAGAAGATTTCTTGCGATTTCGAAATAAAGTCCTGAATCCCCACCTTTTAGACTTCCGTTGAATAAACCAAACGCGTAACCGGCAACGACTGCAATACGTATCAGAAGTGCTCCGAAGAAAACTGTAATTTCCGGAAATCTCCGAAATATTCCACTTCTGCTCATTTTTTGTCGAAGTAACACTTGATCAGCATCCAAAAAGCCTTAACGCCATCGCGCCATTTGATTTTTTTTCCTTCCGATTTGGTTCTCGGATTATATGAGATCGGCACCTCAAAGATCTTATATCCGGCATTACGAATTTTGGCGGTTATCTCCGGTTCAATATCAAAACGGTTTGCTTTAAGCCTTAGCTTTCCAGCAACTTCAGATGTAAAAACCTTGTAAGCTGTTTCCATGTCCGTCAATTTGGATCGGTAAAGAAGATTTGTAAATACTGTGAGCGACCGGTTTGCCAAGACTCTCAGGAAAGGCACTTTGTTTTCTTTACCCAAAAAACGCGAACCATAAACAACCTGGGTTTTGCCCTCGAGAATGGGCTCGAGCAGGTTCTCGTATTCATTTGGATTCAGCTCCAAATCAGCGTCCTGGATGAGAATTATCTCTCCCTTGGTTAGCGTGAGCCCGATTCTTACGGCCGCACCTTTTCCGATGTTGACCGGGGTTTGATACAAACGCGTAATGTCTTGGTCGGTTTTAACGATCAGTTTTGTGTCATCGTTTGAACCATCGTCAATCACGATTATTTCTTTTTTTAGCGGAAGCTCGGTTTGTTTAATACGCTGAATTACTTCTGCAATCGTTGATTCTTCATTGTAAACCGGAACAATTATTGAGAGTAGTTTGTATTCCAAATATCGCCCCCGGGCTTATTATGCGGATTTTGCCTCGGCTTCCATGTCGGGAACCCAACGAAGGATTGGTTTTCTAGCCGCGGTCGCCTCATCCAGTCGGCCGATTCGGGTTGTGTGGGGAGCGTCGATAACTAACTGCGGATCTTCCTGTGCTTCTTTGTTTATTGACTTCATAGCATCGACAAATGCATCGAGCTCCTGCCGTCCGACTGATTCCGTCGGTTCGATAAGCATCGCGCCTTCAACGATAAGAGGGAAGTAAACCGTCATCGGATGAAAACCATAATCAATCAGCCTCTTACCAATATCAAGCGTGTGAACTCCCTTTCTTGTTTGGTATTTGTGAGACAAGATCACCTCGTGCATCGGATCAGCGGCAAAAGGTTTGTGAAAATCTTCCTGTAGATAATGCGAGAGATAGCGTGCGTTCAAAACGGCAGCCTCCGTAACTTCTTTCAAGCCGGAATCTCCATGTGTCTGAATATAAGCGAGTGCACGAATCATCATTCCGAAGTTTCCATAAAACGCTTTGACGCGACCGATTGAATAGGGGCGATGATGATCGAGTTTATATTCGCTACCGACTTTTACGATTTGAGGCTTAGGCAAGAATGGTTCGAGTTCGGCCGTACAGCAGCAAGGTCCGCAGCCCGGTCCGCCGCCGCCGTGAGGGGTTGAAAAGGTTTTATGGAGATTCAGATGGATCACATCTACACCCATGTCACCCGGTCGGGCAATTCCGACAAGTGCATTCATGTTTGCCCCATCCATGTAGACAAGTCCACCGGCTTGATGAATCAGATCACAAATTTCCTTGATGTTTTTTTCAAATATACCGACAGTGCTTGGATTAGTCAGCATTAATCCCGCAATACCGCCTTCACCGCAAAGTTCGCGAAGGTGATCCATATCTGTAAATCCTTCTTCGGTTGAGCGAACGGTCTTTACGGTAAAACCTGCCAAACGCGCGGAAGCCGGATTTGTACCGTGAGCCGAATCGGGGACCAACATTACGCGTCGGTTCTTCGATTCTTCTCCATCACGCTCGTCCAAAAATGCACGGATTACCATCACACCGGTCATTTCTCCATGAGCACCCGCCGCAGGCTGCAATGAAACACCGGGAAGACCCGTAATTTCCGCGAGATCCTGTTGTAATTGATAAATCAACGCTAAAGCGCCTTGAGATTCTGATTCAGGAGCAAGCGGATGCAGATTTGTAAAACCACCGATCCGAGCAACTTTTTCGTTCAATCGTGAATTGTATTTCATGGTGCAGCTTCCGAGCGGATACATTCCAAGATCGATCGAAAAATTCCATGTGGACATTCGTGTAAAGTGTCTTATCACATCCACTTCTGACACTTCTGGAACGCCTTCCATGTCATCATCTCGCCTTAATTCCGCAGGAATGATTTCATCTATATCTGTTTCATCGACGTCCAATTTCGGCAGGCGATACCCTATTCTTCCGGTCTGCGACCTTTCAAAAATCAACGCTTCGTTTTGCGTCGGATGCTGTGTAACTTTTTTAATGCTCATTTCTAAATCGTGATCAATTGTCTCTATCCGAGCGCATCAACCAAACTATCGATCTGCTCCTTTGAATTTGTCTCAGTAACACAAACGAGGAAATCATTTGGTCGATTGTCGTAGTATTTCGACAGTGCTATTCCACCCAAAATATTCTTATCGCCGCTTAAAGTTTGAAGAGTGGTCTCGGCATTTCGCGGTCCGGTTACGACAAACTCATTGAATTTCGGTGAGCTAAATGCAAGCGAGTACCCCTGAATTTCCGCTATTTTCTTCGCCGCATACGCTGCCTTTTGTGCGTTTTGCATTGCAACTTCCTGCAAGCCTTTTCTGCCCATTGTTTCAAGATAGATAGTCGCTGCAAGTGCGATCAATCCCTGATTAGTACAGATATTGGATGTGGCCTTTTCACGTCGGATGTGTTGTTCACGCGTGGCGAGTGTTAAAACAAATCCGCGATTTCCATCCTTATCGTACGCAACTCCGGCGAGTCTTCCCGGCATATTTCTTACGTATTTTTGTTTGCAGGCAAATAGACCGACGTGTGGTCCGCCAAAACTCATCGGAACACCAAAACTTTGTCCTTCGGCGACGACGATATCGGCGCCGCATTCGCCCGGCGTTTTCAGAATTCCAAACGAAATCGCCTCCGTTACGACAACTACGAGTAAAGCGCCTACTGCGTGAGCTTTTTCACCGATTTTTGTCAATTCTTCAACGCAACCAAAGAAATTCGGAGATTGAACAACTATCGCCGCTGTATCTTCATCCAGTTTATCGAGGTCAGCATCAAGAATTCTGCCGGAACCTTCCTCAAAACCTATGGTTCCAAGTGTCAAATCGCCATGCTGCGTGTATGTTTGCCCAACTTGTAAGTACTCCGGATGAACTGTTTCCGCTACCAAAACTTTGTCCCGTTTTGTAACTCTCTGCGCCATCAGAAAAGCTTCCGCCATTGCGGTCGAGCCATCGTACATAGATGCGTTTGCAACGTCCATTCCGGTCAACTGACAGACCAGCGTTTGAAATTCAAAGATATATTGCAGAGTGCCTTGAGCAACCTCAGGTTGATACGGCGTATATGAAGTAAAAAACTCGCTTCGCTGGATGAGATGATCGACTATCGTCGGCGAAAAATGAGAATAAACGCCGCCACCAAGAAAAGATGTCTTGCGTGCAGCGGTATTTGCACCGGCAAAATTCTCCATCGCTGCGATCACTTCATTTTCTGCAAGCGGTTCGGTAACGTCAAGTTTGCGGTTTAACAAAACATCGGCAGGAATCGAACGGAATAGTTCGTCTGCCGATGTAAGACCTATTTCCGAGAGCATTTCTGCACGCTCCTCGGGCGAAACTGGAATATATCTCATTATCTACTCTTCTTCTGATTCAAGAAATTCTTTGTATTCTTCGGCCGACAGAAGCGAATCAACTTCTCCCGAATTATCCATTTTGATCTTCACCATCCACGCATCACCATACGGATCTTCGTTTACCGATTCCGGTGTGTCATTTAATTCTTCATTTGATTCGACAATTTCGCCGGCGACCGGTGTGAAGATTTCCGAAACAGCTTTTACCGATTCAACCGAACCGAAGGCATCATTTGTGCTGAAATTTTCACCTTCATTTGGAAGCTCGACAAAAACTACATCGCCAAGCGCCTCTTGAGCGTAATCGGTAATCCCAATCGTTGCGACATCGCCCTTAACTCGAATCCACTCGTGATCCTTGCTGTATTTCAAATCTTCTGGAATGTTTGCCATAATATTAAGCTTCCTTGTATTTTATTAGACCGCGTAGGATTCGAGAAAACCGCATTCCATACAACGGTATGTTTTTACTTTGAACGTTACTTTGCCTTCAAGATCGGGATTATCAACCTCAAATCCTAGAATTTTCTTTTTCATCGGTTTTCCGGCAACCCATTCGAGTTGGCGATGAGATCCGCCGTCGTAATAAATGTAAAAACCTTCGAAAATTCGGCTGCCACACTTGCTGCAGGATTCTTCGGTTTCCATACAGCCTTACTTTTCTCTCTTATAAAATGGCGTCGGTACGATTTCCGCGCTTAAATGTCTGCCTCGAACATCAATTTTAATCTCTTGACCGACGTTTGCAAACCCCGTCGGAACGAAAGCCAGCCCGATATTTTTCTTGAGATATGGGGCAGGGCTTCCGGAGGTTACGACTCCGACTTTTTCGCCGCCGATATAGATGTCGCAATCGTCCCGGGCGATACCCCGATCCGTAACTTCAAAGCCCACAAGCTTTCGTTCTAAACCCGCTTCCTTTTGCGCCTTCAGAGCGTCGCGGCCGATAAAGTCCGTTTTCAGTTTACATATCCAACCAAGATTAGCCTCGAGCGGAGTTATTTCGTCACTTATTTCGTGTCCGTAAAGCGACATTGCAGATTCAAGACGCAGGGTGTTTCTCGATGCGAGACCGCACGGAAGTATTCCATCTTCGGTACCGAAATTTCCTGCGTCGAGTATTTTTTTCCAGAGTTGAACGGAGTTTGACGCGTCAGCATAAACTTCAAACCCGTCTTCACCTGTGTAGCCGGTTCGGGAAATTATCGATGGTACGCCGTCCACTTCGCCGTTTTTAAAATGGTAATAATTTATTTCATCGAGCTTTGTGCCAGTAAGTGTCTGAAGAATTCCAAGAGCTTCCGGACCTTGAACTGCGATCTGACAGTATTCAACGCTTGCGTGCCTCAAATCCACATCATAAGCGCCTCGATGCGATGAAATCCATTCCCAGTCTTTATCCTGTGTTCCGGCGTTTACAACAAGAAAAAGCTTTTCCTCGCCGAAACGGTAAACGAGAAGATCATCGACAACCGTTCCGTTTTCATAAGTCAACGCGGAATAATGTGCCTGGCCGTCAACGAGATTTTCTACGTTGTTTGTCGTCAAAGAATTGACAAACGGAATCGCGTCTTTTCCATCAACATGAATTTCTCCCATGTGCGAAACGTCGAAAAGTCCCGAATGATTTCGTGTTCTTAAATGCTCAGCAATTACTCCCGCAGGATATTGGACGGGCATATCCCACCCGCCAAAATCGACCATCTTACCACCCATCTCACGATGCACTTCATTCAACGGAGTTTTCTTCAAGTTTGAGTCAGACATAATTTAATCGTTGTATAAAAAGGAAATTATCACGCGGCGATAACGAGCGTCAAGATAGCTCGGATTAGAAATGTGCTGTTGTTAAAAAGTGAATCTAATTTTACTAATAAAACTCGTAAATCGGGGGATCCTGATCTTTCCCAACGCGGCCGATCTCCACGCTTGCTTTAAAATAGTTCTCAGCTTTGACCGGCGAATCCGCGAGGCGGCGAAGCATTGCGATCTGCCCAATGTGTGTTAAAGAGTCTGCGATCGGGCCCTGAAAAAGGCGTTCGATAGGAGTATGAATTTCTGAATCTGACGATAGATATTTATCGACTGACTCAAGCGCGCTAAAGAATCGTTCTACCTCCCCATTCCATTGGAGAGTTTCAGATTCTTTCCACGTTTCTTCGCCTCGGAGCTGAGAGAGCGCCCAATCATATAGATCGCCCATGTGAGAAAGTATTTGGATCGGAGTTTTAGTAGACTTCCCGATCTTAAAATCGGCAAAATTCGGAGGAGCATCTCCGATCGCCTTGCTGGCTCTGTAAGCAACTGTTGCAACAATGTGCCTTAAAAATTCACGCGTATTATCACTCATTATTTTTTTCGTAAAACCAGGTATATCGAGTCGTTTTGATTCATCTCGGCGTACGTTCCGGATTCGATCAAATCATAAAACGGCTTGGTCAAGTTTTCGAGCTCGAAGAGTTGGTACTTAATGAATTTGAGGTCCTCAAATTCGTTTTCGTCGTCACCGATCCAGAATGTGTGGAATAAAATTCCGTTGTCATTTAGAAGGTTTAGCTGTTTTTCAAACGATAGGGCCAGTTGATTGCGTTCTATGTGGTGTAAAACTTTATTGGAAAAGATGCAGTCAAATTTTTCATCCGTATAAGGCGAAGCAGCGTCGAGTTTGCGCAAATCTGACTCCGGATTTTGTTTTTGATAGATATCGAGAAATACTTGTGATGAATCAGAACCCGTTGTTTTGAATGTTTTGGAAAGAATATCAAGATCGGTGCCAGGTCCCATACCGAGTTCTAAAACACTTGAACCGGGCTCCAGATATTTTTTTAGAATTTCGATCAACGCGCCGCCATCCATTCCTTTATACATCGCAATGTATTCTTCGACGTTCTTTACGTCGTCAAAAAATCGCAGATTGGAAATGGACTTCATGAACGTTTCTTTTTCTCTTTCTTTTTATCCGTTAAAGGCTTCTGAACTTTCTGCGAGGCTTCTATGATGTCGTTGCAATAACTGATCGCGGAGGAAATCACAGCTCGATCCCGAGGATCTTTTGTATTATCGAGCATTGTATCCAAACGCGGAAGTATTGGTTTCACTCCATCAGCGAGTGTATGCACACCACTTCGAAAAAGATCACTCTTTGAATCACGGCTTGCGACATCATCTATTTTATCGATTGCTTCGTCGAGAATCTTTTCAATGTCCGCAAGCATTTTGGAGGTCGATCCTTTTGGAAGTTCGCCCCAATTTTCGACATCCTTTTCTATGTTCTTCCGTTCCTTGTCGGTCAGAGTTTGAGCACCATAAATAACAACTAAACGGCGTTCAATGGCTTTTAGATAAACCTCCATACGTTTATCTATTTCCTGATTAAAACGAATCAGTTCTATTTCTTCATCTGTTAAATGATCTGTGCTCTGTCCGGATACAGATATAACGGAAAGAAGAAGAATCGCTCCGAGTGTGAAAATAATCTTTGAACGGAAACGGTTTTCTGGATTCATGATTTATTTTTTGGAAGAACCGTATTACCAAACAAAGGTTTAATCGCATTTTGCCTTGTAGCTCGAACGGTCTTTATCAAATTTCTGACGTGATAACCGTAATTGTATGGAGTTGCACGGCGAATCAGTTCAAGTCTCGGTAGGTACTTCCGCAATCCCATCTCAAATCGTTTGAAATTTTTGAACGCACGCTTATCGCTTTCGAATCGCTTCAAATAATTTGACGTATTACGTAAGATTGCCTGAAAGATTCCGAGTTGATCAAGGGAATTCTGATATTGATCTTTTTCTGAGTATTCCGTTGCTTTCATCAAACGGGAATCCATTAGGTCGAGTGCGAGCTTTACGCGGCCAGATAACTTCTTTTCGGCTTCGAGTGACTTTTTCTCATCCTTAGTAATCATACTTAAGGGCGGAGGAACAACGCCTTTTGGCAAATCTTCGCCATCCTGAGCCGGCGAACTAATCGGTATGCAGAGAAGCGCAATGAGAACGAAAAAATACAAAGCGACCAAACGTATTTGCTCGTTATGAGCCTCATTTTTAGTATTTATCCGTTCTATTGTCATCTAAACGTCACCCCTGTTATTTCTTGGTTTTTCCGATTCCGCGTTTTATTTGGCCCATTAGAATTGGAATTCTTAAGTTTACCTTTTCTACCTCAAGCTGGTTTCCGCCCGATTCGGCGAGCTCCACAAACTTCTGATAATTTTCGAGTGCATCTTTATACTCAAGAAGTTTGTCGTGCGATATCGCCAGAAAATAATAAGCGACAGCCAGTTCCGAGCGTTTGCCAATTAACCATTTGTATTCAATCTTTGCAGCTTCAAAATCCTGCATTTGGAAAAGAGCCGTAGCAAGATTTGCGTGGATAACATAGTCGTTAGGCGAATGCTGCAGTAGGTTCCGCAAAACTGTAACCGCGCTGGAATATTGCTTCAATTGCACAAGAGCTGCGCCGAATCCTATCGCGTAGTTAATATTGTTCTTGTCAATTGTAAGCGCTCTCTTGCAATAATCCAAAGCCTTCTCGGGTGCGGTTGCCCGCGTAACCGAACACAAACGCCCTAATGCCGAAACATTAGTTGCATCAATCTCGAGCATTTTTTCCAAACTTTCGACGGTCAGATCTCCGTCAGTTTTGATCGCCGTTTGAAATTCCAGTATTTCTTGATCCGCATTTGGAATCGAGTCAAGAATCTTCAAAGCTTTATCAGAATCACCCTTTAAATTGTAAGCGCGTGCCAAAATCATTTTTGCCATACGGGATTCAGAATTCTTGCGTAAAATTCTTTCAGCCGTTTCGATCGCACTGTCGTGCTTTCGTTCGAGCAAATAGATCTCGGCGAGTTCGGCCAATGCGATTTTGTCATTTGCATCCAAAGAAAGAGCTCGCGAAATGCTTTCTTTGGCACTATCAATTTCGCCTAATTTTCGTTCAATTCCCGCTTTTGAGGTCCAAAGCGAGATCGGAACGTTTTTGCCTTTTGCCAAAACTGCTAATTTTGCGTAAAAGTCTCGTAACCTAGAATCCGGAACCTTCGTTTTCACCAAAAGATCGGATAATGCCGAGATTGCAATATAGCTCGTTCCATCCAGGCGCAGCCCTTCGGTTAAAAACTTTTCCGAATCCCGGTAATTGCCGGTATCAAACAACATTATGCCAAGCTGAATGTATGGAAGCGACCAATTGTGTTTCAGCTCGATAGCCTTTCGAAACGATTTTTCCGCGTTGGAATGCTGATCGAGCGATTGGAAAACCATACCGCGCTGGTATTCGGCTTCAGGGAACGCCGGATATTCTTTCAACGCCCGTTCGTAGAATTCAAGAGCCTTTTTGAGATCTCCTTTCGCGTGGGCATCCTGACCTTGATTAAAAAGCAAGATCGGATCGTTCTCGGCGTCTTTGTTTTGAGAAAACTCATCTTGAGAAAACTCCTCATCCTGCGCCGCAATCTTCGCGTGCATACTAAAAAGAAACGCTATGATGACCAGGCATAAGACTAGAAATTGTCGGATGTTAGAACTTAAAATATTATTTGTAAAAGCCATCAAAGTGCATTTTTAAGGGGGAAAAAAATATTAGCATGCCACGCTTGATTTATCTAAATGGTTCCCGCAAAGAAGCACTGAAATTATCCACGGCGGGTGTTTGCTTTCAATTCGGTTAGCCGATAATATTTTCTGCGAAATCAATATCTCAAGTTCCAAAATGTTTACAATAAAACTGTCGTTAGAAAATCGAGTGATGATTGCAGAGAAATTAAAAAAAAGGAAATCCACAGCAGAAATCAAAGAGCGACAACTGCGTTCTTTGATGCGTAGTTTTAAATCCGTGTTGGTCGCATATTCCGGAGGCGTCGATAGTGCATATCTTTCACTGATCGCGACTCAGGAATTGGGCGAAAATGCATATTGCTATCTTGGAGTCTCCCCGAGTGTTTCAGAGGCTCAACACGCGCAGGCGGGTAAGATTGCAATGGAGTTCGGCTTTAATTTTGGAATGATCGAAACGTCGGAGCTTGACGATCCAAAATATTATGCCAATCCTGTCAATCGCTGTTATTTTTGCAAGACGGAGCTCTATGGAAAGCTCCGCGAATTAGCTTCTGAAAGGAATATCGCCGTCATTTTAGACGGAGCAAACTCGGACGACTTGAATGATTATCGGCCTGGCGCAAAGGCGGCGAATGAAAATGATGTCCGAAGTGTTTTAGCGGAATTCGGATTTACAAAAGACGAAATTAGGGAACGGAGCCGATTTCATAATCTCGAAACATGGGACAAGCCGGCAAGCCCCTGTCTCGCGTCTCGAATACAATATGGAATTCCTGTTTCGATCGAACGGCTGAGCAAGGTGGAGCGTGGCGAAACAATTTTGCGCGGGTTTGGATTTGTTGAATTCAGAGTGAGGCACCACGATTCACTTGTAAGGATTGAAATTGCGGGAAATGAGATGGAAAAAGCACTTGATCAATCGATAACAAAAAAACTTGCAGAAGAATTCAAAAACCTCGGCTTTAAATATGTAACGCTCGACTTGCACGGTTTTCGCAGTGGCGCAATGAACGAGATAATTAAAAAAGCGGATCTTTCAAATAATATAAAAGTCTCATCTTCCAATAGGGGTACAAATAAAAATGGCTAATCCGATGGCGGACGAAATGCGGCGTTTTAAGGGGAGCGATGAAAAAAATCCCTTTGAAGCGATGAGCGAGAGGTTCGATCGCGCGGCAAAATTGTTGGGCTTGAATCCCGACATATATAAGGTCTTAAGAGTGCCAAGTAGAGAAATAAAAGTTTATATACCAGTCAGGATGGATTCGGGACGGATCGAAGTTTTTGAAGGATTTAGAGTGCAGCATAATTTCGCCCGAGGTCCTGCAAAAGGAGGAATCCGCTATGCCCCGGATGTAAATCTCGACGAAGTGAAAGCACTAGCCGCATGGATGACGTGGAAATGTGCCGTAGTAAATATTCCTTTTGGCGGCGGAAAAGGGGGCATTATTTGTGATCCTCGCCAGATGTCGGAGGGAGAACTCGAAAGATTGACACGACGGTACACCGCCGAGCTTTTAGACTTTATCGGTCCGGACAAGGACGTTCCGGCGCCTGATATGAACACAAATGAGCAGACGATGGCCTGGATAATGGATACATACTCCATGCACGCACGTCATACGGTTAATGCTGTTGTTACCGGCAAACCGGTTGCCTTAGGCGGTTCGCTGGGAAGAAGGGAAGCGACGGGCATGGGGCTAATGTTCACTATTAACGAGGCAATAAAAGGATATAGTCTTGAACCTGAACATACTTCCGTAGTTGTGCAAGGGGCAGGAAACGTTGGTGGAATTGGGGCAAGTTTAATGTTTGAGCGAGGTTATAAGATCGTCGGCATCTCAGACATTTTTGGAGGGCTATACAATTCAAAAGGACTCGAAATCCCAAAAGTGTTGGAATATTTAAGAAACACTAAGTCTTTAGAAGGTTTCCCGGAGGCGGATCATGTTTCAAACTCGGAGATTCTCGAACTGAAATGTGACGTGCTTGCTCCTTGTGCGACGGAAAACCAAATTACGTCGGGGAATGCTCACAAAATAAAATGTAAAATTCTTGCGGAGGGGGCTAACGGACCGACGACACCCAAAGCAGATAAAATACTCTACGAAAATGACGTTTTTGTAATACCGGATATTCTCGCAAACGCCGGCGGCGTCACCGTTTCATATTTCGAATGGGTTCAGGATAGGATTGGTTATTTTTGGCGTGAAGACGAGGTAATTCAGCGTTTGCAGGAAAAAATGGTAGCGAGTTTTAAGGAGCTCACCGAATTCTCAAAAGAACACAAGATTGATACACGTACGGCGGCTTACATGATGGCGATCGACCGGGTTGCATACCATACCAAAATGCGGGGTATTTATGCATAGGCAAACTTTGAAGCTTTAGCGGTTTAAACTAATATAAACACTTGATTTTGAAGTAATTCTAGGTTAAGGTTTTTCAAACGGGTCGTTTTGCAGTAAATAAGTTGAATATCGACTTTAAAAACTGACTCTCATATAAGATTGTAAAAATAGCTTTTGCAACGATTTGCGGATGAAATAACTTTCATCCTATGCAATAATTTCGTAGCTTATTGGAAAATGATGTGCTATTATCTTTTCCCTAGGAAAGCTACATTTTTGAACTTTAAATTTAATAAATATATTTTCGGCGGAGGAATGTGATGAAACTCGCGAAAAAAGCGCTTGTAATTACGCTTACAATGTTGGCACTCATCGGAATGGTGTCAGCACAAAAATCTGAGGACGAGCCAAGAAATACCGCTCCGACAGTTGGGACAGGTGGTCCAGTCGGCGGTCCAACCGGTTTGTTTACCGTTTATGACGGAAGCACCTTGCAAAAAGGTGAATTTACTTTTAGTGCGGCGTATAGTAATTACGACCGTGATCCTGGCGATGTTGACATTTCTGAAGTACCTGTCAGCTTCCAAATTGGTCTCACTAATAATTTTGAACTTTTCTTTAACACTGATGCGTATCGTGCAGTTAAAGTAAACTCACCGAGAAATCTGTCCGGATTTTACCTGCCTAATTCAAACGGCGGCGTAAGCTTCCCGGCGATAGTTTTGGCTCCGGGTACGGGATCATTGGCCGGTAGAGCCTTGTTTAGACCTGCTGGTAATCAACCGTTTGTTGCTTATCCGTATGTCGGCGGGTCCATTGGAACATATGGTTTCAGCCCGGCAGCGGCAGCGTTCTTTAATGCGCAGTTTGGCGCAGGGGCGACCCTCTCGTCAGCAGCAGGTGGTGCGGTTAATAACTTCCCTGGGATTGGTTCCGTATATGGTGGGATACTTCCGGGCGTTGTGCTTCAAACAGCAGTATTGCCGGCAAACGCCGCGGTTGCTGGAAACAATAATTTGACTGTGCCAACCGTCTTTGCGTTAGCTCCGAGCTACCTGAATGATGCTCCGCTGCTCAATCGCACGTATGGCGAATCGGCATTTAATACCTTTACGGTTGGAGCGAAAATCCGACTAACAAGTAACTCAAATCCAATTGGATTTGGTGTAATTCCATTTTACAGGTTCTTTGCTGATAAGGCTGACAATGCTTCGGGTTTCAACCAGCTTCAGCGTGGCGCGAGTCCTGGCGGCAAGACCGGTGACTTCGGCGGAGTTCTCTTTGCTGACGCACGCCTTAGAAAATGGGTTAATGTTTCCGCAAACGTTGGGTATATTTACAACAGTGACATCGAAGGAAACGGCGTAACCTTGTTGGATCGTGGAGATGAGCTTATTTCGGCAATTGGAATTGATTTCCCGGTTAATAAGTATTTCCAGCCGATTCTCGAATTCCGTTCGCTTCAATATGTTGGTGGACGAACCCCGAATGCATTCGAAAACAATCCGCTTGATGCTTTAGCCGGCGTGAGAATTTTCGCTCAGCGTTGGGTAGGATTCAGTCTTGCTTATCGCTATCATGCTAACCAGCAAGATAGAGGCAGCATCGAAGATAACAAATTCACGGGAAATGTTACCGTTGCGACTACTACGCCACTTGCTGCGCGCACGATCACGAATTCCTTTACCGGTGTTCCGCCAGGATTCAGAACTTCTTCTGATCCGCACGGATTCATCGTTCAAGGATTTATTGGTCGTCGTAATGCGCGTGGAGCAGGCGAAACGCCTAATATACCCGCCGTGGTTAATGGCGTGGAACTGAGCAAAACAACTGTTACACTTCCGTGTCCTGCAGGTCAGAAATCTAGTGAAGGCTGTGACGACGATCAAACTGTGAACGTTACGACTTCGGCAAGCGATGCTGAAAATGATCCGCTAACCTATAACTACACGGTTTCAGGCGGACGCATTGT
Source organism: Pyrinomonadaceae bacterium (assembly GCA_037969475.1). Classification (GTDB taxonomy): domain Bacteria; phylum Acidobacteriota; class Blastocatellia; order Pyrinomonadales; family Pyrinomonadaceae; genus Aridibacter. Next base: position 9,843 of record JBBKXN010000060.1, on the reverse strand, counting down.
TGGAACCGGAAGCAACGTTTCCTGGGATTTGAGTGGTGTCGGTGCTGGAACTTATACACTTACCTCGGGCGTTGACGATGGCTGTGGTGTTTGTGGTGACACGAAGACTGCGACCGTTGAAGTGGTCGATTGTCCTGGATGCGAAGTGCAATGTAATTGTCCTGATTCGATTTCCGTTTCAGAACCGGCAGTTGCGGTTGCTGCTGGCGAAAACCTTACATTTACGGCAAACGTAAATGGCGGGGACCAAGACAGCGTTTCGTATAACTGGAGTGTTGATAAGGGTACTATCGTTGAAGGTCAGGGTAGCCCGACGATCACGGTAAATACATCCGGATTGGACAACACAACGGTTACTGCAACGGTTGAAATCGGTGGTCTATGTGACGCTTGTGACGATAATCAAGCAAGTGGCTCAGGACTGGTCGCAGGAACACCTGATCCGATTTTCATCGACGAATTCGCGAATATACCTAATGATGACATTAAGGCACGCTTAGACGCATATGCTGCAAGTCTGCAGTCGGATCCAAGCGCTGTTGGTTATGTTGTTAACTACGGTTCATCGCGAAACGTGGGTCGACGTGAGACTCTCATCAGAGATTATCTCGTACAAAACCGTGGTATCGATGCATCCCGTTTAGTATTTGTAAACGGCGGCGTTGAATCCGGAACGAGAACGAGACTTTGGGTAGTACCTGCGGGTGCGGATCCAAGTTCTGTTAATGAGTAAATAGCTCACGTTTGTGACGTGACATTAATCAAGGGTTGCGCTCGTTTAGGGCGCAACCCTTTTCTTTTGGCTTTACATTTCATCCCAATTACGATTAAACTAGATTCGCTTTCAGAAGCGCCCCCCTTGGCGGTAAAATGCCAGATGCGGCTAATGGGCAACTACGATCCTCCTAGTTACATCAGAAAAACGTCGATCCTTTATTCTTTCCTAAATCTTCAGAATCAACTTCGATTGAATATGAACAAAATGAACAGCCAACGAATTTCGCAAGTATTTCTTACTTTGATCGCAATACTTTTTGTGGCAATGTCCGTGACGATAGCGGAAGCTCAGGTAAGCAACTTTAATGAATGGAACATTAGTGGGCCGACAGGCGGCGATGTTCGGGCAATTGTCGTCGATCCAAAGGATAAGAATCGAATTGTCATTACTACGCTCGACGGTCAGATATATGCCTCCGATGATGGTGGATCGAGTTGGGACCTCCTTATCAATTTAGATCGACCGATGCTGATCCTCGACAATCTGATAATTGATTCGCGAGATTCCAATGTCATTTATGTATCCGGGCATAGACACAAGCTCCCCGGCGGTTTTTTTAAGACCGTCGACGGCGGGATAACGTGGAAAGAGGCGAAAGAGTTGAAAAACGAAGCGGTTCATGCGATGGTTCAGTCTTCGAAAGATCCGGATATGCTTTTAGTAGGAACGGTTTCGGGTGTTTGGATATCAAAGAATTCAGGAAGCACCTGGACTAAGTTTGCCTCAAATACAACTCCAATTAAGCTTGATGCTCTTGCGGTTGACCCCCGCGATGTTAATACAATATACGCGGGCACTTGGTGGCGTGCATACAAAACCACTGACGGCGGACAAAATTGGCGTCTTATAAAAAAGGGAATGATAGACGATTCTGATGTATTTGCGATTGATATCAATCCTCAGAATCCGGATCAGGTCATTGCTTCTGCCTGCAGCGGCATCTATCAATCGTTTGACCAGGGTGAAAATTGGAGCAAGATTCAGGGAATTCCCAGCCAATCGCGCAGGACGAGAGCGATCATGCAAAATCCTTACAAGCCGGGGGCTGTTTATGCAGGAACAACGGAAGGATTCTGGATGTCGTCGAATTCCGGCAGAAACTGGTCGCTGACAACATCGAAACAACTCGAAGTAAATGCAATTGCGGTGCATCCTAGCAACGCTGAGAAGATTTACATAGCCACCAATAATTATGGTGTGATGGTTTCAAATGATGGTGGGCGAAATTTTGAAAGCAACAACGGGAATTTCAGCAGCCGATTTACCTATAATGTTATTCCTGATATCGAAAGACCGAACCGATTTTATGCCACGACTATAAACACTGCGACGGGCGGGGGCTTTATCTTCATAAGCGATGATTTTGGCCGCACCTGGAAACCGACAGCCGACTACGGAACAAAACAATCGATATTTTACTCAATTATCCAGGATAAGGTAAATTCGAATTTGGTTTATGCCGCAAGTAATTCAGGCTTGTACAAATCCATTAATAGAGGTTTGACTTGGACAGCCATAACGCCGCCGGCACCGCCACGTGCGTCTAGCAGACGAAGTTCGAGGCGAAGTAGGGCGACAGTTGCTCCTGTTGCTACATTGCCAGCAGGGACGATTGCTGCTCTTGAGGGTAAGGTCAATGGGTTAATTTACACGGAAGATGGAAAGAATGGGTACTTGGCGGCGATGAACGACGGTTTGTATCGTAGTTATGACGTTGAAAAAGGATGGCAAAAAATCAATTTCGGCGATGGAATTTCGGAGCAGGTCTTTGCGGTACATATGTCACCCAAAGCTCCAAACACGATTTGGGCGGGTACAGCAATTTCCGGAGTAGTAGTTTCCAAAGATGATGGGGCTACATGGACGAAAGTCGGCGTCGGCCTAATTCCTGATCGAGTTCCTGTCAGTACGATTGCGACGAGTCCTGATAATCCCAACAATGTCTACGTCGGTACAACTCAAACTTTTTACATGAGCAAAGATGGTGGACGAACTTGGGAAAGGCGTGGAGGAAATCTGCCATTGGGTAATTACAACAGTATATTGATTAATCCCGAAAATCCGAAGGAGATTTTTGTAGCAAGTGCACTTGAATCGAATGGTGGTATTTTCCATTCAAGCGATTCAGGATGGACCTGGGAGCGCATTGACAAAGGAGCCAACTTGGCGAGCACGAGATTTTGGGGACTGATGTTTAATCCGGTTAACCCAAATGAGCTCCTTGCCGCCTCGCATTCCGCTGGAATTTACCGAATTGGGCGAACCTTAAACGCTAAAGCCAAGCTGGATGAAACGAAAGTGACCACCGAGACCCCAGCGATTGAACGGACCCGTGTGGTCGGTAACAATCGATAATTTCGTTGTAAAGAGTAATATTATAAGGCGATCCCAGGTGGTCGCCTTTTTCATTTGTGTGTCAGAGTAAAAGGCTTTTATAATGAATCAATGAATCGAGAAATTGCTCTTGCTTTTGAGCCAAAACGTTTTGATACACGCACTTTTCCGTTTGAAGGAATACCGAATCAATCGAAGTTGTTTATCGACTTTCAGAATAACTCTGAATTGATCGGGAAATTTTATCCAACAAAAAATACGGATCTAAAGGCGCTTTCGCAGAAAATTCTTGAAAACTACAAAGTTGACCGACAAGTATTATGCGATACCTTGCGTGACGAGCATGACGATCTCGATGCCAGTGAAGAGACTTTTCTTAATATCGATCGGCTTCGCGAAGATGATTGTGTTGCCGTAATTGCTGGTCAGCAGGCCGGGCTTTTTTCCGGTGCGATGTACACGATATATAAAGCCCTTTCAGCAATAAAGCTCGCCAGGGACCTAAATCAGCAGGGCATCAAGGCAGTTCCGCTTTTCTGGATAGCATCGGAGGATCATGATTTTGATGAGGCGAATAAGGCATTTGTCTTGGACGCGGACGGAAATCTTGAAACGATCACGAATGAACCAAAACAGGTAAAAGAAAACACACCGGTTGCGTATATCAAACTTGGAAAGAATATAGTCAGCACGATCGATCATTTTTTTCAAAAGCTCCCGACAACAGATTATTCAGATGAGACAAGGGTTCTCGTTGAGCAGATCTATCAGGAAGGCGAAACCTACAGCTCGGCTTTTGCGAAGTTGATACTTAGACTCTTTGGAGAATACGGATTGATTCTTGTGTGTCCGATGAATCAAAATCTGCGTAAGTTGAGTTCGCCGATCTTTGTTGAAGCGATTGAGAAGCACGAGGAAATAAATTCCCGCCTGCACGAACGCGATAAGGAATTGGCGGCACAGGGGTATCACTCGCAGGTTTTAGTAGGCGACGATTTCTTTCCGTTTTTTCACTTGGATGGGGACAGAAAGCGAAATGCTTTGAGATATGACAGTAGTGACAACTTACTTCGCCCACTTCATTCGGAAGTGACTTTCAAAAAAGAAGATCTCGTAAAAATTGCAAAGGAAACGCCTGAGCAATTAAGTCCAAACGTATTAATGAGATCGGTCGTTCAGGATTATCTATTTCCTACAATTTGTTATTTCGGGGGAAGCGCGGAAATTGCGTATTTTGCGCAAAATGAGGTCGTTTATAAGACGTTAAATCGTCCGGTCACTCAGTTTAGGCACCGATCGAGCTTTACGATAGTTGACCCGAAAAGTTCGCGAACACTAACCAAGTATGATCTTAAATTCGACGATATGTTTCGGGGCGAAGAAGAGCTTTTGTCAGGTATTATTGATAAATATGTCGCTGGCAGTACCGCGAAAACATTTGATCAGGTTGTCGAGACGATAAACCAGCAATTGAATAACCTGGAAAAGGAGCTTGTGAGTTCGGAGCCGACCCTCGCACATAATCTGTCGAACAGGCGAAAGAAAATATTGTGGCACATCGAAACACTTAAGATGAAATTTCACCGGGCAGAAGTTTTCAAAAACGAGGTGCTGCATAATCGGATCGACTTTACGCTGGGAACGCTTTACCCACGAAACGCACTACAAGAACGTACCTTAAACGTAGTAAATTTTCTGAGTTTATTTGGCCCGAAATTTCTCGATTGGATATACGACTCTATAGATTTGGACGAAGAAAAACATCAAATATTGTATTTATAGGATTCCGATAATGAAATTATTCGCCCAGCTGGATGAAGAGAAGTACTCGATAGATATTTCGCGCAAAGATTCAAAAGTATTTGCCGATATTGACGGAAGAAAATACAAACTCGAGGTTTCATCCCCCGAATCAAATGTTTACCTGCTTAAGCACAATGGAAACATTTTCGAGGTATTTATAGCGTTTTCGGAGACATATGACTCGTTAGTGCAAGCTAAAGTGGGTAATCGATCATTCGATCTGGGCGTGATCGATCCAAAGCGTCTCCGCGCGACAAGTGTCGGAATTGGTGGGGCCGATGGTGTCGTTGAAATAAAAACGTCGATGCCTGGAAAAGTCGTGCGTATTCTATTAAATGAAGGGGATGAGGTAGCTAAGGGCGACGGAGTAGTTGTCGTTGAGGCAATGAAAATGCAAAATGAAATGAAATCTCCCAAGGACGGGAAAATTTCAAAAATTTGTTTTCAAGAGGGCGAAACTGTCAATACGGGAGATATTCTGGTGGTCATTGAATAGCTCGCGGATTAACCCAATAAATGATGATCCAGCTATCCAATCGCTGAAGTCGCAATATTGCTCAAATTCATATCCGAATCGGCGAGAAGTGTAGTCTTTTCTGTATACCAATCTTCATCAGCTTTTTCACTTTCTCGTTCTACACCAAGCGCGCGTTTTGTTTCGACCGGGGCGGTCCCACCGTAAATCGTACGAATAGATACAAAATTTTCGGCTGTCAACGCGATTTCCGTTTCCTCATCAGAGAGCGATAATTCGCCACCTGTTATTTCGCGCGCCGCAGCTTGAAGTATTTCATGAGTCACCTCGGAGTTGTTCTCCAGCGCATCGCGAACACACTGGCCAACGATCTTATGCGCGATTCGAAATGACAAATTTTCTTTGCGGACGATCGTGTCTGCAAGTTCGGTAACGGTAATGAAATTTTCCTGCGCCCTTTTACGAAGGGTTTCGAGATTAAAAGTTGCGGACTTTAAGGTGCTTGCGAAAAGGGAAACGGCGCGGTTTGCGTCACGCATAGCACTGTAAATGAGTGGTTGGAGGTCATCTTCAACGTCATTGATGTCGCCGAATGGCGTGTTGTGAACACTTGTTAAAACGCCAAGAGTTTGTCCCAACGCTTTACTTCCAATAGCGCGAATGTGCTCAATCGCTACGGGATTCCGTTTTTGAGGCATAATCGAAGAGCCTTGAACAAATCCGTCCGGAAGCCGGATGACGTTAAACTCCATCATCGCCATCAACAAAAATTCCTGAGCGAATTTGCCGATATTTATCAACAGTGCGGCGGTCGCCCCAAGACATTCTGTGAAGTAATCGATCGATGCAATGGAGGCATATGAATTTACGGTTGGTGCAGTGAACCCTAAAAGTTCCGCAACGCGGTGCCGATTGATTGGAAAACCGGTTGTTGTTATCGCCCCGGATCCTAACGGGCAATAATTCATATTTTCAAAGGCGCGTTGCAGCCGCTTAATATCTCGCCCCACATTCTCAGCCATAGCAAGCAAAAAATGAGCCATTGTCGAAGGCTGAGCGGGCTGCGTGTGGGTGTATGCGGGGATCAACGTATCGTGATGTTCTGCCGCAAGATCAAGAAAAACTTTCCTTAGATCCATTGCTGATCTAAGAAGCCGAAGCGCGTCTTGCCTCAAATGTAAACGATAGATCGTTACGTCGATATCATTTCTACTTCGTGCGGTATGCAGCTTACCGGCCGTATCGATGTCACCCCCGCAATTTTCGGTTATTTTCTGCTGAAGGTAATAGAATAAATCCTCAAAACTTCCGTCGTACGTTTTTGAGCGGATCTCCTCTAAATCCAAGCTTCTAAGTGCGATAAGGAGAATTCGGAGTTCATTTTTGGAAATAATTTCCTGCTCTGCTAGCATGATCGCGTGGGCGTAATCGACGGCTATGTAAGCGTCCAAAAAGTAATGCTTTGCATCTTCAAAGCAATCGGCCAGCACGTTTTCCTTGTAGCTCTGCGCAGGAAATTTTTCGTCAGTCATATCTTCCATATTTAAACGTTCTTTTCACCACTATCGTTTAGGCGCTTTTGGCAGACTCAACATATTTGCAAATATACGATAAGAACCCGGAACTCCATTTGGTAATTGTCTAAACCAGGAATAAGAGGTGTAAATAAATTTGCCTTTTCCGTATTCTGCATAAAGCATCCCGCCTTTACTTTCGGGTTCGCCCTCATCATGCGTCTCTAACAGCGGCGTATATTTATCGTCCCAAGACGTCAGCGTGTATAAATTTCGTTCCTGTACCCAGTTTAGGAAATCGGCATCGGTTATTTTGTTTGGAAAATTTAACACTGGATTGTTTGGCATAAGTATCTTTACCGATGCATTTTCATCGACCGTTCGCGTATTGCCATCCATTTTTGCAGGAAATGGCGGGAGGTTAAGTCGGGCGTATTCCTGTTGTTGATACTGTACTATCAGCGTCCCTCCTTTTTCCATAAACTCGTTCAAGCGGCCATTGTTCGCAACATAATCGGGTCGGACCTGCGACGCCCGAATTCCAATTACAATCGTATCGAATTGGTTCAAATTGCCCGTTGAAAGGTCTTTTTCGGTGAGCATCTTTACGTCGAGTCCGAGGCGTTTGATCGCATCCGCAACCTTGTCTCCGCTGCCCATTACATAGCCGATCTTAACCGGCGCAACCTTAAGGTCAAGAACCCGGGCCGTTACGATCGATTGTGAGTAAATTCTATGTGTTTGGATATGGGGATAGGCAATTTCCAAAACTTGCTTGTCGTATTTGTTGCCGTTTGCAACGACGTTGGCCGTAAGGGCATAGGTTCCCGGTTTTGCATTGCCAGGGACCGTTACTTCAAAATTCGCCGCGGTTTTATCCCCGGCTTGGTTGAGTTTGAAATCAGAATATTTTGGCGACAAACTCCAACCACTTGGCAAGTCAATTTTGGCGGAACCGCCGATTTCACCATCAGTATTATTTGTTGCTGTCATCACAACACTGTATTTCGTCGGTTTTGCCGCAATCGGAGCGATCAGTAAATTTGACTCGAGTCCAATCGTAACAGCTGGAACGACGTTTAAATCTCTCCGTAATTCTCCGCGAATGTCGTCAGCGTAGCGATACTCTGCAGCCTTGGTCACGGTAATCTCTACACCGCCGATTTTCATCGTCACTTCAGCCGTCACCAGCGGCGCTTGAAATGGCATGTTTTTTGCACTTCCTTCTCCTGTCCAATCGAATGTGAAATTTTTGTTTCTCGGCTTCTCGAGCCAATACGGCTCCGTTACTCTCGCGTTTTCTGAGGCCGTCACGCTAAAATATGAAGCGTAAGGTGGATCTTCGACAAAAAATGCAGCGCGTCCGGTGGGTTTTGGTGGCTCTGATATTGATTCAGATTTCCAACCCGACGGTAAATTCAATTTCGCTTCCGATATATGAAGCTTTGTGCGTTCCGGAGCAAATACTTTGATCGAGACTCCGGTAGAATTTCCGGCGACTAACTTATCAGTTTCACTCAAAATATCTACGACAATGCCGGATGCCATTTGAAGAGCTTCGGCTATTTCGTCGCGCTTTCTGTTGAGCATAAACTTAGAATCCTGGTTTCCAGTCGAGCGTTCGGCGGCAGATATTTGTCGATAGGCCTTTGCAAGGATCGGTACAATTTCTTCGGGACGATACTGATTATAGGTCGCGAGAGCATTTTTGAGTGTAGTTTGTAGCTCCTCAAGACTGGCAGCGAAACCCGAGTCGTTGTTATTCGTCAATTGAGCAATGCCTTTGATGGAAGTGTCCAGCCCGTCAAAAATGCTCTTTTCGCTTTCACTCTTTATACCGCCGGATTCAAGTAGAATCAACCCGGACGTGAATTTACCGCGAACTTCAAGCAAACCCATTTCCTGCGATTTATGCTGGCTCCTACCTTCCATTGCGATTTCGAAATACGATCGTCCAGTCAGCGGGTCGTATTCACCGGTGTTTAAAACCAGAGAAGGCTGATTGTTCGGATCCGGTCGGAATCCCTGTCCACGGTAGAGTTTCTTCGCTTGCCACGGACGCAAACCTTCTGCCATATGCTCGGGGAACATATTCGGATCAGCCGCCGCCTTAAAAGCGATCGGCGTAAGGTAACCGGCGAGCTGGTGTTGTCCGTGTCCATCGGCGGGAGTTCCGGAAAACCTTGAAATGATAACCAACGGCCGAAACAAGCGAATTGCTCTAACCATGTCGCCGAGCGTTAATTGCTCGCCCCAAATCCCTGCCGCTTCCGAACGTTTTTTCGAAAACCCGTAATCCATTACGCGCGTAAACATCTGTTCGCCGCCATCCAAACGCCTCGCCTGTAAGAGTTCTTCCGTGCGGATCACGCCAAGCGGTTCAAATAATTCTTCACCTATAACATTTTGTCCGCCGTCGCCGCGATTGAGGGAAAGATATACAGTTCGAGCCTGCTCTTTTCTTGCTAAGTAAGCCAACAAACCTGAGTCTTCGTCGTCCGGATGCGCGCCCGTATGCATCACGCTAGAGGTCGTCTGAAGGCGTTCTAACATTTGTCCCAAGCCAAGGGCCCCCATATCGTAAACAGGGCGAACCTGGGCATTTATAGGAAGAAGTAATCCCACAAAGGATAAAAGTGCGATGCCGGAAACAACGAATCTTATTTTTCGATTTTTCATTTTGAATCTTCACTCACTGTTAAACTGATTAAATATCCTGCAAGTACGGTTACGAGACAGCCGATTACGTTAAACCATAAAAATTCGATTTTGAATAAGTATTCGATACCTAAATTTTGAACAATATTCCAAAGGTCATTTCGACCAAAATATTCAAGCCATTTTGCTGAAAGCCACGGATAACCGCCGACAAAAGCCACAGTCGAAATCCCTATGAGGAGTCCGAAAAACGCGCCTCTGGCTCTGGCTCTTTTAACAAC
>JBBKXN010000059.1:0-114973 GCA_037969475.1 Pyrinomonadaceae bacterium | reverse complement strand
TTTCCTTTCGCCAACACAGTCGTGATCGCTGCCGTCAACGTCGTCTTCCCATGATCCACGTGTCCTATCGTCCCGATATTTACGTGCGGCTTACTCCTGTCAAACTTCTCTTTGCTCATAATCTCTTTTCTTTCTCCTAAAAAATTCTTTAGCTGGCTACCCCTCTAACCTTTGCAATAATTTCTTCAGAAATATTTGCCGGCGCTTTTTCATATCTTTCAAAGTGCATCGACGAGGTAGCGCGACCCTGTGTCGAAGAACGCAAATCCGTCGTGTATCCAAACATTTCAGAAAGCGGCACAAATGCAGTAATTACTGATGCATTCCCCGGACGCGGTTCCATCTTTTCGATTTGCCCACGCCGTCGGTTCAAGTCGCCGTTTACAGCACCCATATATTCTTCGGGTGTTACAACTTCCACCTTCATCACCGGTTCCAGCAAAACAGGCTTTGCCTTCTTAACTGCATCCTGAAACGCAAGACTTCCGGCGATTTGGAAAGAACGCTCGTCCGAGTCTACTTCGTGAAATGAACCAAAAGTCAAAGTTGCCTTGATGTCGACGAGTTCGTATCCGGCCAAATAACCGCGCTGAAGCGCATCTTTAATTCCATTTTCAACAGGTCTGATAAATTGTTTTGGAATCGAACCGCCGGTGATCTTGTCTTCGAAGACAAATTCTTCGCCCGGAGCTGGTTCGATTGACAATTCAACGTGTGCAAATTGTCCGCGACCACCTGATTGTTTCTTGAAAATTTCTTTACCTTCGGCAGGAATAGTGATCGTTTCGCGATATGCTACCTGTGGTTTACCAACGCCGGCTTCAACACCAAACTCACGCTTCATGCGGTCGACAATAATGTCGAGGTGCAATTCACCCATCCCGGCAATAATTGTTTGGCCGGTTTCATGATCGGTCGTAACTTGAAAACTTGGATCTTCCTGAGCCAGCCTGCCAAGCGCAACACCCATCTTATCTTGGTCAGCACGGGTTTTCGGTTCAACGGCAACCTGTACAACGGGATCCGGAAAATCGATCGATTCAAGAATGATCGGATTTTCCACATTACAGATCGTGTCGCCGGTGGTGACATTCTTCATGCCGCCGATTGCGATAATTTCACCGGCCGATGCCGAATCGATATCTTCCCTTTTATTTGCGTGCATACGCATGATGCGTCCGACACGTTCTTTGGTTTGTTTTTTTGCGGTGTTTATAACGTAAGAACCCGCGGCAACCGTTCCGCTATAAAGTCTGACAAAGGCCAATTGTCCTAAATGCTTGTCCGCCATCAACTTAAAGACCAAACCGGACAACGGAGCATCATCGTCGGCTTCACGTTTCTCGACCTCGTCAGTATCCGGATTTACGCCTTCAATTGCGCGAACATCCAATGGACTTGGTAAAAAGTCTACAACCGCATCGAGTAATGTCTGAACCCCTTTATTCTTAAACGCAGTTCCCATCACCACGGGAACGATCTTGAGCTCGAGTGTGCCCCTGCGAAGCGCGGCCCGGATCTCGTCTTCCGAAATTTCTTCGCCTTCTAGGTATTTTTCCATCAAATGATCATCAACGCTGGAAACAGCTTCGATCATTTTTTCGCGTTCGGCTTCAGCTTTCTCTTGAAGTTCGGCCGGAATCTCTTTTGTTTCGTATTCGGCACCCTTTGTTTCATCATTCCAAATGAGTGCTTTCATCGTTATCAAATCGACAACACCAAGAAAATGCTCTTCCAAACCGATCGGAATTTGAAGCGCGATCGCATTTGCACCAAGCCGTTCTTCAAGCGATTTAAACGATCGCTCAAAGGAAGCACCTGCTCTATCTAATTTGTTAATAAAACAGAGTCTCGGAACACGATATTTGTCAGCCTGACGCCAAACAGTTTCGGATTGCGGTTCTACTCCCGCAACACCGTCGAAAACCGCAACCGCTCCATCAAGTACACGCAAGGAGCGTTCAACTTCCATCGTGAAATCAACGTGTCCGGGTGTATCAATAATGTTGACTCTATATTCGGCGTCATTACGTGTCCAGAAACATGTTGTTGCTGCGGAAGTAATTGTAATACCGCGCTCTTGCTCCTGCTCCATCCAGTCCATCGTGGCTGCGCCGTCATGAACTTCACCGATCTTGTGCGAAACACCTGTATAAAAAAGCACACGCTCGGTTGTCGTGGTTTTACCCGCGTCAATATGAGCCATGATGCCGATGTTTCTAAATCTGTCTAACGTAATCTTTGACATTGCCTTTATCTGCTTTCTAACTTCGAAAGCGAAACTTTCTTAAAATCTATAATGAGCAAATGCTTTATTTGCATCCGCCATTCTGTGAACGTTTTCTTTATTTCTTACTGCGCTGCCGCGATTGCTGCTCGCGTCAAGCAATTCCCCAACGAGTCTTTCCTTCATCGTTTTCTCGCCGCGTGCACGTGCATGTGAAACGATCCAACGAATCGCCAATGCATTTCGTCGATCGCGGGTAACTTCGATAGGAACCTGATATGTCGCACCACCGATGCGGCGGGATTTAACTTCAAGGTTCGGTGCGACGTTATCGAGTGCGCTCTTGAAGATCTTCAGCGGATCTTCGCTTGTCTTTTCGGCAATTTCTTCCATTGCACCGTAAAAGATTTTTTCGGCAGTCGACTTTTTCCCGGTCAGCATAATGCCGTTAATAAACTTGGAAACGACCTGACTGTTATAGATCGGATCGGGCAAAATATTTCGTTTTACTTGGGCTCTTCTTCTTGGCATATTCTTTTACCTAAACGCTATTTGGCTCCCTTTGGTCGTTTCGCACCGTATTTTGAACGCGATTGATTTCTTCCTTCAACACCGGAAGAATCCAGCGTTCCACGGATGACGTGGTAACGAACACCCGGAAGATCCTTTACACGACCGCCGCGAATCAAAACAATTGAGTGCTCCTGAAGGTTATGTCCGATTCCAGGAATATAGGTTGTTACCTCGATTCCATTGGTAAGACGAACACGCGCGACCTTTCTCAGTGCCGAGTTAGGTTTTTTCGGAGTCTGTGTATAAACCCTAGTGCAAACTCCGCGTTTTTGCGGACACCCTTGTAGCGCCGGGCTGGCAGTTTTGTCCACAAGCTTCTTGCGACCTTTTCTTACAAGCTGATTAATTGTTGGCATAAAATCCGTACCGTTGGCGTCTCGTCGCCATCTTATTTTAAAGCGTAAAACGCCCCGTAACCTGCCTCTTACCGGATCATATCCGGCAGTTAGCACAAGCGGCTACGTTGTCCTTAATTTTGGGTGTTAAACCTTATAATCAGGAATTCACACGCAGGCTGATTCCTTCTTCTCAACTTTTCTGTGGCGTGACCTATTAAATAGATTAGTAATCTTTACGATTAGCTTTGTCACGAAACGATGGAACACCTAAATGATGCTGTCGTTCGAATTTACGCCACAATAACTGTTGGTACGTTTGATAGTAAAACCAAACGCCCCTGCGTTTCAAACAAACCGTTGAACTTACGTCCTCTGGCTTGAGTCAGACAAAAGTCCGAAACTTCAGAATATACGTACTGGCGAAATTTTTGTCAAGCGCAGCTTTGCACCCAAGAGCTTTTATTTGTAGAATTTCTCTTCTCTTATTAGTTGCGGAATCGCAGTCTAACCAGACCCAGTAAAAACAGAGGCTTTATGAGTGAAAATTATTCGACAGCGTTTGAAGAACATCTAAATCATTTTACGGAGAGCCAGTGGCAGGAAACGTTGAGTCGGCTGCTTCCGGAAATCCACGAAGTTGACCGTATCGCGGCGCAGGTGTGGTTCCGGTTTTATCCGTTGCCGCTTCATCGTTATCTGGAAAAAGCCGAGGATGTAGAAACTGCGCTTCACGGTTTTGCAATGCAGGGCGATTATTCGCTCTTGACGCAGGTTGACACCTCGCACAAATTTCTTTGGGGACATCGATATTGGGCGGATGTAAAACACGCGATCATCGAGCGTTCTAAATCCTTTGAATCAGACAAAATAGATTTGGCAAACGAAATCCGTATGATCGCAAAATCGGCGGCAAACGGAGTAAAATCCGAAACCTCGTTGCTTATGGGAATAACAGCGGTCGGTTTAATGACCCTGAATCAAACCGGTCTTGAGACGTTCGAAGCAGCAAAAGGGGACTCGGCGAAACCAAAAGGTCTCCTGTCAAAGTCTCCGGATAAGGTCTTGGCAGCGCGAAAGCGTGAGGCGAGCCAAGGAATGCTGGGTTTTCTAAAAACCATAAATAAGGAATTTAAAGTGACCTGGAATGAAACAAAAAAGGGCGCGAAATTCGACATCATCTATGACGAAGAAATTGCTTCGGCGGCGGCGCGTGATCAGTCTCAGAACTGGCTTGAAATGGACGAACGCTGCGGCGAAGGTGTGATCCCTGTAGAATGCCGTTCGGCTGCCTGCGGAACGTGTTGGGTCGGCGTAGTCGGCGGAGCGGAAAATCTCGAAGACGTTCAAATACTTGAGAGAAAACAGATGAAGGTTTTCGGTTACAGACAGGGTGATGAACCAAAACCATTCATGCGCCTTGCGTGTCAGGCTCAAGCCAAAGGTTCCGTTTCAATCGTTATTCCGCCGTGGAATGGCGTTTTCGGCAAAAAGATCTATGGTGTCGAAAGGATCGTACTCGAGCCCGCAACGACTTCGGCGAAAAAGCTGCGTGAAGCGATCGACGACGCCCTAACAGTAAAAGAGTAGTTTCACCGCAGAGACTAGGTGATATATAGGCAAATCGAAAACAACGCAATTTCGTCTTTTGTGTTTCTGAAAAAATCTCTGCGGACTCTGCGGTAAAAACGTCTTGTGGAGACTAATACAAAAGCACAAAATTTCCCGCCGATTCTACTTGTCCTCATTGCTGTATTGCTCTGGAGCACCGGCGGAGTATTCATAAAGCTCACAACTCTCGATGCATTTCATGTAAATTTCGGACGTGCATTTCTTGCGGCAATTACTGTCGGAATTTTTATCGCTTTTAAGAAGCAGCTGAAATTTGATTGGTTTATCGTTTTCACTTCTCTGTTTTATGCCGGAACGCTATCCGCTTTTGTTTACGCAAACAAGAACACAACCGCCGCAAATGCGATTTTTCTTCAGTACACCGCCCCGATCTATATTTTAGTTTTCGCGCCATTGTTACTAAAAGATAAATTTCGCTTTAAGGATTTGATCACAGTCGCGGTTTGCCTCGCCGGAATGAGTTTGTTCTTCCTTGAAGCGCCAAACGCGCAAAACAAATTGGCGACAAATATCTTTGCCGGGAACATCGCCGGGCTCGTTTCAGGAGTTTGTTTGGGAACGTATTTTATTCTTCTGAGGCATCCGCGTGCGTTAAAATTCAACCCGGCACTTTCGGTATTATATGGCAATATTATTATCGTGATCTTTATGCTGCCGATGATCCTCATGAACCCCCAGATTCCTACCACGAATGATCTTATGGCGATCTCGTATCTGGGAATCGTCCAGATCGGTTTGGCATATATTTTTTTTACTTACGGACTTGCGAAAGGCGTGCGGTCTTTGGATGCAAGTATCATTGGATTTGTAGAACCTCTTCTTAATCCAGTTTGGGTTTTCCTTTTCATTCATGAGACTCCTTCGAAATGGGCGATTCTTGGAGGTCTAATAATTATCTCAGCGATAAGTTTTCATACATTGTTCAACGCAAAACGAGGCAGGGCGATGCCCCAGACGCATTAAATTCGGCATTAATATCAGAACATTATTTTGCAGTTCATTTCCTTTAACTTTTGTTAATGGATTGTTACACTAGCGAAATACTTTCGAAAAGATGAGCTGATTGCTCGTTTTTATCACAAAATAAATTTATTTGGAGACAAGATGGAACCGAATCTAAAACGAGAGACCGAAGAAATCGGGCGGAAAAACACTAATTACGAGCTATCAGAATACGGGATCAAAAATCCTGCAAAAGTTTTTTGGAACCTGAACGCGGACGAATTATACGAAATCATTGAAGACCGGAATGAAGGCATCATTTCGAAAGACGGTGCCGTTATCGTCGAAACCGGCGAACATACGGGTCGTTCGGCTAATGACAAATTCATAGTAAAAGAATCGGCATCAGAGGATAAGATCTGGTGGGGCAAAGTAAACAAACCGTTTTCGCAGGAGAAATTCAACGATCTTAAAGTTCGTATGATGAATTATCTTGATGGGAAAGAGCTTTTTGTCCGGGACACATACGCTGGTGCTCATCCGAGCTACCAACTTCCCGTTCGCATCATCAACGAACTTGCCTGGCATTCGCTTTTTGCGCGTAACATGTTTGTCCGCAAAAGGTCGGAAGAAGCGTTCACCCCGGAATTTACCGTCATTAATATTCCAAGCTTTAAAGCGAATCCGGAAACTGATGGGACAAATTCCGAAACATTTATTCTCGCAGATTTTTCGCAGAAACTTATCCTCGTTGGCGGAACTTCATATGCGGGCGAAACTAAAAAAGGAATTTTCTCCGTAATGAATTACCTGATGCCGCAAAGGGGTGTTATGTCGATGCATTGCTCGGCAAATGTCGGCGAAAAAGGGGATGTAGCGATATTCTTCGGACTTTCAGGAACGGGCAAAACTACGCTCTCTGCTGACCCCGAACGTGCGTTGATCGGCGATGACGAACACGGCTGGTCCGATGAAGGCGTTTTCAATTATGAAGGCGGGTGCTATGCAAAAGTTATAAAACTCAATCCCGAAATGGAACCGGATATTTATAAAACAACGGCAATGCGTGAGACCGTTTTGGAAAATGTTGTTTATGACGAATCAACGGGTAAACTCGATCTCGACGACGGTTCAAAAACAGAAAATACCAGAGCCTCGTATCCGCTCGAATCGATCAACAATATAGTCGAAAAAGGTTATGGTGGAAACGCTCAAAACGTAATTATGTTGACTGCGGATGCGTTTGGTGTGCTGCCTCCGGTATCCAAATTGACGCGAGAACAAGCAATGTATCACTTCATTTCAGGCTACACCGCCAAAGTTGCCGGAACCGAAAAAGGCGTCACAGAACCGACCGCAACGTTTTCGGCATGTTTTGGAGCTCCATTTATGCCTCTCCATCCTTCGGATTATGCCGAATTATTGGCAGAAAAAATGGAAAAACACAAAGCTCATTGCTGGCTCGTCAACACAGGTTGGAGCGGCGGAGCATATGGAGTCGGCAAACGTATGTCGATCCATCACACCCGGGCAATGATTCGTGCAATCCTTAACGGTGAATTAGCAAAATCAGAATTCGAAGCGCATCCGGTATTTGGGGTACTTGTACCAGCAGCATGCCCGGATGTTCCAGGTGAAGTGCTAAACCCGAGAAACACCTGGGAAGATAAAGACGCCTACGACACAAGGGCGAAACACCTAGCAAATCTTTTTAACGAAAATTTCAAAACCTTTGAAGAAGGGGTTTCTGATGCAGTAAAAAATGCTGCACCTAAAGCAGTTTAGCTGGCAGGTCGCCTTAGGACGTAAAAATCAGAACAATCTCGGAGCTTTTTATAAGGCGATTCCATATGGATTCGCCTTATTTATTGCAATAAGCGGTTCAGCACTTGGTACTTATTCTTGTGCGTCGACAAAACTGAACAAATTTTTGACAATCAGAATCCAATAGGAGTAAGCTAATCTTACGGGAGGTGATAGATATGACAGAAAGTCCAATCGAAACGCCGCCAGACTATTTGAGCCGATGAAACCGGCAGTATCTGGAAAGGCAATTAAAAAATGCGGGACGAGGTTAATAGCTAAAGTAGTTAAAAACTGATAAATGTCGGTGGAATAAAGCGCAAGCTCATGCCGGCTACTTACGTTACGGCGAACAGGTTATCTGACCAAATCCAAAATATGAATTTCCAAAGACAGGCGACTCGAAGGGAGTCGCCTTTTGCTATTTACGATACAATTGGGTCCGTAATGAAATCCTTTCACGCAAGAACAAAAATACGAGCTGTAACTGCAATTTTATTTGCGTTACTGCAAAAGGGTCTTAATTCCGAAGAGTTTTCGAACGAAAAATTACTCGATGATGAAAACGACTTCGCGCGAATTCGCTGCCCGAAATGCAATTGGCAGCCGCGAGCATCAAGTCGCTGGTACTGCGCAGACTGTCTGGAACCGGAATTTTACCTCGAAGGATGCGGAACCGCGTGGAACACTTTCGATACACGGGGTAAGTGCCCGAAATGTGATCACATATGGCGCTGGACATCCTGCCTTTCATGCGCCCAATGGTCCTTACACGAAGATTGGTATACGTCAGAAAGTACCCGAAACTAATAAGATGAAGTTTAAGGTTTTCACGGGCGTTGTAGTAGAATATAAATACGATTTTGGACAGAGTTTTTTATCGAAAGTACATCTAATTAGCAGTTTTAGGTATTGTTTTTGACAGGGAGTATAAATGAACGACACGACTTATCAACAAGCACCGCAAGGATATATGGCGGCTGACGCGCTACCGGCGGAGCGGGCTTCTTTTATTCGTAAAACATACGCACATCTGGCGATGGCTATAGGTGTGTTTTCGGTTTTGGTTGGAATTTTGGTAAATACGCCGACGGCGGAAGCCGTTGCGATAAGAATGACAGGTGGTTATGCATGGCTGGCAGTGCTCGTGGCATTTATGGGCGTTTCCTGGCTTGCACAATCGATGGCGCGCTCCGATACCTCAAAGGCACTTCAGTATGCCGGTTTGCTGCTGTTTATTGTTGCCGAATCCATAATCTTTTTGCCACTCTTATATGTAGCGACTTATTATTCGGGAGGCGGGTATGAAACGATCGCAAAAGCGGGAGTTGTGACACTTGGTTTATTCGTGGGGCTATCTTCCGTTGTCCTGCTGACGCGAAAAGACTTCTCATTTCTGGGACCGATTCTCGGAATAGGATTTTTTGTCGCATTAGGATTTATCGTTTCGGGAATCGTATTTGGTTTTAGTTTAGGTAATGTATTTGCATTTGCGATGGTTGCGTTTGCAGGCGGTGCGATCCTATATGAAACCTCAAACATGCTGCACCATTATCGAACCGACCAGCACGTTGCTGCGTCACTCGGACTTTTTGCCAGCGTTGCGCTTCTATTCTGGTATATACTTCGGATCTTTACCGGAAGAGATTAAATTCCACCCGGTCTGACAATAAAAAAAAACGCGAAATTCATTCGCGTTTTTTTTGTGCAAAATTATTCTTCTTTACCGTCGTCTGTATATAGAGGGCTACCTCGCTTCCACCCCTAAGTAATAATACTAAAAAGACAATGTTTCACCGCGTTGTCTTTTTTTTATTTACTTTGTGAAATAGGGATGAGTTACCATTTTCGGCTTCTCTTTCACAAGGCGTGTCTTTCTTAAATTAATTTCTTCAACCAGAACCGTTGGAGCAACGATACTTGCCGGTGTTCCTGTACCGCTATAACTGCTATTAATCAAGAAGTTAAATGCGTAAGGATCATTTCCCGCACCCAAAATCCTCCGAAGGTCGCCCACCGCGAAATCCGCTATCGTCGCGCCTTTGAAAATCTCTTCACGTCCATCGGTCACATAAACTTTATAGGCTAAAACCGCTCCACCGTTTGTGAAACTGCTAAACGTTGCATTGTTTTCCCGGAAAATTATCCCAAACGGCAAACCCTGCTCCTTACATTCGGCGATCATTTGCGCCTTAAGCTCTGCAAAGGTCTTTCCGTTTTTTGAGCTAACGATTAGATTACTCATGTCCGCGCCGGCGCCTCTCGCACGTCCGTTCGAGTTTCGAATTTTCTTCGACGGATTTCGTGTCGCCAATAATGTCCTTAGGATTCCGTTTTCGATCAAAGTCAATGGCTTCGCCTCAACTCCTTCATCGTCAACTTCGTATTTTCCGGCCAATTTCATATCGCCAAATTTCGTCATCGTCGGATCATCAACGACTGAAATAAATGAAGGCAATACCCTCCGACCGATCCGGTCAGCAAATCCGCTGCTTCCTACTCCGGGTAAATCGATGGGTGAATCGCCGGAATTCTCTAATTCCGGTGCAAGTAATTGGATAAACAACTGAGCCGATGCGCCTCCGGTAAAGATCGCCGGTCCGATATATGTTTCTTTGAGTTCAGCAGCATCTTCAAAGGTTTTCACCTCTTCAGCCAGTGATCGAATTTCCTTGTTCAGTGCCTCAAGATCCATCATTTCGTCAAAACTAGTTGCAAAAATATGTTTGTAAGGTGCGATTGAAGCGCCATCTTTTGAAGTAGCATTGGTGTGAACATCCACTGTGATCAGAAGTTCGGGCTTGAGCAATTTCGTTCCCTCGCTATTGACCAGGTACCGATTCGATTGACGCACATAGAAATTAACGTATGAGTCATTAAACTGCGGATACGAACGAAAAATCGCCGACCAATTCCTAACATGTTTTTCCCATTTTTCCTGATCGACATCCAGAACTCCCGGTTTCTCGATCGAAACGACCGCCTTTTCTTTAGAAAATGAGGGCACATCTTCGTCTTCCTCTTCTTTCACAATACTTTCTTTCGCCGCCTTTAACGACTCAAATTGGTCAATCGCTCGCTTATACGCCTCGTCCGTCGAGAACCAGACCGCCCGGCGAATCGAATCGTAATCATCATCGACAGGGAGCGGATAGGGTAAGGCCGCACCACTATCCAAGTCGTAATTCCCAACGCGAACTTGGGTTAGCAAAATACGGTTTCGCTGCCGCGTCGAGCGTTTTAAGGCACCAAATGTAGCCTGAATCGTTAGCGAATCAACATCTTCGATCACGTATTCGAGGAAATATGGCTTAACGAAAGACTTCCACTTTAGTTCGTTTAACGAACGCGTCATTTCATCCTCGATCGCCCGAAAAACAACGTCTTTAGTGTTCTGGGCAACCAGAGTACCAGATATGGAAAAAACCAAACTAACTAATATGAGATTTCTATATACAATTTTTTTCATTTGCCTTTCGCCTCCTGCCATTCCTCGGGGCTAACGCCCGGAGGCGGTAAGATCGGCAACGACGCCTTAGATTTAAATCGTTTTTGAACCTCGATCTGACTCACTAAAATTCCCGGCGATACGGCCGAGACTGGAACCCACCCGCTCTCCGCGCCACAAACACCATTGAAAACTTCGGGCGAGTCGTCCGCCGCAATGATTTTACTGAATACTGTGAGCGGTGTTCCTATCAAGTCCAATCCCCTAACGAGCTCGTCCGGCCTTCCATCAGCGAATACCTTGTAAACCATCACTGGCGTAACCTGAAACGCCTGCGTAGAAAAGCGAGAAGTATTGGTGAATCCACCGGAAATATCATCAAAGAAGAGTCCAAATGACTTCTTTTGACGTTTGATCTCAGCCAACAAAGCAATTCTAAGCGCCGCTTTCGACATTGTTTTCTCCGCCTGAATTATTAGGTTTCCTTGACGGCTGACTGGCATCCGACCCGGTTGAGCCCGCCCGTGTCCATTTGACTGATTTACACCTTCGACCGGCGAGCGACTCATTAAAAATGTATTCAAGACACCTTTATTTACGAGTGGAACACGTTGGGCTTTTACGCCTTCATCATCATACATATAGTGCCCGCTCAGATCGACATTGCCGAATTTCTTCAATGTCGGATCATCGGAAACCGAAAAAATCGGCGGAAGCACATGTTCGTTTACCTTCGCGGTAAATGTGTTTCCCTCATACTCGGATTTTTGACGATGCCCTTCTATCCGATGTCCAAAAATCTCGTGGAAAAACACACCGCTTGCCCGACCTGAAAGAACGGCCGGACCTGCGTACGGATCCATTGTCGGTGCTTTGCGAAGTGCCATTAAATCTTTGGCTACCTTCTCAGCGGCTTCGATTATCTTCTTATCCTCAGGCAAACCCTTCAATAGCGGAGACTCAAAAGATTCAAAACGAAAAAGATCCATTCCATCTTCGGCTTTCGTTATCGCATAAATCGCAATCCGAACTTGCGTCGCACCGTGTTGAACCGACGAACCTTCGGAGTTTACAAAATACTTGTTCGTTGCTTCTGCCGTAAGGCTTACTGTCGAAAAATAAAGGAGCGGATATTTCTTAAACACAGCCGATACAGCGCGAATTTTTTCCGACCAAAGATCTCGATCGATTTCGAGCGTCGCGGGTTCTGATTTGTTGAATTGCGGTTTCTCGCGAGAAAAATCCGGTGCATTGAATTCGTCAGCTACCGTTGTAGCTTCGGTCTGTTTGGCTTGCCTGAGCTGTTCAACCGCCGAATTGTATAAGCCGTCCATACCCTGCCAAATAACGCTACGGATCGCTGCCGGATCATCTTCAACCGGTAGCTCGATCGAACTCCCGCCATAACCCTGAGAAGCACGCGTATTGTCAAAATCATAGTCGCCAACCCGAATATCAGTGTCCAAAATACGACTCCGATTTTGAACGTTACCTTGTAAGGCGCCGAGCGAAGCCGCAATCACTGTCGAGTCTGTATCGGTCACGCGATAGCTTAAGAAATACGGCGGCGGGTCTCCTTTTTCCTTTAAGATCTTAAAGGTGCGGGTTAATTCATCGTAGACCGCCTTGTTCACGACCTGTGGCTGAGCCAATAATGGCAAGGGGAAAACGCCAAGCATGAGTGCGCACCATACTATTTTAGCGGTCAATTTACTTTTCATATTTTTGTAAAGATTTTAATTCTCGACAGCAACATCCATGAGTTCAGAAAAAATGAAAAACTATTGTACAACACGCTTCCAACCGAGTTAAAAAGAATCATTTTCCGATCGATTCATCAGTTGAAATCGATTCGTCCAGAGACTGAAGTACCGAATCGCCGTTTTCATCCTTAAGCAAAACATCAATTCGGCGTTCTGCCTGATTCAGGCGCTCCTGACATTCTCGTGAGAGTTTAATTCCGTCTTCAAAAAGTTTTAGGCTCTCTTCCAGAGGCAGCTCGCCTTCTTCTAGTTGTGCAACGATTTTTTCGAGTTGCTGTAGCGAATCTTCAAAGTTCTGCTTCTTTTTATCCATATTATTTAAAGATGTTTTCGGTTTTCTTGATTATTTCTCCAAGATTTGGGATTCCAACCCCACGACCAAGTTCTTCAATCGAATCTTTACTGCGCGTCTTTACGAGGTTGATCATCTCCTCGCCGATTTTTTGCGCAATACGTTTTGCAAGTTTTTCATCTTTCACGCCGACGATTTGCCATCTATTCCCATTACGCTTCATTTTTATGTTAAATTCCTGCTCCGGAATTTTGCTTGTGATCGTCGCGATATCGCCATCGCGTTCAAACTCAAGATATCGATTCGCACCGACCGCAAGAACCCAAAACGGATATTTCTCGAATCCCTTGGTTTTTTCTCTGATGAGATTAGGAAGTTCAGCACGAGCCCTTCTCTTAACCACCGGCAGGAATGGCGTCGCAACTAGCGAAATCTGCTGAATCAACGTCGGTTCCAGCCCTCGGCCGTATAATTCGATCGCATTCTCGATAATTTGCGGCACAAAATCATCGATCGTTTTGTCCATATCGATCAGTTCGTCGATAGCTTTTTGATCGTCGCGCTTCGCGGCATCCACCAAAAGCGCAAGCGAATATTGGGGTGTAGTCTTTAAATATTGCCAGTATCCAAATCCGCCAATCCCGCCCAAAAAAGACATAATCAGGAAAAAACCGACCAGGATCCTCAACGTCTTCAGAAACTTCTCACGCTTTTTCGGCGCTTGGTTTTCACCAAAACCCTGAATATCAGCCTTCGCGTCTCCTTCATTTACACCATCTTCCAATTCAACCACGATTTTAGACATTAAAAGCTATCCGACTTCGGTTACCCTCGCGTTAATCTTACCTTTTGCAAGGCGAATTTCCACATCGTCTTCCAACTTGACTCGGCTTGCGTCCCGCAATATTTCTCCATTCGCATTCTGTGTAAGTGAGAATCCACGATTCAAAACGGCGAGCGGAGAAAGCGCATCGAGAGAAGCCATTCCTATTTTTAGATTTTCATCCTTTGTGGACAGGATATTTCGAATCGCCGAATTCGCCTTTTGATCCAAAACGGCTAGCTGCGTTTTCTTTTCGCCAAAATTCGCCGCTAATTTCATCGGGGTCAAGCGTTTTGCGAGAATTTCATATCGGCGAAGCTTCCATTTTAGGAGCTCCGAAAGCGCATCCGCAGCCCGTTCATCAAAATCGCTTATCTCGAAATGCCAATCTTTGATTCGCTGAGGAAACTCGGCAAAAACGCTCGAGAGCGTGAGCTGCTGAAGTCTGTTTTTCGAATCCAAAATGCGATATTTAATAAATTGTCTTAGATCCTGCGCCTTTTGAGCAATAAACGAATCCAGGTCGTCTTCGCGTTCAGCTACGATCTCTGCAGCCGCCGAAGGAGTGGGGGCGCGCAGATCAGCTACAAGATCGGCAATAGTGAAATCTGTCTCATGCCCTACCGCGGAAATCACCGGAATCTCCGAGGCGAATATCGCCCTTGCCAGATTCTCCTCATTAAACGCCCCAAGATCTTCGGCCGAACCCCCGCCGCGTCCAACGATCAAAATATCTATCTTATCGGAGTCAACTGCTTTTTTGTTGTAATCATTTGCATGCAGAATTGCAGCCCGAATTTCCTCGGGCGCCGTCTCACCCTGAACACGAGACGGAATTAGAACAATGCTAACTGACCGCGTTCTCCGGGAAAGCACATTCAATATATCGTGAAACGCGGCACCGTTTGGAGACGTGACAACCCCGACTCTCTGAGGGAATTTCGGAATCGCACGTTTAAATTCTTCATCGAAAAGACGCTCCTTTTCAAGTTTGGCTTTGACCTGTTCGAAAGCAACTTTCAGAGCCCCCTCACCGACGGGTTCCAGAGATTCGACCAGGACCTGATATTCCCCTCGCGGCTCGTAAACAGTGATTTTCCCGCGAACGCGAACCAAAAGACCATTGAAAGGCTTAAACCGAATACGCCAGTTTGCTCCTTTATAACATGCCGCTTTTACTTGAGACTCGGAATCGTGAAGTGTGAAATACCAATGTCCTGAAGCCGCATCGTAAAAATCAGTAATTTCGCCCTCTAGCCAAACCGATGAAAAACGACGCTCGAGCTCGCCCCTGACCTGCTCGTTTAATTCCGAAATAGTCAGCGGACGGCGTTCTTCATCGTCAAATAATGATCGGAGTAAGGGTGAATTCATCTACTCTTTTACAGTAACTTTTATCGAAAACATCGCATTCTTCCCTTCTTCAATGGTTCCGGAGATTCTTTGCGATAAATATGTCAACTTACTTGGTCCCGACGGCAACGACTGGTCCGAGTCTTACAAAAGCGGTATCGCGTTTCACTTTGACCTTCAGACGTGGCGACGTGCGATCCTCGCGAACGGGCGTAGAATCGGAATGATAAGTGATCGTATAGGCGGTCCGCAGCTGCAAGACTATATCGTTGTATGCTTCCTGAAGCTCGGTCAAACGTGAAATCGGATAATAAACCCCGCCGGAAACTTTCGCCAATATTTCCCCTTCTTCCTGAGCCTTCGAAGTAAGCGATAGATAGCGCGTCCGAAGCGGATCCGAGGCTTTTGTTGGGTCGTTCGAAGCAGATGCGGCGATCAGGCCGGATGGAACATAGAGGGGATAAACTAATGCGCCGCTTTCCTGGATCGAACCCAATAGCGCGCTGAATGGAAGGAACGAGCGATTGTCGTCGCCATCCGAAAGCACGACGATCGCCGTTCTTTCACCCTGCAGTGATCTGAGAGTTTCGGTCAAACTAAACGCAAGTGAATCGTAATAGGCAGTGCCGCCGCCCGCGTCGAACGTATCGAGGCTCTCTGAGAGAAAGTTTCGATCAGTGGTGAGATTTGAAAGTGTTTTTACATCTTCATTGAAAATGACAACCGCAATTCTGTCTTGTTTGCTGGTTGTGTTAATAAAATTCCTTGCGGCCTTTCGAATAAAATCGACGTAATTCTCAACGCTTCCGGAAACGTCCAGCAGAAGCACTAGATTAAACGGAGCAGTCGAAGGTTCGACCGAAATGATCTCACGTTCATCGCCTCTTTCGGTCAAGGAAAAATCGTTTTTCGATAGATCCAGTATTGCGCGATTATTTATATCTGTAACCTGAATCGTTACCCGCTTGATCCCGCCCGCTGCAGATTCAGCGCTTTTTTCTGCATTATTTAAAGAAGGGGTCGCCATTCTAGGCGGGAGAGTTGCGGCATATTCACCAAAATATTTTGGGCTGGAGCGCCGGATCGCATTTGTAAGTAGCGAATCGCCGCTTCGGATTATTGCTCTTGCAGCCTCTGTTAAAGGCCTCTCGCGAAGATTTGAAGGTACCGCATTTGGGCTGACATTTAGCAAGATAATACCGCGCGCCGTTGAAAAATTTAGGTCGATTTTACTATCAGATTTTTTCTTCTTCTTTTTGCCAGTTTCGCTCGCTTCCGTTGTTTCGCCGGGCGGATCGGATTGAGACAATTGGTCAACTTTCGGTTCCTGTCGAATTCGTCCCTTTATCTGGAATCTTCCGGCGGATTTTTCCTTTACGTCTTCCAAATCCACATCGCTGATAAAACGAGGGATCGAAGCACGCCATTCAAACTTATAATCCAAGTTCTCAAGTGAAACATCTGCGTAAATCGTTCCGGTAGTACTCTCCGCATCAGCCTCCGAAAAATCACCGATTACGTGAATTTCACCATCCGTCGTTTCAATTCGTAATTTTACACGCGGAGATACTACGATCTTAAAATCAATTCTTTCATCGTTCTTTTGTTCGAGGACGTCAATCTTGATACGCGAGGGAGATGCCTCGATCTTGAAATCGTTCTCCGAAATTTCCTTGGAAGATTCTACAATCAAAGAGGCTTCGTTCTCTTTTTCATCATCCGCGGTCACCTCAACCCGACCGTAGTGGTTTCTTATTTCGATGAGAGCGTCGCTCGCAATTGGATATTCCTTGGTAAACGTCTGCCCTGCGGCAGGGTTACAAAAAGCAAAAACCCACAACGATAATATGCCGATCCCGAAAAATTTTCCTATCATGTTTAATTAAGCGTGTTCAGCCGAATCGCCGGTAACTTTCCCGGATTCGATCAAGCGTTTTCTTACTCTTTGCCGCCATTTGCTTTGAGGTTGATCAGCATCATCGAGTTTGCCCAATAAATCCTGCATCGATTCGCCTCCGGCTTGCCGGGTTTTGAAATAGATGAGGGCGGTTAGGATCGATGTAAATGACGAAATTATCAAAACAAGCGGGGTCCACAATAGATCAAATATGCTTTCCTGCAGCGCACGAGTAAACTGCTGAGCTATACCTTTTTGATCTGTATTTTTAGCGCCATCGTTAGTTTCGCTCTGCACGCCTTTCTGATTAATTGTAATCTTCGTTCCGTCCTTTGCCGATCCGGGGGAGGGGTCAGGCTTGACGCCCTCTTTCTTCATTCTTGCCATCTCGCTGCTCATTTCAAAATTCTTAATTACGGAAGCCACGGAGAGGCCAACAACTCCGGCAAGAATTCCGGGAATGATATAAACCAAAACCGTAGTTGCCAGAACCGTCCTCATCGAACGCTTCGTCAGCTCCATCGATCGCCGAAACGCAGCCTTTCCCGAAACATCTTCCATAACAATTGATGGAGCGATCAACATAAATTTCGCCGACAGCCACACGCCCGGCAAAAGACATAACACGAAGCCTAGCAAGGATAGGAAAGTACTCAGCGTCACCGTGCCGGTCAATGGCTTCCATCTCTTCTTAACCTCATAGAATGCCGCGCGAAGATTTACGGGTCGCAACGGCAACGCAAGCTTTTGCGCAACGATCCAGGTCGTCATTCCAACCAAAAGCGCGGCCACAACAATTTGCACAAGAAACATCACGATTCCCAAGATGATACGAACAGCATCTTGAAAAACACCCAAGTCAATTGCCCCAATTCCGTCAAGGAAGTTAATTCCCGACCTCAAAAAAGTAAGAAAAATGACCGGCAAGAACGTCAAAAATGCGAGCAAAAGAAATTTTGGAAGATGCTCACTATAGATGACAATTGCCCTTCGCAGCAAAACTCCCAGGCCTTCCGAACTCGAACGCACCTTACTTGAAAAAGCCTGAGCACCGACCGGTCTTTCACCCGGTTCTTTGGCGAGCGACTGCATCACAATTCCTTTGAGCTTTTTGGGAACTTTCTTCGCTAAGAGCGGAGGAGGCTCGTAATTCTTATGCCCCTCCATCACCTTCAAATAGTCTCCCTCAAACGGTAATTTTCCGGCGAGCATTTGATAAGCCATAACCCCCAGCGAATATATGTCGGAGCTCGCGGAGAGTTTTTCACCTCGGCATTGCTCCGGCGACATATACAGGGGCGTTCCTAAAACGGCACCAACCCTGGTTAGATCCGAGGTCGCGTTTGGTCTTAACGACTCATCCGTATCGATCGCGCTTGCAATTGCTCTTGTTCCTTTACCATCAACCGCTTCATCAATTGTAGACTCTCCAGATGAGAGAATTGCTGTTCCTCTTTCCGAATCAACAGAATTCACCTTCGAGTCAAGCGGATTTTCCTGAACTCCTGTGTCACCTTCGGAAACGAGGGTTTTTGACTCGTTGGAAAGCGCAATCGTCTTGCCCTCGGCGACGACTGTTGAAGATCTTCCATCGACCAACGTCTCAGAATTATTCGGGTCGGCTAGGGTCTGGAATTCTTGAATGATCTGAGTTTGCGAATGATCGGAAGAATATGCGGACGGCTCCGGAAGTACAGTTGGGCCCGCGTCAAGCTTTGCTATTCCGAAATCAAGCACTTTTACGGTAAAACCGCCGCGTAGGTTAGGTTCGAGCCAAACATTATCGGGCTTTAAGTCTCGGTGAATTATTCCCTGCTTATGTGCCTCTTCAACTGCCGAACAAACTTGTTCGAGAATATCTATCGAAAACGAAACCGGAAGCTGCTTTTCCTCGTCCAGCACCTCGCCTAAAGTACATCCGTCCAGATATTCCATGACCAAATAGGCGACGTCTTCTTTCGTCTCAGTTTCCGCAAACCCAAAATCCGTGACATCTACTACGTTCGGATGGCGCAGTCGGCCAGCAGCCTTTGCTTCACGCCTGAATCGTTCAACAAATTCGGCGCGCTGCATAAACTCTGGCGCAATTACCTTAACTGCAACGGGTCGGTCAGTTCCTATATGGGTAGCCAGATAAACGCTCCCCATTCCGCCTTTTCCAAGCAGTTTTTCGATGCTGTATTTTCCGTCGAGAACCTGCCCAACGATGCCGCTCGCACTCATAAAATCTATGCCAACTCTAACCGCACTTCAGTAGGTTGTGCAAGTATATACGTCCTGCGCCTATTTTTGTTTGGATGATGAGTTATTGGGCTTTGTATTCGAAATTTGTAAGGAAATTGGAAGATGGTCCGGAAAAATTTGCGATCACGGGTACTTCGGTAAGTCGTTTGATAATAATTGAGCCGTTAAATGTTCTAAAGATAAGGTTACAGCTTCCGCCGCCAATTCGACCGCTAACCGATTTAACGTTTTCAAATTGGCCTTTTTTAACATCTTCGATTGGTATTTCAGACTTAAAATAGCCGCCATATTGGGCATCGACAGCACAGGAAGTACCGTTTGGAATCGCTAGATTGATGGCACCATAACCGGTGTTAAAATTATATCTGCCGTAGTTTGCAAGGTCTCCAACGACATTGATAGAACCGGAAACCGAATTTACCTTGACGTCTCTTTGTCCAACCGATTGAAGGGTGACCGAACCCCCTTGAGTCTTTACGTTCAAGAAATCGCCAATCTCATTAGACTCCGTTTGGTATGCGATCACATCGCCGTCAATTGTTCCAAGCTCCATCTTTCCACCCGATTTCTTAACCGTAACATTTCCGCGAAACGTCTGAGCGTTAACGCCGCTGCTGACGCTGCTTACGTAAATACTTCCGTCAGTGTTGTTTACCTCAACCCACCGCAGGGAGTCGACGGTGGTCTCTTTTGTACTTCCCTTGATTTTTAAGCTTGCGTTTTTTGGAAGATCCAATTCTATCGTGTCGCCGGACAAGCAGCCGGGACCAATTTCTAAAAGTTCATTGAAAGTATTAAGGGGCTCGAGGCTTTTTGTTCTGACCGTACGAACGACGCTCCGGCCTTCATATCCAAGAACATCGATCCATATAGGAGTTTTCTCTTCTCCCTTCGTTTCGCGAATCTTGAAACTCACTTCGCTGCCGCCATCAACAAAAGCTCTAATTTCGTCACGATCCCATCCATTTACTTTAACCTTTCCGCTCGAGACGCAAAGGGAAACATAAACCTTCGGATGGACGGCAATGGATTTTTCGGAGACATCATTTCGCTGCTCAGGCGGTGCAGGAGCTGGAATCGCAGGCCTTGGGGCAATCACCCATACCGAATTTGAAGCCGCAGGGTTTGGAGAAGTAGCAATTTTCGGCGCTTTCTCCTTTTCCTTGTCTTTGCACTCTTCCGTCGCTTTTGATTGACCGAAGGAAATCCCGACCATGATAGAAACAAGAAAAAATGCCAGAAAAACAAGCCACTTTTTTTTCTCTATTAGTTTAGTTTTAATACGCTTTTCCATTTTTTGCGAGAATCAACAAGGGGCTTTTATTGGATACTAGCCATCAGTTCATTTCTTTCGGAAACTGAATTCAAAAGATCAATCTTGTTCTGATATGACGATTTCAAAAGTTCTTTTGCTGCTTGATTTTTAGGGTTTTTCCGAACCTCGTCTTTCATTTTTACAATCACGTTATTAACCATCGCCAGATTTCTTTCAAATTCAATTCTCTCCCGCGGTCTTAAAATTTCATCTTTTTCCTGACCCAAATTGCGGTTTAACGTAAAAATAGTCTGTAGATAAACATCTTCTCCTTCAACAGCTGGAGGTGAAGTTATTGACCTCGTTCCGCCGGTGCTCGCTCTAAAAATTTTCGGCTTTTCAAATCGGCGAGCTTTACTCGACTCACGTCTGTAATCATTTCTTCCACCCGCTTTTTCTACTGTAAATACCGGTTCTGCTTCTTCCGGCGCCTTCTCCACTTCGGATTCTGCTACTGCGCCTTCATCGTCGCTACCTTGTGGAGCAGGCTCGATTTCGATTGGGTTATCGATCGTCGATGCAGGTGTGTTAACGGCAAGATCTCCGGGCATAGGCGGATAAACTTTTAAGAAAAACGCAAATGTTCCAACAAATAATAGCGTACAGCAGAGCGCCACCAAGCTTGGGCTGCGGAAATTAATCCCGCCGAGAATCCCAAAATTCTCTTGTAGCCGCTGCCAAAGGTTTCCGTGTCTTTCGTTTTCGATTTCTTCGATCGCGGAAAAAAGTTTTGTTCGTAGCCTTTCAGTCGGCACCAACACGTTAAACTCGTTATCAAGCGCACCAAATGCGAACGTGTTTTCTTCTTCTGCTTCGTCCAGCATCAATGCGCAAGCATCACAACCCGCCACATGTTTTACAAGTTTTTCAGATAAACCGGTAGCGAGTTCGCCATCTAAAAAGGCTTGAATAGCACCAATTTCAAAGCAATTATTTTTCATACATCGCCTCCGATTTTTCCAAAATACCTAATAAATTCTTTCTTTCCACGCGCAACAAAAGTGCCTATGCTCGTCTCATTTAACGACAGAGATTCCGCAATTTCTTTATATGTTAAGCCTTGTTGTTTAAGAATTAAACAACTCCGTAGGGGTTCCTTTACTTTTTCGAGCGCGATCCGAACTTCCCTAGCCCGTTCGCGGCTTTCATATTTCTTTTCGGCAGTTAAATTATCGTGTTTGCCTTGCTCTTGGACGTAATTTTCTTCTCGAACGTTTGCCCTCGAATTCCCTCGAATCGTATTCTTTGCAAGATTCAGTGCGACGCGAATCAGCCAGGGTTTAAGCATGGCATCATCCGTAATGCTCTCCATATTATCGTATAGCTTGATGAAAGTTTCCTGCGTTATATCCTCTGCCAGTCCAGCATCGTGAACTATTGCGCAAGCCGCTCTGAAGACAGTCCGATTGTGAAGCGTAAACGCCTCGTCAAAAACAATCTCGTCTTTTGCAACCGCAGTTTGTCCGGACATCACGTCCACTAGTGTTTTCACGCCTTCGCTCATTTTAACATTTACCGATGGCTTTCATTAGTAAAACACCACCCGAGCAAAGTTTGTGACAACTTATCGATAGAACCAACCTTTATTGATATTTATTTCAGTTAATCGTTACGATTTACTAAGACGTGTTGTTCAAACTAATACGTTACAAGATTAATTCGCTGTCGAATTTCCCGCGGAATTTGAGCTTCATTTCGCGGCGTGACGAAAAAGATGTGGCTGTCTACCGGGTCATCAAAAATCCCTTGAAACAGCTCATCAACTGCTCCCGGCTCGTGAATCTTTCTACCACCAAGATCGAGCAATGCCAAACTTCTAAATAACCCATTTAAATGTTCCTGATTTGATCCGAAGGCACCATCTGCTTGAGTTATCATAAGTCTAATTTCTGCTTGCTCCTGACCAAAATGAAATAGAATTGATGCTGCCTGGCTGACACCGGTTTCAAACCTAATCTCAGTTTTAGTTGGCTCGCCGCGGGTGTGTTCGTCGCTCAGCTTTTGCCGCAAAGATCTTTTTTCTTCATCCGGATCCTCTTCGAGATATGGGTCAAAAACTATCGTAACGCGCAGTTCGTCTTCAGCTGTAAATTCGCGAACGGTGAGCTGACTTGAGCGGGCCGTCGCTTTCCAGTCGATGTGTCGAAAATCATCCGTTGGTTGATAGCCTCTCAACGCAAAAAGATCCTGCCCAAAACCGCGTTTTGTGGAAACCAATCGGCCCGCGTCGAGAGGTAAATTCGGGGTCTCCGAATCAAGCTGCCCGATATTTGGAAAAACGACCAACTCCGCTCTTTGCGCCGGGAGTCTCCGCCGGTGTCTGAAAAACCCGAAGGGAAAACGGGTTGAAAGTTCAAAATCTCTTATCGTAAACCGCCCGCGATTTTCAAAAACGTGTTGGGCTTGGTTTTCCGTCGAATTCGATCGTGGTACAAAAACAAAGTAATCAAGCGTGTGCTTTACGATTGGCGGGCGTGCCAACCTTTTTGCCAACTTCTCCGGAACGATTTTTCGAAACTCCTCGATATATTTCGAATGTTCGCGCTCGATTCCGCGAACTTCGGCGGTAACTGAATATGTCGGCAACAATAGCTTCCGGTTTTTTAGCCCGACGATTATCGGAGTTTTTTCCCCGGCGAATATGGTTTCGGGGAACCGCATTTTTACATCGAGCTTTCGCAGACAGAGGTTGCCAGCCGCAAAACTCACTACTAATCCCGAAGTCAAAAAGGATAACACCAGAAACAAGAGGTTGTTTCCGGTATTCCAGGCGGCAAACGCAACAATCACCGTAAGGACAATAACGATAGCTCCGCCCGTCGTAAACTCAAACGGGAGATTCATTTGCGAAGCTTCCGTGCTTGCCGAGCGCGCGAGAGGCGGAATCACGAAAATGACAATTAGAATTACAAAAATAAGAGATGCCCCCGCGGCAAATCCCGCGAGTTGAATATTGCCTGTCCGATGTGCGTACAGCGTGAGAACAGCCAACGCCAAACCACCGAAAACAACCAATAAACCCAAAACTGCATTTCTAAGTTCTCTAAGGCTTAGGAGTTGAGAGAGTTGGCGTATCCGTTTTAACATTTTTCGTATTGATTACCCGTTAAATGTCTAGATCGGCACACTGGTTTTGGAAAGAATTTCGTTAAGAATCTGTTCAGCCTCGTTTGTTTGTCGGGTGACACTCTTAAATTGCGACTTTACTATAATCCGATGAGCAAAACATGGAACCACGAGTTTTTTTATGTCGTCAGGTGTGCAGAAATCGCGACCTTCTATATATGCGAGTGCTTGCGCCGAATTAAAAAGCGCCAGCGTTCCACGGGGACTAATACCCATTTCTATCGCTTCGTTCGTACGAGTCTTTTCCACGATCTCGAGAAGGTAGTCGACAAGCGGGTCATTAACCAAAACCGATCTAGCCGCTTTTTGCATTTCGCTAATTTCATTTTCAGTCATTATCGGCTTGATAAAATCCAGAGGATTTCCGTCTTTTCGATCACGCAAAATGCTGCGCTCATCTTCCCGGCTGGGATAACCTATATGAAGGCGAAGCATAAATCGGTCGAGTTGTGATTCCGGCAGCGGATAGGTGCCATGGTGCTCGGTAGGGTTTTGCGTCGCGACTACCATAAACGGGAGCGGCAATTTTCTCGAGACCCCTTCAAAAGTCACTTGCTCTTCCGCCATCGCCTCCAAAAGCGCAGACTGCGTTTTTGGCGTTGCGCGGTTAATTTCGTCGGCGAGTACGATGTTTGCGAAGATCGGACCCGACTTCCATTCAAAAACACCTTCTTTTTGGTTATAAACCGAGAGTCCGATTACGTCCGAAGGCAAAAGATCAGAGGTAAACTGAATTCGCTGGAACGAAAGATCAAGCGCACTCGCAAGCGCGTTTGCCAATGTGGTTTTGCCGATGCCGGGAACATCCTCGATCAAAAGGTGCCCTCTTGCAATGAGTGCAACCAGGGCTAGTTTTATCGTCTCCTGCTTTCCTTTTATTACCTGTCCGATCAATTCCTGGAGTTGTTCGATCTTTGGTGACGCAGTTTCAACTCCCGAAACATCAATATCGCTCGGTTCTTTCTTACTTGTTATCCAATCTCGCATAGTGTTTTGGGCTCTTAAAAAGCCGACTTTCTATCTTACTAAATTTGAAGCGTTTCGACATATTTATTTCTATCTTTGTTGTGCGTAAGTTTTCAAGTTAGAATCACCGCCTATGTCCCTGGATAAAAGAAAGCAGACAAAGGAAGTAATAAATCGTTTGAAAAAAGCTTACCCCGATGCTCATTGCGCACTCGAACATTCGAACGCGTTCGAACTTTTGATTGCCACGATCCTCTCAGCCCAATGTACGGATGTTCGGGTAAATATTGTTACTGCGGAGCTTTTTAGAAAGTACCGATCACCAAAGGATTATGTTAATGCCTCGCAGGAAGAGATTGAGGAAGACGTTCGAACGACAGGCTTTTTCCGAAACAAGACAAAAAATATACGTGCGACCGCGAAAAAAATTATCGAAGATTTTAATGGAGAAGTTCCGCAAACTATGGATGAGCTCCTATCCTTAAACGGCGTCGCCCGAAAGACGGCAAATGTCGTTTTGGGAAACGCATTCGGAATCGCTTCCGGAGTAGTCGTTGATACTCATGTTAAACGTTTATCGAATCGTCTTGGTTTAACAAAACAGACGGATCCGGTTAAGGTCGAGAACGATCTCGTGAAACTTGTCCCTAAGAAAGATTGGGTGATGTTTTCGCACTGGCTGATTTGGCACGGCCGGGAAATCTGCAAAGCCCGCAAACCTAACTGCGCCGCGTGTGTTTTGGAAAATATTTGCCCAAAGAACGGAATTTAAATAAAAATTACGTTGTCTAGTTTCAAAAATAAGCCGAATATTTGACTTTGTACGGGTGAATGACAGATGTCCAGAAACCCATGAAAATATAGAAATAAGATCCTTGCTTGTGTCAGACTTCAATAAACAAGCCAGTCGATGACCAAAAAGAGTAGTTTTTGGTCAATTCTCAACCTTTTGCGGCAAGGTGCTTTCGAGCCTCGTCGTCACTTGGTCTGTTTGAGCCGTCTGTCTTTACCTGACTCAGCATCTTTTTGTAATAGCTGCGGGCGAGCTCACTTTGCCCTAACTTTGCGGAAGCCCTTGCGGCACCAAGCAATCCGTTATACCGATTTGGGGAATGAGTGAGATCAATCTGATAATTTTTTAAGGCTTCATCAAAACGGCCAACCTCCAACAACATGTCCGCAAATAATTCACGGGCTGGTAAAACCTCACCAGGTGTCGCAGGGTGCTTGTCAACGGCATCTTCGCGGTCAGCAGCGGCCTCTGCCAGCTGAAGCGCTTTTTTGGTGTTTCCCTCCTTAAGATGAATCCAAGAGGACACAGCGTCAATCTGCACTGAAACTTCTTCCCGCCAATAGACTAGCGTATTTTCCTGTAATGATGATTTGATATTTTCCAGATCCTGCAATTCAACTTTGGCCTTGCCGATCTGCTGACTGCGAGCGGCACCAATCCCCCGTGCAAAATGATGAATTGACTTCGCCCAGGCGAAATCTTTCCAAGCGAAATCTTTTGATCGCAGCAATTCCAATTCACTTGCGTCTTTCCATTGTTTTCTTTCCAGGACGTAACGGGAAGGTACACTCGCAAGTGTCACGGCAACCGTCAGATCCTCAGTATCAGTTACGCCAATACCCCGTAACTTTTCCAAAAGCAGACGAGCTTCCTCGTCGCGGGAAGTTTGCAGGAAAGCATACATAAGATAATCCGTGCTGTGAAGTCCTTGATCATAGTGACCGGGAAGGTGCGCGCGCTTGGTATATTCGGCAGCTGAGGCGGTTGAATCATGGTTGGATGAAATGGATTCGTTCCAAAATCCAAGACGGGTAAATATGTGAGAGGGCATATGCTGTGCGTGGGTAGAATTCGGTGCGGCTTTTGCAAAAATTCGCGCAACATCAAGAGCAAGATGTGCCAATCCCGGAAAATCATAACTGTGAATGATGTAGTGCAAAACCCCCGGATGATACGGATAGCTGGCCCTTACCCAATTCAAAAGCGAGGCCGATTTATACTGTAGCAAATAGCTTTTATCCTTGGGATCAATTGTTCCGAGAATGGCAAGTGCGTAAAATATGGTGGCTTCGGGGTCGTCTAAATGATCCTTGTAAACCTCGTTCATCTTTTTTTCATATTCTTTGGCCCGATAAGCGTGAGAGGTTTTTTCATAATCTTTGTAGAACTCCTTGATAGCTCCGATATATGCGGCCTCACGGACCGTTACCTGTAATTTTTCAATATCTTCCAATATAGCTAAACCTTTCTTGAGGGTTGCCTGACTTGGAGGAGCCCAAAGCGGGTGCCATAGGCTCATAGCAATACCCCATCGAGCCATCGCACATTTCGGATTAGCCCCCAGAGTTCTGCGAAAAGCCTTTTCTGATTCCGGATATTCAAAGGTATGGAGAAAAGTAACAGCATCATTGAAAGTAGATTCCGTTACCTTGCCACAAGAATTCTTGAATTCGACCGGTGTTGCTTGACTGGCCGCGTAAAGGACTGTGGTTCCTGTGACACTAATCAATGTTGCGATGATTAAACGTTTGGTGAATTGAATGCCTCGCATAGTGGATCTCCTAAACACTTAAAGATGTAAATATCATTTAGACTCACTATGAACCTATTGAACGAAAGATTCTTTGCAAAGTTATTATTCCCTAATATGTCTCAGAGCATTCATTTCCGCACAAAGTGAAAACAGCAATCGTCATTGCCAACATGACATCAGATGTCAGAGTTATGAATTAGCGAGCATCATCTGTTAAATGTGCCAAAATTATACAACACATATTTATCTTCATGAAAAAAAGCCGGAATAGAGAATCCCGATCATCGGAAGATTATCTACACCAGCCTATTCATTAACCATACATTACCATCAGATTTGGACACCTAAGAACGAGATCGATATTCCGGCAACACGATGGATATTATCACAATGGAAAATTATTTATTCCGAAAATCGATGCCGCCCTTTTGTTGTTAATAATCTGGATGTTACCAAGGAAGTTTACATTCTATTGAACCGCAAATCTGACCGTATAAGTCGCGTTCCCTCTTGTTCCGCCGACAATAATCCTGTATTTTCCTTTCTCGGAAAGCTGTCCGCTCCAATCCCTGACTTCGCGGACAATGATTTTTCCCCGCGGCGACTGGATATCAAAAACCGCATTGTTCTCAAGCGAACTTATGCTAACGCTCATCATCTGTCCCGCACTGGCACCAAGTATATATTTATTTCGCTCACCCCGAATAACAGCGTTTTTATATGCCGCCGAGGTTCCACCTTTTCTGAATTTTACAACGGTGGTAAGTCCGCCGACGCTCTCGACGGTTGCAGAACTATCATCTTTGTTTGGGGCAGTTTCACCCGTGACCGAAAAACTTATCTTGTAAGTTGATTCGCCTTTGGTCGATCCAACCACGATCGAATATTTACCGGATTCCGGCAGTTCGCCATTAAAGTTATCGTTTGGCTCTTTATCCGACGAGTCGCCGAGGAATCCGCCGCTCGGTTTATTAATATAAAATACCGCGCTCCCATTCGCATTGGAAAGATCGACCTTCATCGTCTGACCTTTTGCCGCAGACAAAGTAAATGTATGTTTGGCACCCTCCGCAACCTTTGACGAATATTGGCGCGACGTCCCTCCTTTCTCAAACTTTACGACGATCATCCTAGATTTGGACGCCTCTGTAGTTCCTTCCGGTGGCTCCTCACCTTTGGGAAAATCAATATCCGGAACTGTAATTTCAGAGCCGTCCGCCGTTTCAGAGTCTGCGGAAGAGGAATTAATACTACTGTTTTCGATTGAATTTTCGGACGTTTCGGATTTTCCAAAGTTGCAGCCAATCACTATAAACAAACCAAAAGCCGACAGGATTATCAACGAATTTCTTGAATTACGCATAATATTTATTTAATAGAGAGATCTAAAACTCTACTCCCTGCTGCGCATAAATTCCTTCGTGAAAAGGATGCTTGATCTCTTTCATTTCGGTAACCAAATCCGCGATTTCAATCAACTCTTCTGGAGCATTTCTGCCTGTTAAAACCAGATGAAGCGCGGGTTGCTTCTTACGCGTAGTTTTGATTTCCGCCAAGACGGCCTGAAGATCGAGAAACTTATAGTCCAAGACATAAACAATTTCATCGAAAACGATCAAATCATATTCTCCGCTCTTCATTTTCTCAACACAAAGTGCCCAGGTCTCTTCGGAAGTTTTTACATCCTGTGCCGGATCTTCAGTGTCCCAAGTGAAACCGTCGCCCATTGTATGGATTTCAACACCGAGCTTTTCAAGCGATTCGTGTTCACCATAGCGGTCCGTGCGAGATTTCATAAACTGTATCAGACAGCAATTCAGTCCCTGTCCGGCGGCACGAACGATCAATCCCAATGCACACGTGGTTTTCCCTTTACCATCACCGGTGTTAACCATGAGCAGACCTTTTGTCTTCTCCTGATAATCTTCCCGTCTCCATTTGTATCTCTTCTCTTTTTTTTCACTCATAAAAACAAAAAAAGCGAAAAAGCTCGTTATTATAGCTCTTTCACTTTTTGTTATATCAATTTTTGCAGTTAAAAACTAAGCGACGTTCCTTTCGAGTTCTTTTGGAACAGGTGCAAAGCCGTTGTGCTCGGCATTAACGGCCTTTTGCAGCTCGCCGATGATCTCTCGCTCCTTCGCATCCCAGTCTCCCTCGACGCGGCAACCGGCTGCGTTTTTGTGTCCGCCGCCGCCAAATATCTCGGCTACTCTTGCGACGTTGATATCACCTTTCGACCGAAGGCTGACCCGATATGCTCCGGGATTAACTTCGCGCATATATACCACGGCCCGAACCTCTTGTGCTACGAGCGGCAAATTTACAAAACCATTGTTATCGCCTTCGACCGCACCCGTTTCTTCAACCATTTCGAGAGTCTGTCTCATTGAAGCAACATTACCATTTGTATCTCGGGTTACAGTCGCAATTACCTTTTGCATCAGCTCGATTCTACTCCATGAATAGCTATTGTAAACCGCTTCTGAGATGCGCGAAGGTTTTACTCCAACTTTTACGAGTTCGGACGCGACCTTGAGCGTTCTCTCAGTTGTATTCGGAAAATGGAATGATCCCGTGTCGGTGACGATCGCCATATAAATACATTCAGCAATTTCCTTGGTAACACGACCGCCGATTGCCTTACAAAGGTTGTAGATCATCTCGCCCACTGCCGAAGCCGTCGGATCGATCCAATTAACATCGCCAAAATACTCGCAAGTCGCATGATGGTCAATGTTTACAACGAATTGATTTTCGATTCCCTGAATTCCCGGACGCGTGACATCCGAGCATTCGATCACAAAAATTGCATCATAATCCGCGTCGATCTTATTAGTCGTCCGAATTTCCTGAATACCCGGAAGTTTCCTGTATGCATTTGGAATTTCATCGCGGACAATTATTTCCACGTTCTTATCCAGGGAACGCAAAAGCCACCAGAGTCCCAACGACGAACCTATGCCATCCCCATCGGGTCTGACATGAGTCGTTATTGCAAACTTTTCTTTGTTTTCAATTAGCTCTACTACTTGACTTAACATTTAAAACAACACTTAAGAGCGGCATCTCTAAACTCAACTACTCTTCTTCATTCCTTCCTTCAACAATAATTTCTTCTTGAGATAAATCGACCAGTATCTGCTCAATTCTCGTAGCTTTTTCTTCAACGCTGTCGCGAACGAAATGCAGTTGGGGGGCGTGATGCAGATTCATGTTTAATGCGACCTGCTGCTTCACAAAACTCGAGGCATTTTTTAAGGCGAGCATGGCAGTATCGATTTCTTTCTCAGAGCCTTCGACCAGAACATAAACCCTGGCATCTCTTAAATTATCCGAAATCTCAACCTCGGTAACCGTTACAGTCTCCAATCGAGGGTCTACCAGTTCGAACCCCACGATCTCAGCGATTTCTTCTCGCAGGGCCTCTGCCATTCTCTCGGGACGCCGCATAATACTTTAAAAAACCCAATAGATTGCAAATTGCGATAAAACGTAAAGCTTTATAACTCTTTTTCAGTGGCCGCAATCTGTTCAATTACAAAGGCTTCGATCTCGTCATCAACCTTGAGGTCGTTGAAATTCACAAGACTGATACCGCATTCAAAGCCTTGTTTCACTTCGTTTGCGTCATCTTTGAACCGTTTGAGTGAAGCGATATCGCCCGTCCAAACCACAACTCCGTCGCGAATAAGTCTTGCTTTTGCTTGCCGGCGGACGAGCCCGTCCGTTACACGGCAACCTGCGATCATACCAACCTTTGAAACTTTATAGGTTTCCAATACAAGTGCTTTACCGAGTATCGTTTCCTTCTCGATCGCATCAAGCATTCCGATCATCGCTGCCGTAATTTCTTCTTCAACCTTATATATGATCGAGTGGAGCCGGATATCGACGTCTTCCTGCCGGGCAGTGTCCGCCGCGCGAACCCCGGGGCGCACATTAAATCCAATTATCACTACCGCCGTCGAAGCTTGCTCGGCTTGCGTTGCTGACGCAAGAAGTACGTCAGATTCCGTAATCGCCCCGACACCTGATCGAATCACGCGAACCTTAACATTGTCGGTTGAAAGTTTTTCAAGCGTTGCCCGCAGAACTTCTACGGATCCCTGAACGTCCGCCTTCACAACGACAAGCAATTCCTTGATATCGGCGAGTCCAAGTGATTCTATTCCGCGTTTCGTGGTCTTGAGCATAGCAACTTGTCTTGCCTGCTGCTGTCGTTGGCTAGCAATATCCTGCGCCTTGTCAATATCAGAAACGGATTGAAAAACATCTCCTGCCTGCGGAACCCCCTGAAGTCCGAGGACCTCAACCGGTGTTGCAGGCGGTACCGTATCGATCTTGTCCCCGCGATCGGAAAACATAGCACGCACTTTTCCGTAATACTGTCCAACAATAAAGGGATCTCCGATATTAAGGGTACCTTGTTGAATCAAGATCGTTCCAACAGAACCACGACCTTTGTCGAGTTTTGCCTCAAGCACGACGCCAGATGCTCGTCTTGTGGGGCTCGCCTTGAGATTAAGAATATCCGCGCTCAATAAAACGGTTTCGAGAAGCGTGTCTAAATTCTCGCGTTTGATCGCAGAAACTGGAACCATTTCTATATCACCGCCCCATTCGACAGGATTCAATCCCTGTGCTGCAAGCTCTGTTTTTACTTTATCCGGATTTGCTCCAGGTTTATCGATCTTATTTATTGCAACAATTATCGGAACATTGGCGGCCCTCGAGTGTTCGATAGCTTCAATCGTTTGGGGCATTACACCGTCATCCGCTGCGACAACTAAAATTACCACATCGGTCGCTTTGGCACCGCGGGCGCGCATCATCGTAAACGCCTCGTGTCCAGGTGTATCCAAGAACACAACACGTCGTTCTTCATCGGGATTGTCCGGATTTGGAACGAAAACGCTGTAGGCTCCAATGTGCTGGGTAATTCCGCCGGCTTCACTTTCCGCAACATTATCCGAGCGAATCGCATCGAGCAAAGAAGTTTTTCCGTGATCAACGTGCCCCATGACGGTGACAACCGGCGCGCGCGGAAATTCTTCGTCGTCAGAATCTGAAGCAATAATATCCTCAAACTCCTGTTCGATTACCATTTCTTCAAACGGCACAAAACTGAGAGTACAGCC
Organism: Pyrinomonadaceae bacterium; assembly: GCA_037969475.1. GTDB lineage: Bacteria > Acidobacteriota > Blastocatellia > Pyrinomonadales > Pyrinomonadaceae > Aridibacter. Next base: position 82,547 of record JBBKXN010000059.1, on the reverse strand, counting down.
AAACTTTTCGCCCAGTTCTAAGGCTATATCTTCGGCAATGGGCTGATTAAGAGTTGCAAAAATACCCCGCTTTACAAGGAGCTGAACAATATCTCTCGGTGTTACGCCTATTCCTTCGGCAAACTCACGAATGGTCGCGCCTTCGGTCAAACGAACTTCTCTGAGCTTGGCTTCATCGATCTCACCGACCTGATCGAAAATTCTCTCTTCAATCGAGCGTTTTCGCGGCGCATCAATATCGGTCTCCTGAGAATTTCGATCAATAAATTTACGGCCTCTTCTTCCTCCGCGCCCCGGCCTTCTACCCTGACTCGGCGGAGGTGTATAGACAGTTTTCGGCGTCGCGGTTTCACCAGGTGTTCCCTTTAGGCCCCTGCCTCTACGGTCCTTTTTCTTCGCTTTCGTTAAATCTGATTTGAGTTCTTCCGAGGTCGGCTTTCGTGTAACAATTCGCTCTCCGGGTTTTACACCTGAATCTAAAGCGTTTTTTGTCAGCTTGAGACGTTTTATTTTTGTTCCCGAAGCGGGAAGCTCAGCTTCTGTTTCTTTATTTTCAGATTGATTATCAGGCTCTTCCGGCGCCGCCTCTTCTTTCGAATCTGATTCTGCGGCAATTTCTTCTGTGCCTGTCGGGGTTTCCGAAGTCGTCTCTTGCGTCGGTTCCTCTGACGTTTCCGGAACTGCTTTCTTCTTTAAACGGAGGACTTTTCGAGTAGTTTTTTCAGGCTCCACGGGGTCCGTAGAATCCTGCTTTTCGGAGGATTTTTGCTTATCAACTTTCTCGGCCGATCCTTCGCTTTCAAGATCCGACTCGAGAGGCGGCCCATCTTCCGCCGCGGGTTCGGCCATTTTTTTCGCGACCTTTCTCTTAATTACCTTGATCACCCTTTTAGGGGCTTTTGCCGTCTTTGGAAAATACTTATTACGAAGCTTGTCCGCCAATTCCTTGCTTACAGAATTGGAGGGCACGTTCACATCGGCACCTTCACGACGTAATTCGTCGATCACGCGTTTCGTATCCAGTTTTACTTCCCTTGCTAAGTCGTAAATACGAACTTTTTTGCTTACCGGCATAAAATTATTTGGCGGACAGAATGTAACAGAAATTTACTTTTCTATCCTTATTTCTCACGCGAACCAACGCGATTATTCGGCTTTTTCAATATCCGAGTCGTCTTTGTCTTTCGCTTTGTCTTTCGCTTTGTCTTCCGCTTTGTCTTTCGCGCTGTCTTCCGCTTTGTCTTTGTCGAGAGTTTGCTCTTCTGAGTCAACACTCACGGACTTTTCTTTTTTAACCTTGCCTTCCGAAATTTCCGTTTTAACAGGTTCAACATTTTCTTCCGTTTCCGATTCCGTTTGGTCAGACTCTTTCTCGGCTAAAGTTTCGATTTCTACCTCATCGGCTTTCTGAACAGTCGATTCTGTATCTTCGAGTTCAACGCCTTCAGCCGTTTTGTCGGAAGCGTCCAAAGTTTCTTCGTCACCTTTTACATCCGGCTCAACTTCCGCATCTTCTTCCGCTTCTGCCGCGTCGGGCGCGTTCTTTGTTTCCACAATTCCTTTCGCAGATTCTAAAACTGATTTAGCTTCGTCCAAGCTAACGTCGAGCATCCCGGCTAAATCATCAACTGAGGTTTCCGCGAGAGTTTCAATATCATCAACGCCTTTATCTGCTAAAACATCAGCGTTTGTAGCCGAAACTGCATCGAGCACGGAAATTGGAACGGGCTCACCGTCGCTGATCATTTCGCCCATTTGCTCCGCAACTTCTTTCTTTAGAACTTCTTCGCTGACGATATCTATATCCCAACCGACGAGCCTAGTTGCGAGACGAACATTTTGTCCATGTTTACCGATGGCGAGCGAAAGTTGGTCTTCCGATACGATCACTTCCATCTTCCTTTCATTAATGTCTGTAATTCTGACCTGCGAAACTTTCGCGGGCGACAGCGCATTTGCAGCAAAAACCGATGGCTCATCCGACCATTCAATAATGTCGATCTTTTCGCCGCGAAGTTCCTTGATAACTGATTGCACCCGCGCGCCCTTCATTCCAACACATGCACCAACCGGATCTACGTCCTTCTCGTTCGACGAAACGGCAATTTTTGCACGGTCACCAGGTTCACGAACGGCCGATTTGACAACAACTGTCCCGTCATAAATTTCTGGGACCTCCATTTCAAATAGGCGCTTTAAAAGTTCCGCTGAAGCTCTTGAAACAATTACCTGTTGACCGCGCGCTTCTTTGCTAACGTCAGCTATAACTACCCTCAGGCGCTCGTTAATGTTCCAGGTTTCGCCGCGGGATTGTTCACGCCGCGGCAAGATCGCTTCAAGGTTTGTACCCAGATCGACGATCATATCGCCGCGTTCGAATCGCTTTACCAATCCATTTATAAGCTCGCCCTTTCGGTCGATATATTCTTCGTAAACTTTTTCGCGAACTGCTTCACGAACCTTTTGCATCAGAATTTGCTTGGCGGTTTGTGCAGCGATTCGACCCAATTCTTCAGTCGGGAGAGGTAAAAGAAGTATGTCTCCAAGCTCAATCTCGTCATCGCCGGTGAGCTCGACCGCTTCTTCGAGAGACAATTCGGTCGTCGGGCTTTCGACTTCTTCAACCACAGTTTTCTGTGCCGAAATTTCGATCATCCCCTGTTCGTCGTCCCAGTCGACCTGTATCCCTTCGCCTGCTTTATACTCCGACTTAAACTGCTTACGCGCCGCGGCGCGAATCGCATCTTTCATCGCTTCAATCACGAGCTCGCGTTCGAGTCCGTATTCATTCTTTAAAGCGTCAATGCTTTGTCCAATGGATGTGATCATATCTGCTATTGAAACCCTTTCGTCTTTATCAATCTCTACCGCTTGTTCTTATTGCCAAGCTCCTTTTCAAAGTCTATTTCCAAATTCGCTTTCGCGATTTCACTAAATCCAAGTCGAACCAGACCCCTTGAGGAATCTTCAAGAAGAATTTCGTCATCTTCCACACCTTTTATCGTGCCGCGGAAATTCCGTTGCCCTTCAATTGGAACTTTCATCTTGACCTTTGCAAGATTTCCCGCAAATTTTTCGAAATCATTGGTGGTGTACAAACCCCTTTCGATTCCCGGTGACGAAACTTCCAAAATATAGGCCGACGAAATAAAATCTTCATCCTCTAAAATTTCGCTTATCGCTGTACTCACCTCGGCGCAATGGTCGTGTGTAATGCCGTCCGGATTATCAATGAGAACCCTTATCGTGGGCTTCCCCTTCGGTCCGAACACCTCAACGTGAACCAACTCGAGTTTATTCCCGTTTACGGATTTTTCGGTAAGTTCTCGAACTCTTTCAGCTATCAAAAAGTTATCCACAACCCAATTTTTTCCAAAATAAAAAGTGGGTGCGAAAACCCACGTTTTGCGTCCCCACGCCTAGTAGGAAACGAACATGATACACGAAAACAAATACGCTTGGCAAGCCGTTGACTCGGTTACCTACAAGGTCTTTTTCACCTTCTCGATAGAATTTTTTATTTCTCCAAGTTTATTCTCGACTTCAGTAAAATTCTCTTCTGTCATGTCAGAAGTAAACTGCTCTGTCATCACAAGAAATTCTTTGACATTGGAACGCAATAGCGTCGCGAGTTTTTCAAGCTCCTTTTCGGAATCTCCTCCTCCGGCAAGCGATTTTTTCGCTTCCATTATTCCCCAATGAGTAATATATACAACTCCCGTCCGCCCCGCTTCCGATATCCAACCGGATTGGCTCATCTGTTTATATATGTCATTGTAGCTAGGAGAAAATCCTTCCTTTTTAATCATATCGGCAAAGTCAATCTTCTTTGTGTCTTTGCCGCCGGAAACATCATAAAGCTTAATCAATATTTTGTGATACAGATCCATAAATTTCAGCAAACCCTAATAAATTAGAGGAATTCTCTTACCTTAGTTTATCTAACTATTATTTCTTTGGGTATTTCCAAACCCCAGATACGAAACGCCCAAGATCCCAGCATCGTCTCCCAGTTTGGCTCGGACAAGTTTAGCACGTAAAGCAGGCTTTGCGTATGCCCCAAAATCGATCTGTTTACGTAAAGAATCAATAAAAAGATCCCATCCTGCCGCCGCGCCGCCGCCAATGACTAAAACTTCAGGGTTTAACACATTTACCAATCCCGCCAAAGCAATGCCAAGATAATACCCCTGCCGACGAAATACTTCCATGGCAATTGGATCACCGGACAAGCCATGACGATACACATCTTCTGATGTAAAGGAAAAGGCATCTCCAAAAAGCTCCGAGTTGTTTTCAATTCCAATTTCGCGTGCCATCCTTAGCACCGCACTTGCCGAGGCATACTGCTCAACGCACCCGCGACTCCCGCAACCGCAAACTGCGCCTTCCGGTACCACGCAAATATGTCCGATCTCTCCGGCAGTTCCATCGACCCCTCGATAGATTTCGCCATTTAAGATCATCCCGCCGCCAACTCCCGTTCCAAGAGTTACCATGATCGAATTATCATACCCTCGCGATGCACCCATCCAGTTTTCGCCTATTGCTGCAGCGTTCGCATCATTCTCCAAAACGGATGTGATGCCGAGTCTATCCTCTATCGATTTTACGATTTCAAATCCTTCAAGCTCGGGTAGATTCGGGGCATTGATTAAGACGCCTCGCGTAACATCGACGGTCGATGGAACGGCAGATGCAATCGCCACTATTTCAACATTGTCGAGTCTATCAGTGCATTCCTTTGCAGCCCTGACAAAAACTTCGACAATTTTCGACCCATTTTCCGCACGGGGGGTCGCCTCCTTAATTCGGTGGAGAACGTTTCCTTCTCGATCTACTGCGGCCAATCTCAAATTTGTGCCACCTAAATCGGCTGCGAGCACGATTTTTTTCATCGCATTCCTTCTACTTCTCTTATTATAAATAGACTGAAATCGGGCGCTTTTCCGCAACTCAAAACAAAACAAGGATATTTTACACCCGGCAAACGCTGGTATCTTTTGTGTTTTATTCTAGGATCGGCTCCCTCGGTATCAAATTACCTAAAGATTTTTTTTGCCTGATCGATCGCCCCTTTATTTCCCAACAGCGTTATTACGTCACCGTACTTCAAAACGGTTGCGCCATTCGGAGGAACTAGTTTTCCATCGCGCCTAAGTGCAACAACCAAACAGCCTTCAATCGATAATGCTGCTAAGGTTTTATTAAGAACACTTTTGGAACGGACCCTTACCTCGTCGATTTTCTCGTCATCCATCGATGAGGTCGACATTAGTTTAAATAAACTGGGCCGCAAAACCATGTTCTCAAGAATTGCCACCGACGCCTGAACAGGACTCATCGTTTCAATTCCCGCTTCCTCGAAGGCAGCGATATTCGATGTCGTATTGGCGCGGGCTACTATTCTCTTGTCGACGAAATTCGAACGAATGACCTGACTTATAAGAATATTTACCTTGTCGCTGGGTGTTGCAACGATAACTGCCTTTGCCGTTGGCACTCCTGCCTGACGAAGAACTTTAACATCGGTTGCATCGTCGCAATAAATGTTTGTGTTTTTTATTGCCCGCGCTTCCGAACAATGTTCCTCATCGGTATCTATCATCGACACAAACTCCCCCGCTGAAATCAATTTTTCCGCGAGCAAGCGTGCCGTTTCGTCGGCTCCAATTATCACCGTTAATCGTGGCATAACTTTAAAGAATTTGGACATCCAGCCCGCTGCGGTTCCTTCAACCAGCACCGTTCCTAAAATAACTGCGAACACAAGCGTCACCAACATCTTAGCATCGGTGACTAGCTCTAAATCATTACTCGCGGTTCCGTGGTTAATTAGCTCGAGCGAGAAAAAGGTCGCGACAGATGCCGCAACGATTCCCCTTGGCCCCAAAAAGGAAATAAACCACTTTTCATTCGTTTTCAATTCTGACCCGATGGTTGACAGAAAAACCCGTGCCGGCCGAACGAGGATCATTATCAAGATTACAAGTGCGATACCGGCAAAACCAAGCGACTGTAAATCAGTCAATCGCAAACTAGCCGCAAGCAAAATAAACACCGCGGAAATAGCGATCGATGCTAAGTCGCCCTTAAACTCTTCAACTTCTTCTTTGTGCGGGATATCAAGCGAGCCGAAAACAACACCTGCGATTGCGGCCGCAAGCACACCCGATTCGTGTGCGAGTAACTCGGCGACGGTATAGGCAACAAGAGCACCGCCCAAAATGACCAAACGAGTAAACTTCGACGGCAAAAGCCGGAATCGGTTACCGATTAGCCAAATCGCAAGCGCAACTATGATCCCTGCTGCCATTCCGCTAAGTACGGTTTCGACTCCGTGGAGCGCTATTTCGCTCCAATTGCCTTCGCTAAGAATCGCAGTGAAAATTATCGCAGCAAGTATTACACCGAGGGGGTCGGCAATGATCGATTCACTCTCGAGAGTCGAGCGAACACGCCTGTTAACATTTACCTTTTCGAGTATCGGCGTAATAACCGTTGGTCCGGTTACGGAAACAATTGCGCCAAACAAAATTGAAATCCGCCACGAGACCCCAAGTATATAATGTGCAAGAATTCCCGCAAGTACCGTAGTTATAAGTAACCCTACAGTAACAAGGCCGCTGACGGCTCGAGACGTATGGCGAATGTCGCGAACGTGTAAGAGCATCCCGCCCTCAAAAACGATGATCGCCACCGCCATACGGATAATCAGGCTGAGAATGTCTTTGTCACGAAGGATTTCGGGTTGGACAAGACCTATTACATCCGGTCCGAACAGTACGCCTACGATAAGTAGTGGGCCTGTTGCCGGCAGCCGCATCCTTTCGGCAAAAATCTGCGCCATTGTGCCGATTATCAAGACACAAACCAGCGTCAAGAGAATCGCCATTACGGGTGAATTATTGTTAAGATCTAATAAAAATGAACCCATGTGAGTTTAACGCGCTATCGAAAATGCTCCATTTTTCCAATTCAGATCGTAAAGTTTCTCGCCTTTTTCGCTCACCTCATAATCTTCGCCTTGCTCAATAATTCTTTTTGCGAAAACCGGAACGGTCGTTCCTTGTCGCGGAAGTTCGTAGATGTTTGTCGTGCTGTATTCGGGAACAACTTCAATCGATATATCCTCCCATTTTCCGCCCGCGAAATCTAAAAACTTAAATGTATTGTCGTTTTCGCTAAAAACGTTAAGTCCAATCAAATATGAATTATTTCCGCGGTTAAAAATCGCCATCTTAAACGAAGTTTGCGCACCATCGCCACCGGCCGCAAGATAACCATTTCGGATATCTTCAACCGTGAGAAAGTCTTTGAGTAATTGCGTCTTAGCCTGTGTGCAATCCTTGTCTTTAGACTTATCACAGCCTTCAACGACAAAATAATTTTCCGGAAGCGCCATAAAAAACCCTTTCACATCTTGAGGTGTTGATATCACATTATTTTGCCCCGCAGTGCTGCCGTCACCAGAATTTCCAGCTCCGATATTGCCTGGAGAATTATCTCCCGGACTTTTAGCTTGCCCGCCTCTAATTTCCCCCGGTTCTTTCGCAGACTTTTCGTTTGCATTGAAACATCCGGAATACGCAAGCGCAAACAGCAAGAGCGCACCGATAATTTTTATTCGTACCGTCATTATGAAAATATCTGATTGAGATCGAAGATTAGATTTCAAGCTCAACGATCATCTTAATTCGGCCCGCCTCTTTCCTTGATCTTGAAAAGCAGCCAGGTTGTAGCGATCCCGCAATAAATGGTAACCGCACCAAATATCAACGCGTTTCCCAACGCATTATTCTCGGTCGTTTTCGCGGATAATCCTAAAAGCATGATAAAAGTCGAAAAAACAAAAAGAATTAAAAATATAGCCTTCATATAGTCAATATTTGATTGCGGTTGTAATCCTTCCGACGGGATAGACACCAATTCGCTTATCATAATATGGTGAGCGTTTAAAGAAAAAATCCATTCGCGAGCGAGGGTTTTTTGCAAAATCTTCGTCCTTAAGGCTTTCTAAAAACTCTTCCTTTAGTTTTTCGTCTTCCTCCAGCATCTTGCGCGCAATGTCTTCCATAATGTAGCTTTCCGAGTATTCCTTTTGCTCAAAGATAGCATTGAAGAATCCCCAGTACATAGCCGAATCGGGTGAATCTGGCTCTAACCAATGGATCGCAACCGTAGCCGATTCTTGTGCCAACGGAACAATTACTGAATTCTTTGGAAATACGCGGGTTTCTTTAATCGGCACTGCGCAGAAATTCATCGTCAGCCGCCCTTCAAAAGGTGCGTTCGCCCATTTTGGGTTCTCGAAACGATAACTCTCTACCTCAAGCTCCCTGGGTTCTTTCAATCGTTCGAGTCTTAATCCGTGATTTTCCAGACGTTTGATTACGTCAATCCATTGGGGTGGAACTATATAGAAAAGCGGAGGAACAACCGAAGCAGCAACATCTGCCGAATCGAATTGAGGAATAGTTAAATCAACCGGTTTGTCGCTGAAAATAATGCGTTTCGTTCCGGATATATCCGAATCTTCAAGTCGAATTCCGACACCCTTAAAATTAAAAGATCGTTGTTTGTTATTTATCCTTTGGCTGAGTGGATATTTTGTCGTCGAACTGAAAGTTGTTCCGCGTTTGATAGTCTCGGTATCCGCCTTTCTGTTTGCATCGAAGAGGCTTTTTTTGCTTTTCCCGATTTCATCGATAGTGTATCTCAGAACGTCGTACGTACCGCGAACTCGAGACTCATAATCTTTTACGGAATGCGCCTCAATCAACAAGCCATTTCGATTTCTCAAAGGCGTATACCCGGTTGCAAATCTTGGCGTTGCGATAAAGGAAAAAATTCCTTTCTGAGGGTCACCCGAGTCTGCAAACTGCAAATAGCGCGAAAGTAAATTCCCTTCGGCCTCAACTTTGGGAACCACTCGTTTTTCAAAATGTTCGGACATCCAGCCGCTGAGATAAGGCGAGATCTCATTGTGGTGAGCAAATTCGTAGGTAATATTGTATCGGAAATCAGCACCGTCAGTAACGTGGCAATCGATGAAGAAATCGGGTCGCCATTCATTCCAAAGCTTTAACCAGGCAACCGTTTCCGGTGTGTCGGCTTTCATATAATCCCTGTTCAAATTTTGATTTGCGGAATTTGCCCGAAAGCCCATTTCCTCTGGGCCGTTTTGATTGATCCGATTATACTTTGAGAAAAGCTCGTGACCGTCAACATTGTAAATAGGCACAAACAAAATAATTACGTCGTCAAGTAAATCGATACGAGTTTTTGTTATGGCGATGTCGCGTAGAAGAGCCAGCCCTGCGTCTTTACCGTCTGACTCACCCGAATGAATCGCCGCCTGAATAAGAATAATCGCCTTGCCGCTTTTTTTTGCAGACTCGGGGTCAAACGCTCGGTTTTTTGACGCCACAAGAAGCGGTAAATCCCGTCCTTCACTACTTTTACCAAAGGTTTTATAAACTATTACTTCCGAAGCCGCGTCCAATCTCTTAGAGTATTGAATGGTCTCGCTGTAACGCGGGGTTTTCACGTAGTTATGTTTTTCAGCAAAAGTCTCCCATTCTCGCGGAAAGTTGCCGGAGCTGCTCTGAGAAACGGAATTATCTGGAAATAGGAATATAATAAAAAGCCCCGCTGATAATAGCGTTATAATGAGTCGATAATTTATCATTTTGGAGTTCCTGAAATAGCCTGCAGATGGCCTTAGCAATTTGCTAAAAATTGAAACTTTATCACATTATTTTACGGTAAATTTTTCCAGGGATTATTTTGAAGTTTTAAAAACGAATTATTATGTAAATATTCACTTTTCAATTTGGTGGAGCGTGTGATATAAATGTTAGTCAAATCTAAGATTTAGCGATTATTTTTCGTTAGTCTTTGTCGATTCGATTTTTGTTGTGTTTTCGAGGGAGTTTTTATTGACAATAAATATCGTTTCGTGTACAAAACTTGTTAAAGTTCTATTTAGAAATTATTTGAATAAACGCGATACGAATTAAGAGGAGAAATATGAATATCAATACATGGAATAGGAGAGCACTTTCGTTGTGCTTGATGGTTGCTGTATTCGCAACATACTCAATCAACACTCTGGCAACTTCACCTAAAGTAGCTGGAGAAATTATTGTTTCAGGCAAATCGTTAGGGGAAAATACCTCAGTTTTGGTTAATGGAAGCTCTATTGAAAGTGGAAGTTCTCTGTTTTCATCCAGTAAGATTGTCACCCCGGAAAACGCTGATGCAGTAGTAAACTTTGGTAAAATTGGACGCATTCAAATCGCTCCAAGTACTGATCTTAAGCTAAACTTTGATGACGCGTCATTCGGAGGCATCCTTTCGAAGGGTAAAGCTACAATCTTAACCGCCTCACAATCAGAAAACGTCGAAACGATCTTTAGTGTTGGCAATATGGGCACATTGAAATTGGCTCCCAACACAAGCGTCGCTTTGACTGTTTCCGATAATGGCGTTTCCGCTCAATTGCTCGCTGGTGCTATTACTGCTGTGAATTCAACAGGCAATATCGCCGTAACCACACCGAATGGTAAGACCGTGAATCTTACTTCTGGCAATACAGTCAACGCTCAAGGTGGCGGTGGCGGTGGAAATGCGTGGTTATGGTGGGCTCTGATCTTCGGTGGTGCTGCTGCCGGAATTATCATTGCGGCAACGTCGAATAATAACCGAATCGCGCTTGGCAGCGGCGGTACGGTAGTTAGCCCAAACAGATAAAGATTAATAATTTGCCTTTCCTAAAACCTGATACTTTATAGTATAGTAGGAAAGGCTTTATACTATTGAATTAGTATAATAATCAGGAGGATATTTTATAAAATGCTCGGCAAAAATCGGATAAATAAATTTATTACAACGCTAAGTGCGGTTGCTATGCTGATGGCGTCTTCGTCATTTGCAATTGCGGCACCCGCAAATGGGGACGGTGAAATAACCGTTTCAGGACAAGTTACAGTTAACGGACAGCCAGCAGTTTCAAGTGCTACGTTGGTTTCCGGAAGCACTGTTACGACAGGTGCTGATTCATCGGCAATAATCTCTCTTGGATCTAACGGTAAAGTTGAACTTTTACCGGATGCTTCGGTTACACTGAAGTTCACGGATAACAGTATCGTTGCGATGCTTCAATCGGGCAAGATCAAGGTCTTGAATAGTGCTGGAATTGGTTCGACGGTAAGCACGCGAAGCGCAACTGTTGTTGCAGACACTGGTCAATCAAATAGCTTTACGGTTGACGTGGGCTGCTCAGATGAGATCGCCTGCTCGCAAACTTATGTTGAGACTGCTTCCGGTCTCGTTACGCTGAAGAGTTCTAATGTAGTAAAACAGGTTGTGGCCGGTACCAACGCGGCTTCGGGCAACCTTCCGCAAACGGGGTGCAAGCCATGTATGCGTCCGGGTTCTGCTCAACCTCTTCCGGTTGCCGGAATAGGTAGTGGTGCGCTAGTCGCAATTTTGGCAGCGGCCGCTGGTATTGCAGCAGCTGCGATTTACTTTGGAAAAGAGAACGAAGTCACGACAAGTGGCGGAGTCACCATAGTTAGCCCGATACGCTAAATTTTGGGTTTTTCGATTAGTTATGCGGGTTATGTTATTGAAAATGACATAACCCGCATAACTTTGTTAAAGCTTGTGAATTATTTAACAAGATTATTTTTTTGAATTATGCATATTGCAGTGATTGGAACAGGATACGTTGGTTTAGTTACAGGGGCATGCTTCGCCGAATTCGGAGTTGAGGTGACGTGTGTCGATGTTGACGAAAAGAAAATAGCTGGCCTTATCAACGGCAAAATTCCTATCTATGAACCCGGATTGGATACAATTGTCAAGAAGAATGTCGACGCAGGTCGCCTTCATTTCACGACGGATGTCGCCTCCGCCGTAAAGCAAGCGCTGGTTATTTTCCTAGCAGTGGGAACGCCTCCTAAAGAAGATGGTTCTCCCGACATGAGTTTTTATCAATCTGCGGCTAAGGATATCGCGGAATCGATGAATGGTTATAAAGTGCTTGTTACAAAATCTACCGTTCCCGTTGGTACCGGTGAGTGGTTAAGGACCTTCGTTAATGAAAATCAAAAAACCACAACTAATTTCGGCGTAGCATCAAACCCGGAATTTTTGCGCGAAGGTGCGGCAATCGAAGATTTCATGCGACCCGATCGCGTGGTAATTGGTAGTAACGAAGAAGACGCTATCGCGATAATGAAGGATTTATATCGCCCTTTGTATTTAATCGAAACTCCGATAGTAATTACTTCACTTGAAGCAGCGGAGCTTATCAAATATGCCGCAAATGCATTTCTCGCAACCAAAATCACCTTTATCAATGAAGTTGCGAATTTATGCGACGCAATCGGTTGCGATGTCCACGACGTTGCCCGGGGGATGGGTATGGACAAGCGAGTTGGAACTAAATTCCTACATCCCGGACCAGGGTATGGCGGGTCATGTTTCCCCAAAGATACCCGTGCCCTTACCACGGTTGCCGACAGTTATGGAGTAGAAACATTGATAGTTGACGCTGTAATCGAAGCAAACGAGCGGCAACGCGGCGCGATGATTCCGAAGATCGAAAAACTCGTTGGCGATCTAAATGGAAAAGATATTGGCGTTTTGGGACTTTCCTTTAAGCCGGAAACCGACGATATGCGTGAATCGCCTGCAATTGATATCATTAAGGAGATGCAGTTAAGGGGAGCTAAGATACGTGCATTTGACCCGGTCGCAATGGCAGAAGCTAAGCGCGCCCTACCCGATATCGAATACGCTGCAAATGAATATGAGGCGATCAAAGATGCCGATGCTCTCGTGATAATCACAGAATGGAATCAATTTCGAGCCCTCGATATGGAAAAAGTCAAGCAATTGCTAAAAGCGCCTAAGATCGTTGACTTGCGAAACATTTACGAACCGGAAGATATGCGGGCCCTGGGTTTTGAATACGTAGGCGTTGGCCGCTAAAAAAATAATATCTAGGCCTCTCCGTTAATAAAGTATGTCTATCACAACAAAATGTCTTGTTACCGGAGGCGCGGGATTCATCGGCTCGAATCTTGCCGACGGACTAATTGCTCAGGGAGCGGAAGTCGCAATTATAGATAATTTTGTGACAGGATTCCGGGAAAATCTAGATGAGATTGCCGGCGCGTTTGAGTTTGTCGAGGGTGATCTCAACGACGATACAGCTTTAGAGAAGGCGCTTGCGGGGGTTGAGATAGTATTTCATCAAGCCGCGCTCCCAAGCGTCCCACGATCGGTGGATAATCCTGAGGAAACTCATCAAGCCTGTGTTAACGGTACCTTCAACCTTCTTCTAAAAGCGAAGGAATTTGGTGTTAAGCGATTTATTTATGCCGGATCGAGCTCGGCTTATGGCGATCAAAAGGTATTGCCAAAGGTCGAAACGATGCGCGCTGAGCCGCTTTCTCCATATGCCGCCGCAAAATTGATGGGAGAACATTATTGCTCCGTTTTCTACAAAGTTTACGGGATGGAAACCATTTCGCTGCGTTATTTTAATGTCTTTGGCCCTCGTCAAAATCCGTCTTCGTTTTATTCGGGAGTTATTTCGCGCTTTATCGACGCCTTGATGAGCGGGGAAACTCCGGTAATTTATGGAGATGGTGAACAATCGCGAGATTTTACGTATATTGCAAATGTCGTAAACGCCAATATCAAAGCGGCACAAACTAATAAGGGCCTCGGAGAAGTTATGAACACCGCCAATGGAGAGCGCATCACGCTTAACGAACTCCTCGAGGTTTTGAAAGAAATTACTGGAAATCCCGATGCCGTTGCGGACTATAAGGAGCCGCGAAAAGGTGATGTAAAACATTCTCAGTCGGATAATTCCAAAGCTATTGAATGTTTTGGCTACGAGAATCTGGTCGACCTTGAACAAGGATTGAAGGAAACTATAGACTGGTGGAAAAAAAGTCGCTTTGCTAAATAGGACGATTGGGAATTTTCGAATTAAAAAATGAATGGCTGCCAAGCTAATAGGCAGCCATTCATTTTTTTAAAGTAACTTAGCAATTATTCACCACGCTGCGACGGCTTCGGCATATCGGAATTTGAAAACCGTGGAAGCAATTCATCACGCATCGCAAGTTCGTAAACGCCAGCGGCAACAAGTGCAGCCGTCGCTTTTACATCATCCTCAACGATCCGCTCGTAAGTATCCAAATTCGTATGCCAGGTATAAGTAAAATACTCGATAGGATCTTGTATGGCACCAATTCCTGGCAGGCCGGCATTATTAAACGAAGTATGATCCGACCCGCCGAGACTACGACTGTTCGTACTTCCCGCTCCTTCGAAATTGAGATCCTTAAACGGTGCCGCCAATGCATCGTTCAAGATCTTTCCTGCTTGGTCAGGTCCAAAAACGTTCCAACCCCTTACGCGCCCGGTTCCTGAATCGACATTAAAGTACCCTCCAAATTTATTAAATGCAGGTTTAGGATTTTCGGCACTTCCAAAATGTTTTTCGACATAGGCTCGCGATCCGAGAAGTCCCTGCTCTTCACCCGACCAGAGCGCAACCCGTATCGTACGTTTTGGCTTTACACCGATTGCTTTTAGAATTCTTGCCGCTTCCATCATTATTGCGCAGCCAATTGCATTGTCGGTCGCACCGGTCGCTGCGTGCCAGGAATCGAGGTGTCCGCCAAGCATAACAACTTCATCTTTGGTTTTCCCGGTGCCCGCAATTTCCCCAATTGTATTGTAGGCAGTCTTTCCTTGCAGATAAAATGTATTCCTGATGTAAAACTCAAGTCTAACGGGCTTTCCATCTTCTAATAGTCTCCAAATTCTTCCATAGTCTTCGTTTCTTAGAACTACAGTTGGCGGAGTAACAGCCGGATCAGCATTTCTATTTCCAAACGCGCGGATCATACCATGACGCATTCCGGCATCGTTAACCCGAATTGCGGGCTTATTTTCGCTCAAGAATTCATTTATCTGCCCAGAAAGTTCGCGGAAATTCATTGGCGTAACACTCGGTGTCGGACATTCGGGACGAGCCGGTCCGTTAGCACCTCCGCCACGGTTCGCGAAAATATCATCAGGTCGTTTGAGCGGAGGCGGTGTGAAATCAACTCCCGGACTCGCGGGACTTCCAAACAGCACGATATTGCCGCGAACTTTATCTCCGATTCCACTTAAATAAGCCGTAAGCTCGTCTTTTGTCGGCAAGCGCATACAACGCGGATCGTCGCCGTTCGGTTTGCGTGGAATATCAACATTTACAGCATCTTTAGAAACGATTCCATTGGTGCCCGGCGTCCAGGCCAAAACTTCGAACGTCAAATTATCTCTAACGGGCGATACAATCGCACCCGACGCGCGGTCGTTTGTCCACCCCGGACTCCCAAAGTCCCACGGTTCCATATCAACGCGGTCAAATCCCCATTTTTTCATCTCTGCCATTGACCATTTCCCCGCATTTTCGAGGTTTGGAGAGCCCGTAAGCCGAGGTCCGTAAACATCAGTCAAATAATGAAGCGTATTCATGATCTGAGAGTTATCCATCGCTTCCGTACGAATCTTGGCAACAATTTCATCCGTTAAAACCGGGGACTTCGCAGACGCTACCGGGGCTGCCTGTAAAATCATTGCAAACACAAAGCTTAACGCTGAAATTCTTTTGAATTTAGTCATATTTTCCCTTCCTAATTTATTCGATTTCTTCTCTCATTTTTCGCAAACTCTCTTGATAAGGTTTACGCGCCACTCCCTTTTCCGTAATTATGGCGTCGACAATATCATTTGGCGTGACATCAAACGCGAAATTTCCGACATCGATTCCGTCCGGAGCAAGTTGGATGTCTTTTAAGTGTGTCACTTCCCTAGCGTCTCTTTCCTCGATCGGTATGTCATCGCCGGTCGGACAGTCAAAATCAACTGTCGACATGGGCGCCGCAACGTAAAAAGGAATTCCGTGTCGTTTTGCCAAAACCGCAACCATATATGTTCCGATCTTATTTGCCACGTCGCCATTTGCCGCGATCCTATCCGAACCGACGACCACCGCTTGAATCATTCCTTTTTTCATTATGTGTCCGCTTTGATTATCGGTAATAAGTGTCACAGGTATATTGTCCTTCATCAGTTCCCAGGCGGTTAAGCGCGTTCCCTGCATATAAGGGCGCGTTTCATCAGCAAAAACCCGAATCGTTTTCCCTTGATGGATCGCTCCCCGAATAACGCCAAGTGCGGTTCCCCAGACCCCGCCGGTGGCTAATGCTCCGGCATTACAATGTGTCAGAACGTTTGAATTGTCGTCGATGAGTTCTCCGCCAAACTGAGCGATAAGGCGCTGAGATTCAATATCTTCTTCATGTATCGCCTTTGCGTCGGCAATCATTATCTGTTTTATTTCACTAACGGATTTTCCGTCTTCTTTGGCTTTCCGAAATACGCGCTTCATTCGATCGATCGCCCAAAACAGATTGATTGCGGTCGGTCTCGTTTTGCCAAGAACGTCGCAAATATAATCGAGTTCTTCCTCCATGTCATCTGCATTCATCCCGACAAAGTTTTTAAGTCCAAGTGCAATACCATAAGCACATGAGACTCCAATTGCTGGAGCGCCACGAACGACCATATCGCGTATTCCGTCCGCCACTTCGTTATAGGTTTTTAGTTTCAGCCACGTTTCTTCCATCGGCAAAAGGCGCTGATCGAGCATTTCCACACATTCATCCGTCCATCTAACAGGTATTATTCCCATCTCGTAATTTCCTTGTTTTGTAATATAAATATTTATTGAGTTCGATAGATAATAACGCGGCAACATATATGTGAGCAAACCGCCCCGTTTCGAGATTGAAAATAACAGGTTTTTGTTAAACTCAATCCAACCGTTTTGCGTTTTCAAAATGTATGAAACTATAAAAATTTCTTGATCGCGTTCATGCGAAGGTAACTTCCTTCCGCGCGTTTCAAATCTTCATTGCGTTTACGAGAGTTTTGCTTGGCATCGGCTTTATTTACCCAAGCATTCCCAAAATAATGAACCGGCCATTTACGATTCTTCCGGACTCCGATCCGGTCGGACATTATTTCAATGCTCTTTCGGAAGTGGAATCATCCATTAAAAAAATCAAACTCGTTTTCTTTTCCGATAGTGATTTTCGCTTATTCCTGAAGCATTAAATTTTTAGATCGATTGGAAGAGGTGTTTGAGCAGAAAACTGATTTTCCGTCGACTTTTTGTACCGCGATTTGCTATATAATTACGTCGTTTGATAGTTGACCAACAATGTTCTATATTGCCTAGGAATGCCCCGTTTGTTTTGATTAGTAACCCCCAAAATTAAAATATTTGTTATGAAAGAAATCTCGATTGAAACTGTTCCTAAATTTCTGTATTCAGAAGGTTTGACTCCTGAATCAAGCAATATAGCATCACCTACCACTATAGATTTGCCAAAGAATCTTGAGTTTCTGGATGAACTGTCATGGAATTATTATTGGTCCTGGAATTCGGATGCGGTGGAATTATTTCGTGATCTTGACCCTATACTGTGGGATAAATGCGAACAAAACCCGCGCCAATTCTTACGAAAAATAAGCGACTTGCAGCTCTTGCAAAAAGCAAACGAAGCCCATTATCTAGATCGTTTGAATCATCTTAATAAAATGTTTGAGAGTTATACCGCAGCACAGTCCACGAGCCGGGGCAAAATTACACAAAAAAATCCGGTCGCGTATTTTTGCGCCGAATATGGTATTCATAATTCCCTTCCGATCTATTCCGGTGGACTGGGTATACTTTCGGGTGATCACCTAAAATCAGCGAGCGACATGAATGTTCCCTTGATCGCGGTTGGGCTTCTTTATCGATACGGATATTTTCGTCAAAAGATCGCTCATGATGGCTGGCAGGAAGAACGCTATCTAGATATTTTTGATGCCGAACGTGCGCTAAAACCGGTAATTAACTCAAATGGCGAAAGAATTCTCGTTACGGTAGAAATTGATGGTCGCGATGTAGAACTCCAGGCGTGGAAAGCTCAAGTCGGAAGAATTTCTCTCTATCTTCTTGATTCCAACGTCGCCGAGAATGAAGAAAATGACCGCTTGATCACGGGACATTTATACGGCGGAGATCGGGAAACTCGAATTGTGCAAGAAAAGGTATTGGGAATCGGAGGAATTTATCTATTACGTGAATTGAATATCCAACCTTCCGTTTACCATTTAAACGAAGGTCATTCGGCATTTCTCACGCTCGAACTGGCCCGCGAAATGATTGCCGACAACAACGAATTGAGTTTCGCCGAAGCAGCTGCGACGACCCGCAAAAATTGTGTTTTCACAACCCACACACCTGTTGCCGCCGGCAATGATTCGTTTGAGCCGGAATTAATAGAACAATATTTCGATGATGAATTCCTTGCTTCTCTGAAGCTGACCCGAAAAGAATTTCTCTCGCTTGGACGGACCGGCGAGACCGATCCCGATGAGTGGTTCGGAATGACCCCACTCGCTATAAGAATGTGTCGCACGGCAAATGGAGTAAGCGAAAAGCATGGTGAAGTCTCGAGAAATTTGTGGTTGAAAATGTTTCCCGAACTTGAGGCAGCCGCCGAGGTTCCGATCACACACGTGACAAACGGCGTTCACCCGCAGACCTGGATCGCTCCTTCTCTTAAAAATCTTTTTGAAAAACACATTGGTTCGGGTTGGGCGGAAATTGTCGCCGACGAGAAAAAATGGAAGTCTGCCGTAAACAACATTCCGGATTCCGAGATTTGGAAGACACATGCACTCTTAAAAAAACTGCTCGTCGCATTCGTCCGTGAACGAACTCTCGCAAAGAATACAGGCAATACCGACACCATAAACGAGCATAAAAAGAATGAAAGGCTATTGGATGAAAACGTCCTGACTATCGGATTTGCGAGGCGGGTCGCCGCGTATAAGCGCTGGAACCTTCTCATGACCGATCTTGAGCGGCTGTTAAAAATGGTGGATGATCCTGAGCGCCCGGTCCAATTTATTTTTGCAGGAAAAGCCCATCCTCAGGATCAGAAAGCTAAGAAGATCCTTCAGAATTTGATGAGTATTAATCACGACTCGAATTGGCAGCGGCGTGCAGTTTTTATTGAAGATTATGACCAGGAAGTCGCGCGCTATCTTGTGCAGGGCGTTGACGTCTGGATGAACGTGCCCCGACGGCCACTGGAGGCATCGGGAACCAGCGGTCAAAAAGTAGCGATGAACGGCGGCTTGAATTTTTCGATTCTCGATGGCTGGTGGATTGAAGGATACAACGGGATCAACGGTTTTGCGATCGGAGGTTTGGTCGATGATTCCCCGGACGAAGAACTCAATGATGCGAGCGATGCTGAAGCTCTTTATAAAGTACTCGAAAACGAAATTATCCCGACCTATTACAAGCTCGATGAAAATGGACTACGCTCGAAATGGATCGCCCGAATGAAAAACTCCATTTACACACTCACACCACAATTTAGTAGTGATAGAATGGTAAACGACTATTTTGAACAGATCTATACTTCAAAATAGACTTCCAAAATTAGCTACCTATGTCTGAGATCAAATTCAATACAAATGTGATCCATCCGATCGAATGTTATAAAGAGGGATGGGCGCGGATCAAAGATCAGTACTGGCTTCTTTTTGCGATTTCGATGGTCGGAGCGATCATTGGCGGCATCAGTATGTACGTTTTGATCGGTGCGATGCTGTGCGGAATTTTCTTATGCTATCTAAAAGTGCTCGACGGCGGGAAAGTGGAATTTGAAGATCTTTTTAAAGGCTTCAGCTTTTTTATACCCAGCATATTGGTAACGATTCTATTCATTGTGCCGATGATGTTCGTTTTCGCGATCATGTACGTTCCGCTGATCATGGCGAGTGTTATGGGACCGCGAATGAGCCAGGACGAGCTATTTGCAATGTTGGCGGGAACCTTGGCGGTGGATTTCATTCTTACGGTTGTGATGGCTTGTTTGCATACACTTCTTATGTTTGCATTTCCACTGATCGTTGATAAAAACCTCTCAGGATGGCAGGCGGTAAAAACCAGTGCGGCAGTG
The DNA here is from genome assembly GCA_037969475.1 of Pyrinomonadaceae bacterium. Lineage (GTDB taxonomy): Bacteria > Acidobacteriota > Blastocatellia > Pyrinomonadales > Pyrinomonadaceae > Aridibacter. The sequence goes on along the minus strand of JBBKXN010000059.1, from coordinate 62,433 downwards.
GTATGGCACAACCTCAAAGGAGTTTCCGGCCTCTGGGGTCTTTCTTTTCTAGTTACATTCGCTGGAATGCTTTTGTGTTTCGTTGGAACATATTTTGCAATTCCTATCATTGTTGCGGGAAATGCCGTGGCTTATCGAAAAGTATTTCCGGCAGCGGAGGATGTATACGCGCAACCACCGTCACCGGATATCTATGGGGATTTAGAAAATTAATATGGCAGCAAAATTCCGAGAATTTTACGAACTCACTAAGCTGGACGAACTATTCAGCGAATCTCACCAGAAACCTGTGGTGTTCTTCAAGCACAGCATTACATGTCCGATCAGTAGAAATGTATTTACCGAAGTCGCTGACGTCGAATATGACATTTGGGTGATGGTCGTACAAGACGCCCAAAAGGTTAGCAACGAACTCGCAAAAAGAACCGGGATAAAACACGAGTCGCCGCAAACGATAATTGTTCGCGATGGCAAACCCGTTTACCATGCGTCCCATTACGAAACGACGGCCGAAAAAATCACAAACATCTTGAATACGGAAAAAGTCGAACTATGATCGAGCCAACTGAAATTGTCGAGAAAAGTGATTCTGAGATCTCGATCAAATGGTCCGACGAAAAGGAAACATCCTATCTGGCACCGCAACTACGGCGCGCATGTCCTTGTGCAAGCTGTATAAATGAATGGACCGGCGAGAAGATGCTGAAGGATGAAGCTGTCCCCGATAGTATAAGTTTCTCCAAGGTTTCAATCGTTGGAAGGTATGCGTTGAATTTTCAGTTTTCAGATGGACACGAAACTGGTATTTTTAGTTTTAGGTTTTTGCGTGATTTGAGCGATTAGAGGTAATTTATGAACGAGCGCGATATTTTTGACGAAAAACAGGAAGTTAAAAAAGCAAACTTCTCCTGCACTTCATGCGGTGAACGAAATGATTATGAGGTGCGTTGGCTAAAACGTACGAAGAAGAAAAACGCGCGCCGCTTAAACGAAACCGAGCGGATGCAGTTTGAAAAATCCCGTGATTATATGGTTCGCGTTGACGATATGCTGATGTGTAAAAATAATCGATGCCGAAAGCGTTTTGAGATCCCATCATCTCAGTCAATCGTGTTTCTCTAGATCTGAGAAAATCCTGAAAAAGTCTTCCATTCAATTCCTCTCGTGTGATAACCTATACTAAAGCAAATCAAGTCGGGAGGAGTACGGTATGAAAGGAAGAGAATTGGAATTCTATGCTGACCAACCTGTGCCGGACGAAGATGTTCAGGACCTAATGGACGACGAAATTTCCCATGCTCCACAAGCCCCGCACGAACTTGAAGAGCGCCTAGCAGAGCACCATTCATCATCCCCAAAAGATTCCGGCGGCGACATTGATGCCGAGTGGGAAGAAGTAAACACGAGCGGCGCCGAAGCAGTTTTTGGCCACAACCCAACTCCCGATCAATCCGATGTAGAAGATAATGCCCACGCGATGGGGATAAACTTCGAAGACAATGAAACACTAGACTTTGAAAAGAAAATCAACAAACGAGACTCTGATCGTTTTGAATTAAATGAGGGATCTAAGGGAAAGGGGAATAGTATCTAAACTCCGCAAGTCTCATCGCCCCGACTAATCTGAGCTTTTACCATGAGTCCATCTACTTTTCCTTTCCATAAATCTCAACAACCGGCTTTCCCTTGTCGTTGATATAAGCCCGATACATTCCTTCCGAATTAAACGAAATACCAATATTTCCAGCTTTATCGATTGCGATTATACCACCGTCGCCACCCATGTTTTGGAGTTTTTGGTGGATAACGACGTCGGCAGCCTCCTGCACCTGCATACCCTTGTATTCCATTAGCGACGAAATATCGCGCGCAACGCTCAACCGGATAAAAAATTCACCCCATCCGGTCGCAGATACCGCACAGGTCGCATTGTTTGCATAAGTTCCCGCACCAATGATCGGCACATCACCAACTCGACCGTATTTTTTGTATGTCATCCCGCCTGTTGAAGTTCCTGCCGCCAAATTTCCATCTTTGTCGAGTGCGACTGCGCCGACTGTGCCGAATTTGTTTGCGGGTTCCAACCTAGGATCGAAGCTTCCGACTTCCTTCCCTTCGGCTTTTGCTTTTTCCCTCTCGATTATTCGCTGAAGCGCATTCCAACGGCCCTCGGTCCAAAAATACTTTTCCGGAACAAGCTCAATTTTCATCTCCGCCGCGAATTTCTCCGCCCCCGTTCCGATCATCATTACGTGTTCCGATTTTTCCATCACCGCACGCGCAAGGGATATCGGATTCTTGACAGTATGAAGTCCGGCAACGGCTCCCGCATTTAGGGTTTTGCCATCCATTATTGCCGCGTCGAGTTCGTTTTTGCCATCGGCTGTAAAGACCGCGCCTTTTCCGGCATTGAAAAGCGGCGAATCCTCCAAAATATGAATTGCAATTTCTATCGCATCAAGACCGGTTTTGCCATCTTGAAGTGCTTTATAACCCGCCAATAAAGCCTCCTCGAGTTTTGCACGATATTCTTTTTCACGCTCAGGTGTAAGATCTCCCCTTCTAATAACTCCCGCGCCGCCATGAATTACAAAGGCAAGCCTCGGTTTTTCGCCCGCCTGCATTCTTAGAATTGCCGGCTGCGGTTTCTTTTGCGCGATAATAAAACCGGGAGACACGAGGATGGCGAACACGACAATCGAAATAAACTTTTTCATAGCTTTCTCCAAAGAATTTATTGAAACAGATTATCACAAAACAAAAAAAATAAAGCGGGACACAACTTCGACGATGTGCCCCGCTTTAAGGTTCTTCATAACCCGTTAACTATTGTGATTCTTCTTCGTTCAAATCAGAAAGCACCTTCAGCATATCGTCCGGATCCGCGCGTTTCTTATAGTCCGGCTCCAAAAACGCAAAAACGATCTTCCCTTCTTTGCTGACGACATATGTAGCCGAAAGCGGAAGTTCGGCTTTCTCCATTCCGTTATATTTCGCAATATCGAATCCGATCTCGAGGATCGCGTCATTCGTCACCTTTGGAATTTCATAAACGATGCCGAATTTTCGCGCAACATCCAGATTCGGATCGCTCAAGACCGTGTAATTAAGCTTATTCTTTTGTGCCAACGCCAGGGATTTGTCTGCCGGCTCAATAGAAATCGCGACCAAATTTGCGCCTTCCCTACCAAAATCGGGTAAACGCTTTTGCAACCCTCTCAAATAAAGATTGCAAAACGGACACCACGCACCGCGATAAAACACGACGACCAAATGCCCTTTCTCAAGCAATTCCTTGCTTGTCACCTTCTTTTCAAATGCATCCGCCAGAGCGAATTCGGGCATTTTATCACCGACGTTTAATGCACTTTCGAGAATTCCCGACTCCCGCAATTCTTCATTGCCTTTTTTTCCGGCTTCTAAAAGCTTTGGCGGAGTACTGCTCGTTGCATTCTCCGCGAGGTCCTTGAGTTCGTCAGTAACACCCTTTTCCTTTTCCTTGTCAGAACCCATTTGCCCGACTACCGGAAAAACCAAAAGCGCGACGATTGTCGCCAAACCGATTAAACTGCTAATCTTCATATCAATCTCCAAACGTTTTTTTGTTACTAAACACAATAAAGGATGAAAGCTCCGATTGTATTCCCCGTGTAATCTCTCTCATTCCCGGAGTTCCGCATAAATAGCTTCCGCTCGTTGTGCGGTCGCCTCCGGAATCGTAATTCGAAATGGATGTTTTGCGACAAAATCTGGAACTTCAACAACCGTAGCACCCAATTTCCCGAGCACTTCGGCGATTCTCTCGTCGGTAAATTCGTCGCATCCAAAATGCTCAAATGCCCGGCGAAATGCCCCCAAAAGGCGTTCCAGAGGAAGCTCCCGATCGATCAACAACTTATCGCGCGACTGAAAATCTCCAAGCGCAAAGAGCGCGATATTCTCGTCGTTGCCGCTTTCGGATTTCTGATCAAATAGGCTTGGCTGATTTTGCATGTACGTGTCCAGTAGGTATGTATTTTACCACGTCGCTTCAACGCTCGATTTGTTTTTATATCGTTCGTAATATGGTAATCTTTGATTTTCAAACCTTATGGAAGACAAGTCAAAATATCGTGTACGTTTGGGCGTAACCGGCGGAATCGCTGCATATAAAGCGGTCGAGGTTTTGCGGCTTTTGCAGAAGGCCGGATGCGATGTACAGGTCGCAATGACGAAGCACGCGACGGAATTTATTCAGCCTTTGACGTTTCGCTCGCTTACGGACAAATATGTGTTAGTTGACGATTACGACCCCGCCAATCCTGACCCGATAGCCCATATAAACTTTTCGCAAAATATTGATCTACTATTGATCGTGCCTGCTACGGCAAACGTGATCGCCAAATTCGCAAATGGAACCGCCGACGATTTCCTTTCGACGACTTATCTCGCCTGCGACGCACCTGTTTTGATCGCTCCCGCGATGAACGTTTCAATGTGGGATCATCCCGCGACTCAGCGAAATATAGGAATACTCAAGGCAGATGGCGTAAAATTTATCGAACCCATTTCGGGCGAACTCGCCTGCAAAACGGTCGGAACCGGAAAACTCGAAGATGTCGAAAACATCGCAGCTCAGGCTCTTGCGGTGCTCTCAAAAAAAAAAGTAGTTAGCCAGGATCTTGTCGGAGAGAAAATTCTGATGACTGTCGGCGGGACGCGCGAGGCGATAGATCCTGTCAGATTTATTTCAAACAGCTCTTCAGGCAAAATGGGTTTTGCCTTGGCAAAAGCTGCCAAGGAACGCGGAGCGGATGTAACTGTAATAGCCGGTGTTACGAGCGTAGAGCCGCCGGCTGTGAGAATGGTAGCGGGAATTTCGGCACAGGAAATGTACGAAGCAACGCTTGAAGAATTGCCTAGCTCCACGATATTTATCGGGACCGCGGCAGTCGCTGATTATCGCCCTCGAGATGCAAAAACCGCAAAAATCAAAAAAGAAAATTCGGATACCCTGACCCTAGAACTTGAGAAAACACCAGACATTTTGGCGAGCGTTTCGAAAAGCCGACAAAATGGATTGCTTGTGATTGGATTTGCGGCCGAGACAAACGACGTTATCGAATATGCGAAATCGAAAATGGAACGGAAAGATCTTGATATTATCGTCGCAAATGATATCACTAAAAAAGGCGCGGGTTTTAACACAGATACTAATATTGCGACGATCCTTCTTCGAAACGGCACCCAGCAAATCGATTTACCCTTGATGAAAAAATCGGAGCTTGCCCATAGAATTCTCGATGAGATCGTAAAACTCCGAAGCATTAAATAACTGCCTTCATGAATAAATCCGAAATCAATGCTGAATACAAGTCTCTTCTGAAAGAAGTAAAAAAACATCTCGTTTATTTTACAGAAATTGGGATCGACCGAATTGATGCCGATTTACCGGAGGTGCTCGTTAATCAAAAAGCCGTGCAGGACAACGGCGAGATTTCGCAGGATCACCGGCAACGATTTGTGCCGGATGAAGAATTTCGCGTCGAAAACCCCGCCGAAAAAGCAGAGGTTGTGAACCATAAAAGCGAAAACACACGACGGAAACTTTTTGACAAAGCGAGGCTCTCAGATATGAAAGTGAAGACTGATGAGCGGAAGTCTACGCTAAAAATTGAGCCCGTCGAAAAAACAAAAACATCAATTATGCCGAGCGAACCAAAACTAAAAGACACAATTGTCGGTGATATTTCGGAAGCGCTTCCGGAATCTAAGGAGACACTCGCGGATATTCGCGCAGAAATCGGGGCCGATTGCACTAGGTGCGTCCTGTGCGAGAATCGCACCCAGGTTGTAAACAGTGTCGGAAATCCAAACGCTGATTTGATGTTTATCGGGGAAGCTCCCGGTGCCGATGAAGATGAGCAAGGCGAGCCCTTTGTTGGACGCGCCGGAAAACTCCTGACGAAGATCATCGAATCAATTGATCTTACTCGCGAAGAAGTTTTTATAGGAAACATTAACCGCTGCCGTCCGCCGGAAAATCGACAGCCTGAAAAGGCGGAAGCCGAAGTTTGTAAACCCTTTCTTCTTCGTGAAATCGCGGTTGTTCGTCCGAAAGTGATCGTCGTGATGGGAAATACGGCGTGTCAGAATTTGCTGGAAACTAAGGTCGGAATCACAAAACTACGCGGAAGTTTCAAAGATTACTTCGGCGTCAAGGTGATGCCGACTTTCCACCCGGCATATTTGCTTCGCGACCCAAGAAAAAAACGCGAAGTCTGGGAAGATATGAAAACAGTCCGAACATATTTAGACCAGAATTAGTTTTTTTAAATGAAACCCGAAATAATCTCAACAAAAGAAATTCATAATGGACGAGTTTTCGACCTCGTTTCATCGACTATTCGAGAAAACGGAAAAGAATACGAACGCGAGATCATTCGACATAGCGGAAGCGCGGTGATCGTGCCGGTGTTTGACGATGAGACAGTTGGTTTAGTCAAGCAATATCGCCACGCTGCGGGGAAATTCTTGTTGGAATTGCCCGCCGGATCTCTGGAAGTAGGAGAAACGCCTGAAGAATCAGCGTTCAGAGAAGTTGAGGAAGAAATTGGCTATCGGGCAGAGAAGATGGAAAAACTCACTGAATTTTATGTTTCTCCCGGTTTTTTGGACGAAAAGATGCACGTATTTCTTGCTATTGGTTTGCAGAAAACGGAACAAAACCTCGATGACGATGAAATTCTGTCAGTAGAAAGAATCTCATTTCCGAAGGCTATCAAGATGATCTCAGTCGGAGAGATCGAAGATGCCAAAACGATGCTTGGTTTGATGCTTGCCGGAAAGCGTTTTGGAGTCGATTTTTAGTACTGCTCTTTACTTGACGAGACCAACCTTTTTAGATATTCTAACCGTTCGCATTTTGGCGAAAATCTTAACATAGAGCAAGCATTTATTATGAGTACGTATTTTCCAAGTGGAAAAAACTTGGGTGAAAAACGCAGTTGGTTCGTTGTCGATGCAAAAGGCAAGACGGTCGGCAGATTAGCAACGGAAATCGCAAAGATCCTTACCGGAAAGAATAAGCCGGAATGGACTCCATTTTTGGACATGGGTGATCATGTAGTTGTGATCAACGCGCGTCACGCCGTTTTTAAGGGTGCAAAGCTTGACCAAAAGAAGTATTACCGCCATTCGGGTTATCCGGGCGGTTTGAAAACGAAGACCGCGAGAACGATGCTTGATGAGAGACCTGAGCACATTATTGAAAGCGCGGTAAAAGGGATGGTCCCAAAGACTAAACTCGGCAGAGCGATGTTTAAGAAGTTGAAAGTTTATGCCGAAGCCGATCATCCGCATGCTGCTCAAGACCCGAAACCAGTTGAAATCGAAACGTTTTAGTTTACAAAAATATAGATATGGCAGACACACAGTATTACGGAACAGGTCGCAGAAAGACATCGATCGCAAGAGTTTATTTACGTCCCGGTGAAGGAAAAATAACAATAAATCGCCGTGATTTTGAAAGCTATTTTCCAAATGAAGCTTTGAGAATGATTATTAATCAGCCTCTTCGTTTAACCGAAACGACAGCAAATTTCGATATCCTGGTTAATGTTGTTGGCGGCGGAAGTTCAGGACAGGCGGGAGCGGTCCGTCATGGAATCACCCGTGCTTTGTTGGAATACAACCTCGACCTGAGATCGACCCTGAAAAAAGCCGGCCTTGTGACACGTGATCCGCGAAAGAAAGAGCGGAAGAAGTACGGTCAAAAGGGTGCGCGCGCAAGATTCCAGTTTTCGAAACGTTAATTTCGTTATACGTTATACCGAATTCGACGAGAAAACCTCTCAAAGCGAATTAGGTGTTGCGAATTGCGAATAAATCCATTGCCGGGGTTATTGGTTATTTGATAAGAACCTTGGCGAGTACATAAACCAATAAGACAGGAGATTTAAGCTTTGGCAACAGTAACAATGAAAGAACTTCTCGAGGCAGGAGTTCACTTTGGTCACCAAGTACGTCGTTGGAACCCAAAAATGAAAGATTACAATTTTGGCGAGCGCAACGGCATTTATATTATCGACCTCCAGAAAACGCAAAAACTTTTCCGGGATGCACTCGCATTTGTTGAAGACTTTATAACGGAAAAACCAAATTCAAAAGTTTTATTTGTCGGGACGAAACGCCAGGCCCAGGATGCGATCGTTGAAGAAGCTCAGCGCTGCAGCCAGTATTACGTAAACAATCGTTGGCTCGGCGGTTTGATGACGAACTTCAAAACCGTTCAAAAATCGATCAAGCGTCTCAAAGATATTGAGGAGATGCAGGAAGACGGGCGAGCGGATTTGCTCACCAAGAAAGAACGGCTCGAGCTTGAGCGCGACCACGAAAAACTGATGAAGAATCTCGCAGGCATTAAAGATATGAATGGCTTGCCCGACCTTCTTTTTGTTATCGACGTTCGCAAAGAAGACATTGCTATCAAAGAAGCAAACCGGCTGAACATCCCGGTTGTTGCTGTCGTTGACACAAATTGCTCGCCCGATGGAGTAGATTACGTAATTCCCGGAAACGACGACGCCCTGCGTGCAATTCGGCTCTTCACATCGCGTATTGCTGACTCAATTCTGGAAGCCCAAAACGTTGTAGCTGAAGGAATGTCAGAGATGACGGATGCCGATGCTGAAGACGAACAAGCAACAGAAATTGCGGCGAAAACTTCTGAGGAGACTGCCGAAGCTAAGGCCGAACCGGACAAAAATAAGGAAGTAAAGGAAGCGAAAGCTGCAGAGACAACGGAGCCAAAGGCAACTCCAATCGAGAAGCCGAGTGAGGAAGCCGAGAAAATTGAAGAAAAAACAGAGGCACCAAAGGTTGAAGAGTCTCCGCCTTCGAAACCGGTAACCAAGACAGCTGAAGCGTCGGATACCGGGTCGGATAAAGTAAAAGATGAACCCTCGCCTGAGTCGGAGGACAAAACCGAAGCACTGGCAAGTTAAAAGCACCATATTTTCAGTTGATAAAGCGTAGCTCTTAACTTGAATCACGGGCTACGTTTTTTTATAAGTAATTTTTATTGGAGTAGAATTATGGCAGATATTACAGCAAGTATGATTAAAGACCTCCGCGAAAAGACAGGCGCGGGAATGGTTGATTGTAAAAATGCACTGGTCGAAGCGGATGGAAATGTTGAGCATGCGATTGAGCTTTTACGTAAAAAAGGAATGGCGACTGCCGGCAAAAAAGCAGGGCGTGTAACAGCAGAAGGCGCGGTTGGATCATATATTCACATGGGCGGGAAGGTCGGCGTGATGGTCGAAGTGAATTGCGAAAGCGATTTCGTTGCTCGCGGTGACGACTTTCAGACGCTCGTCAAAGACATTGCAATGCATATTGCAGCGGTTGATCCGAAATACGTAAAACGCGAAGACGTTCCGGAAGAGGAAATAGGCAAAGAAAGCGCGATATTGATGGATCAACTCAAGAATGATGAGAAGAATGCAAACAAACCCGATGAAGTTTTAAAGAAAATTATCGAAGGTCGTTTGAACAAATTTTACGAGGAAATTGTTCTTCTCGAACAGCCATTTGTAAAAGATCCGACTAAGACAATTGGCGACCTCGTCACGGAAAAAATCTCCGCGATCAAAGAAAATATCACGATTCGCCGCTTCACACGATATAAGATGGGCGAAGGAATTGAAAAACGCCAGGATGATTTCGCCAGCGAAGTCGCTTCGATGGTCGGACAGTAATTTCGGAATTTGAGCGGATCAGATTTTGATCCGCTCAAGTTTTCTAACATAGCCCGCTCGGTCAACTTATGAAAAAACCTGCGTATAAAAGAGTTTTGTTAAAACTTTCGGGTGAAGCCTTAATGGGCGACCAAAATTATGGTATTGATACAAAAGTTGCGAAGGCGGTTGCCGAAGAAATAAAGGAAATTTACCTTTTAGGCGTGGAAATCGCCATTGTCGTGGGCGGCGGAAATATTTTTCGCGGAGTTTCGAAATCCGCGGGGAATATGGATCGCGGAAGTGCAGATTACATTGGGATGCTTGCGACAGTTATGAATGCGGTTGTTTTGCAGGACGCACTTGAAAAGTGTGATGTGTTCACCCGCGTTTTGTCCGCGATTGATATTCCACAGCTCGCGGAACCATTTATTAGAAGACGTGCGATTCGACATCTTGAAAAGGGGCGAGTGGTGCTTTTCGGAGCCGGAACGGGAAACCCCTATTTTACGACAGATTCGGCGGCGGCACTCCGTGCACTCGAAATAAAAGCCGATGTCATAATGAAGGGCACGAAGGTCGACGGAATCTATTCGGATGACCCGGTTACTAACCCGCAAGCAACTCGTTTTGATAAAATTTCATTTCAAGAAGTGTTGGAAAAGCGCTTGAAGGTGATGGACACTTCGGCGATTTCTTTGTGTATGGATAATGATCTGCCGATATTGGTTTTTAACATGAACGAAACGGGCAATATAATGAAGGCGATTAATGGTGATTTGTCGATCGGCACTCTTGTTACGAAAAACGGCAAATCGCAAGCCGTTTAATTCTTTTGGAGAGGAAATTATGAGCATAGACGCTGTAATTAAAGAAACACTGCCCAAGATGGAAGCGGTTACCGAAGATTTAGCGAGAAAACTCGGCGCCGTGAGAACCGGACGAGCGAGTACGAGTTTGCTTGATAATATCATCGTAGATTACTACGGCTCGATGACACCGCTTAATCAAATGGCTTCTGTCAGTGTGCCGGAGCCACAGCTTATAACAATTCAGCCGTGGGACGGCAGCCAGATCGAGGCGATTGAAAAAGCTATCAACGCTGCTAATCTCGGCATTAACCCGTCAAATGATGGAAAAGTGATCCGTCTTCCGATACCGCCGTTGAATGAGGAAAGGCGGCAACAACTTGCGAAACAAGTAAACGAAATTGCGGAAGAACACAGAATTGCGGTTAGAAACGTTCGTCAAACTTCGAACAATGAACTAAAGAAAATGCTCAATGAAAAAGAGATTTCTGAGGATAATGAGCACATCGGTTTGGACGAAGTTCAGAAATTAACAAATGAATATATTGGAAAAATCGATTCACTTGCGAAATCGAAAGAGCAGGAAATTCTAACAGTTTAGTCTCATGCGATATTGCAACAAGAAAAGGCGCGCCGCTAAGCGGCGCGCCTTTCTCTTTTCGATTAGAAAAATCTAATTCAATCTAAAAATCGCATCATCGATTTCCGTGTTAACCAAAATCTCTTTTGCGTTAAATGCCGCATAAACCGTCATTTGTCCCAAATCGAATCGTTGATCGTATTTCTTCGGAACCAAAATGCCGTCCTTATCTTCGTATTTTCCAATCTCGACGGTCGTTGTGACGTTCTGATTATTTACGACATAGCTCGCATCATAACCTTTTACCAAATTCGTCTTCGAGTTAATGTAAAAGTCTGTAAAATACCCTTCCGGCGAGGTGATACGGAAACCGTTCTTCTTTTTATCAACGAGCTCCGACACGATAAATCCGTCGTCACCCAAACGCTGCAAAAGCGGCAACCCGAGGCGATTGATCGGCGGAAATGTAAACCCGTTTCCGGCTGAGCTTTCTGTTCGTTCGCCATCAAAAACCTGCTTAATCGGCTGAAATGGATTGTCGATTTCCAAACGGTACTTGTCTCCCGAGAAAATCGTCACAAACGTCACCGGAATGGCTTGATTCATAACGGATGCGGTCACATCAGCATTACCTCGCACTACAAGGGTTTTCATTTCTCTGAATTTGGTCCCACCATGTGCCGCAAAAACAGTTTTGGCAAGATCGTCTGCCGACATTTCCCTACTAAAACCCGTTGCCGCAAACAATAAAACAAAAAGAACAGTTATAACTTTTTTCATATATTTTCTCATTTCCATTTTCCGAATCAGATGCGCGAAATACACCAAATGTTTCTCACGTAATCAAAAGTACAAAATAAAAATGGCGAAAGCAAAATGCCTTCGCCATTCTAATTCGCGTTTCATTAATTTACCAGCGGAAACGAGTACTAAATTCTACCGTTCTGGCACCACCATTTCCACCACGACCAAACATGCCTTGAGAACTTGTCGATTGACCAAACTGAGGTGAAAGTATATTTCCGACCGGATTGTTAACATTATTAGTATTAAAAATATTATTGATCCGTACGCCAAAACTTAGATTGTAAGGCGATCGTTCGGTGCTGCCGCCAGATCCACCAAATCCTCCTCCCCGATGTCCGCCGCCGCCGCCACGACCACCACGACCGCCTCGACCACCACCGTCCCCGCCCTGATCCGCTTGAGTTGAAGCGGCAGACGTTGAAGATTTCCCGAATCCAAAACTTCTATCGATACTCAGATTCACGGTTAGCGATCCCGGTCCGCGGGCGTAGTTTCTCGGCAGCACATCGTTAGGGTCATTACCACCGACGCTACACCAAGTGGAAGTAATTCCATTTTGCAAACATGCGTCCCCGAGTTGGCCAAAGGTTGCCCTATCATTAAAGATCGAATCGCCATTCAAATCGCGTCCGGCGGTGATATCAAATGGGCTTCCCGAACGTGCAACAATAAATGGTCTGACGCTGAATCCGTAGGGCACGCTAAATGAGCCGACGAGAAAAAACATATGACGCACGTCTCGCGATGAATCCGAGTATTCATCGGAAATATCGTAACTATATGCCGGAAACGCACCATCGGAATTACTCTTGGATTTGCCAAGAAAGTAATTCGCAAACATCGTAAAGTTTTTATTGAAGAGTGTTGAAAAGCGGAAAATTAATCGTTGATCCGTCGCGTAACCGCTCGATTCATATTGATAGATATTTCCCTGCGTAGTATCGGGTCTCAATGCCTGAAGCGCAACAGGATCGGCCGTTGGGCAGGCAAACCCGGGGGCGCAAACCGGGGCATTTATATTCCTCGAACGAATCAAATGTAGATTTCGCGAAAAAGTATAGTACACGGACAAAGTCGAGCGACCCGGCAATTGCCTTTCAACGCTCAGCGCTCCTTGAACTGTATACGGAGACTGAAGATCAGACGAAAGCACTCTCGGCGTACTAGTCAACGGTGCAATCGCTGATAATTGATCGGCAGTCGGGACATTCGTCACGCCACTTAAGCTAAACACAGGCTGTGAAAGAATCGGATTGGTACCGGAAACAATAAATTGCTGTTGTCGGGTTCCATCCAAACGCAACGCCTGGAGTGTAAGATTCTCGCTAAAGCGAGTATAAAAAATCCCCGCTCCGCCACGAAAAACTGTTTTAGGTGCGCTCGCTCTTCCGGCGCCCGGAGAATATGCAAACGAAAGCCTTGGCGCAAAGTTAAGGCTGTCATTTATATTAGTTTGATTTTCGTAACGCAATCCATAACTTAACGTCAACCCCGGATTGATACGCCAATCATCTTTGAAAAAGGCACCGAATTCATATTGCGAAATGTTAGCCAGCGGATTTCCCGTAGTAATACTAAACTGACTCGGGTTAAAAAGCGGATCAGTCACACCCAACAGTTTCGCACGATATTGTTCTATCGAAGAAATTCTCCCGTCGCTGTTAAGATCGTAAACGCTTGTCGTCGTCGGAGTAAATCCAGCAAAGGTAAATGTACCTGCATAATTTGACTCAGTTCGGTCTTCGAGCGTTTTCCCGTCAATTTGAACACCAAATTTGATCGAGTGTTCAGAATTTTTACCCAACGAAGTAATCGTATAATTTTGCAGCTGCCAGCTTTTTTCCCGATCGTAATTTAATCCAGTAGTCGCGCCTCCGCCAAAAAACCCATCAAGCACATTTATAGCCGGAATCGTATTGTCCCCGGTCACTTCGCTGTTTTCGTAACGATATTGAAATCGGGTCTCATTTACGGTCTTCGCATTCAAGATCGCCGTTTCGGTCAATTGAAGAGTGTTTTCCGAATTTGACGTTTCAGTGCCTCGCGATGGCAGTGAAAATCCGCCTCCGAAATCGTTCCTTGAACGTTTCTCATACTCATAGCGAGCGACAAGAGTGTTTTTATCGTTGATCTGATAATCCAATCGAGGATTAATAGAAAAACGCTTGGACGGCCTTGTGAACTCCTGCTGAAAAGGAACGATATTAAAACCAGAATCCACGACAGTCGCGTTAACGCTTGTACCCTGAGTGTTGTCACGATTATCTATACCGAGCGAAAAGGATGCTTTATTTTTTGCAATCGGGCCGCTGATATATCCGCCGTAAGATTTCGATTGGCTATCAGCCTTATTCACCGAGAAAGGATTTCTTGCGTTAAACATATCATCGTTGAAGTTAAAGAATGCCTGCCCGCTAAATTTTAATGCGCCCGGTTTCGTCAAAACTTCGATCCTGCCAAATCCCATGCGATCAAATTCAGCCGAAAAGGGATCGCGATTAATACGAATCTCCCGGATCGCTTCTTTCGGAGGAAGACTGCCGCCTGAAAAGCCGTCGATATATATCTGTCCACCGTTTGGGCCTGCACCGCCTCCAGCTAAAGCCTGGAGCGCAGCTTCAAGATCATCAGGATCATCGGGAAGGGCATCGAGTTGCTCTTCCTTTAGTACAAGCGCGCTCGCATTGTTGTCCGAATCCGTATTTACCTGCCCGTCATTCGTGACGTCTACTTCCTCGTTGACGGCTTCGACAGTTAAAACAACGTTTAGCACGTTGCTACCACCGGTCTTGACGTCGACGTCCGCTGCTTCAAACTGCGCAAAATTATCTGATGATACCGTTACCGTATATTTACCCGGCGTAAGACCGTTGACTCTAAAACGACCACCATTGTCTGAAACCGTGTTTTTCTCTTTCCCGGCTGCATCGGTTACGATGACGGATGCGCCAATTACCGCTCCGCCAAAACTATCTACGACGTCGCCGCTGATGGTTCCCGCCTGTTGTGCGAATATTGATGCAGTTGTAACAAAACACAATACTCCTGCGATTAAAGATGATTTTATGAATTTCATGATTCCCTCGATTATTTTATGACTTAATTAAATATGGTTTTTTCTAGAAATCGGGTCCGTCAAGCCCCGGAATTGTCAGCCCGCCTTCGACGGAGCCTCTGCCTCTTGCACCCGAACGTCCAGTGGGCATCTGCGGAGCAGTTAAGAAGGGCTCAACGCCCGCTAATAATTTGATAGCTGTTAAACTGTTTGGATTCTTTCCTTTAGGGCTTGATGCCGCAATCATATCGCCCGGTTTCAAATCTCCCAACGTAATGGTCGGAAACCCGTTTATCATTTCGTTGATATCCCCGCCGCGCATTCCACCTTGTCCGATTCCGCCGCCTCGGCGTTCACCTTGGGCGCCGTCTGGTTGGCGAGATGGTTGTTTTTGCTCTCCACTTTGCGCGCCTCCGCTGGGTGGTGTAATGCCGGCAGCACGCATTTTCATCATCATCTGGACTCTTGCCAATTGTTGTGCCGTTTCCTCAGGAAACTTCTTCAGTAGCGAATCACTTTTTATCGCAATCGTAACGTCACTCTTGGTTTTCAGATCTGTAACGGTTACTTCATTTTTTTCTATATCGACCGATTTTACGGGGCCGGCAACGGTCACAAAAGCGCCCGTTAAAACCTGTTCAGCCTTAAAGCTCAACTGATCTTCGCTCCGATCACCCAATGCCTGAAGCATATCCCCAGCCTGAACGGCCGTAAAATCACTTTCAACCGCGTCTTGATATTTCACGGAATTTTCTGCGTAACGCAAATATTTGACGTTTGGTTTAGCTGAGACTTTAACCGCAGAAGCGTTCCCGGTAATTCCTCGAATCTCTACAGTAATTTCTTTCGTAGCCGGATCAACCGCCGAGACCTTTCCGGCAATTCCGCGGGTCCGCCAATCCTGACGCTGCTTATCCTGAATCGCTTTGAGTTCTGAATTCTTTACAAGGTATAGTGTTTTCGTCGTTATATTTTTCTTGTCAAAAGAAATTTTTCCAATAACAAGGGTCCGGTCCCCAATTTCAATATCGGAGAAAGTAGAAGCAGTTGCAGCTTTCAAGCTCAAATTATCCGGAGGTAAACGCTTGAATTCAGTCATACTTAGAATTATCACATCCAGCATTCCGTCCTTTGTTTCCAAAACCACCTTTTTCTCATCGATGGATTTTACTATTCCAACAGCAAGATTTTTCTCGACCTGAATTCCCAGATCAGGCAAACTTCCCTGTGCAAGTGATGAAATGGCAGATCCGGCAACAATAAATAAAACTAACGGAATGATTTTTCGGTACATCTTGAGATAACTCCTTGGACAATAAAAATGAACTAAATAGAAAATTGCTTGCCGTACGTAATTGGCAAAATACAACTCAGGCCAATAAGTACTAAGAGGTAAATAATAAACGAAAAGTTTTTGTTTATTTGTAAAGAAATGTAAAGGTTTTTGAGGAAATGTGATTTCCTAATATCGGGTCATGTGCTGCTCCAAAGGCTACTGGTACGTGCAGTCAAAACCAATCCTAAACTCGAAATAAACAAGGCAAAAAGAGCTATCGTCCAAACATAAGGAATCGACAAAAGCACGGTCCAAATAACGGCTCCGGCAAAAAGTGCAATTGTTTCAGACGGTCTCTTTCCCGGAGAAATCGTTTTCAGCAGCCACTTTCCAACGCTTGCCTGAAGCGAGACTCGCCCGAAAACATAAGCCAGCATTATTAATGCAAACGCCATCAAACCAACTATCACGCTTACAAAGCCGGGCAAAAACTCAAGGCTAAACATCACGGTGAGTGTTGTAACGGTAAAGCCTAACGCACCGACTCCAAAAACCTTTAACGTCGAAAGGTGAAAACGTGCGATTGCACGGCTCACGGCACCGGGCGTAACGGTAGTTAGAGCAAGTGAAACGATGAACCAGAAAAGAATCGAGAAAAGACGCTGCGCAACAAACGACATTGAAAATGCCGGTGAAAGAATCTGAGATGGGTTTTGCATTATACTCCGAAGTTCCTGCTCGTATCCGGCGTACATTACGGTTTGCTTATCTGCATTTCTCTTCGGGTTATTCGATTCAGGCTGATATTTTCCACCAAAAATGATAACGTCACCGCCGATAATCGCCGCCCGCTTTTGAATCACCGAACCACCAATCGTCGCAACGTCTCCTATTACCTCGCCTTCAATAATTACATCACCGCCAAAGGATAAAACTCCTTTCGCCTGTTTCTTGACGATGACGGTTTTACCAAACGCGAAGATTTCTGCATCCGGTGAATCGTTAATAATTAGTGTTTTTTCGTCGGGCTGAGAAAGATTGGTTTGCGCAAATATGGAAACCGCGAGCGCTGATAAGAGTATGATTGAGAAAGCGAATCGCAACGGAGCGATCTGAAAAAGACCAAAATCTACTTGAACAGCATTTGAATTTACCACGTTGATGCTATCGGTTTTCTCGTAATATGAGTCTTGAAAGTGATAAAAAAGCAATGAAGAAAAAAACAGCGACCAAAACCAGTGAAATAATCGAGCTAAAAATAAATTTATGACAAAGCGAGCGGCATATTATTGAAACACCGATTGCGGCATCATAAACGATATGTGCCCCAAAGATTGAAACAGCCAAAAATTGATCGACGAATTTCTCCGGCACAGCCGAAAACGCGCCGAACTTCGAGCTAAATCCTGCGGTTAAGAAAAATACCAAAGCAGCACAAATCACGAAAGCGTACGATATTTCCTTTTTTTGCCGCAAACCGCTCACATTGCTCTCAGCCTTTGCTGTCACAACCTTGCTGAAATTCTCCGGAAGCTTGATGTGTTTCATCTCATCTTCGAGAATGATTTCCAAACTGTTTGAAATCTTCTTGTGAGCGTTTATCGCATCTGCGCACGTTTTACAATCTGCAAAATGAAACTCCAACTCAAGCTCTTCATCAGGCGTCAATTCACCATCCAGGTAAGCGATGATCACCTCGTGCTGACAAGCATTCTCATTTATGTTGTGGTCGAAATTCATCTTATAATTCGATGGCAAGCCGATTTAAAGGCCGCCCAATCCCCGCTCGACGAACATATCCCGCATCATTTCCCGAGCCCGAAAAAGTCTATTTTTAACGGTTCCCAATGGTAACTCCGTCACCTCGGCGATCTCACCATAGCTTAGGTCTTCGGCGTGGCGCAAAATAATTAACTCCCGGTAAACCGACGGCAAACACTTCACGACCGATTCGATTTCGCCCCGCCATTCGCTTCGTTCTCTATCCTGTTCGGGGGTAGGGCGCGGACTCTCGATCTGCATCTGATACGCACCGTCCTGACTCTCGGTTTCAAGACTCTGCTCCTTCCCCGATCGCCGCCTGATGTGATCGATCGCAGCGTTATGGGCAATACGATACAACCAGGTTGAAAACTTATAGTCGGAGCGATACCTTTCGAGCGAATTATAAACTTTAATAAAAACTTCTTGTGCGACATCAAGCGACGAATCATAATCATTAAGCATTCGATAAACGTAGCCCACAATGGGTCGCTGATACCGTCGCACAAGTTCTTCAAACGTATCTTCGCGACCGGCAATCGCGATCGCAATCAGTTCTTTATCATCTAGTGTCTGGAGTTTTTCCTTAGAAAATACTTTTGTAGTCATAATCGCAAAGTTATTACGGAGCAGGGAAATAAAAAGTTCCGCTATTCCAGTATTCTACGACGCCGTAATGCAAAGAACAATATCGGCCGTAATTGGAATAGCGGAATTGTCGCTTATTTCTAGGAATAGAATAGGGATAAACAACGCATTACAAATATGATACATCATAGAGACCAAGTATATTAAAAGACCTCAGTTTTAAGAAATATCTTGCATAGATGGGAAAGGTTTCTTAGAATAGTAGAAACCTCAACGGAGAAATTATGGCTGTAAAGTGTTTTTGGAAGTCGAACCATTCGCGTTCAGTGAATTGGTGTTTTGTACTATTTCTCGTTTTGGTCATTACGACTTCCGTTGTACTTGCTCAGGATCCCGAGCCACAGCCCCAACCAACGCCCCCCACGCAAGGTGATGACGGCAGAGACGGTCCAATAAAGGTCGAAACTGATCTTGTAACCTTAACTCTCACTGTTACCGATTACTATGGACGATATGTTTCCGGACTCACGAAAGACAATTTTACGATCTTCGACGAAAAGGAAAAACAAAACATAACGTTTTTTAGTGATTCCGATGCACCTGTATCAATTGGAGTTTTGTTTGATGTCTCGGGATCGATGAGCGGCGACAAAATCCTAAAAGCGAAAAACGCTTTGTCTCGATTTATTAACACAAGCCATCCACGAGACGAATACTATCTAATCGCTTTCAATAAGCGGGCCCAGCTATTAATGGACCAAACCCGCGACGGCGAAGCGGTTTTGAATAAATTGACGCTCGTAAAACCGGAGCATAACACTGCCCTTTATGACGCGGTGTATTTAGGCGTGGATCGGGTGACTACGGGAACGCATCGAAAAAAAGCACTTTTGATAATCAGCGACGGTCAGGACAATGCTTCCAGGTATAGCTTTAAAGAAGTTCGGCGATTGATGAAAGAGAGCGATGTCGTCATATACTCTGTTGGAATTATGGACGGACGTGATTCGGCGAGTATGCTTGGGATTCAAGGGCAAGCGTTTCTCGATGAACTCGCAAGTGTTACCGGCGGCAAATCTTTTTACCCAAATACCGCGGTTGAAATGGATGAAATTTTCGAGCGGATCGCTTTAGAACTCCGTAATCAATACTCAATCGGTTATACTCCCGATGATTTCGAACCAAACGGTAAATGGAGAAAAGTAAAAGTTAAGGTCAAACCCCCGAGAGGACTTCCGCGTCTAAGTGTAAGAAGTCGCGAGGGCTATTACGCCTCTCCATCCACAAATTACCGTTAGACACCGTTATAATTAGCGGTTTTGAATAATTTATACATGAACAGAAAATTGTCAAATATTCTGATACTCTTTTTCGGGATCGTGTTGAGCATTGGAATTGGATTCTATAATTTTTCGGTTAGCAGTGCGCAGACGACTAATCCGAGCAAAACACCAGCCCCAACACCGCCAATCGTTGTCGGAACACCTCCGCCACTCGTTGTCGATAAATCGGACGATCCAAATGAAATTATCAAGATCGATACGGAGCTCGTAAATCTTAGTATTCAGGTGATCGACCGTTTTAACAGACCGATTGGAAACTTGAAGATGGAAGATTTTCAGGTTTTTGAAGACCAAGTTCCGCAAAAGATCACCTATTTTTCGCAAGAAGAAGTTCCCACCAATTACGCGCTTGTAATAGATAATTCCGGCTCGCTTAGATTTCAACTGGAAAAGGTGATCGAGGCAAGCAAGACGATTGTCGAAACCAACCGTCCTGACGACGAGACCGGTGTGATTCGTTTTGTAAGCTCAGAGAAGATCGAGATCCTTCAGGACTTTACGTCAAGCAAAATTGACTTGGAAGATGCTCTCGACAATATGTATATAGAGGGTGGTCGTACCGCGATAATCGATGCAGTTTATCTTGCCGCGGAAAAGGTTGATGATTATGAACGCTCTCGTTCAGCGGTTGACCGAAAGCGAAGAGCATTGATTCTGGTTTCAGACGGGGAAGATCGAAGCAGTTTTTATAAAGAAGAACAATTGTTTAAGCTTTTGACGGAAGCTGAAGTGCAAATTTACGCGATCGGCTTTGTCGACGATCTTGAAACTGACGGGAACCTGATTCGAAAGAGCCCGCAGAAAAAAGCGAAAAATTTTCTGGAGAAATTATCTGCAGAAACCGGCGGTAAATCATATTTTCCTAAGAGTGTTGCGGATTTGCCAGCGATTGCTCAAGATATCGCAAGGGAATTACGAACTCAGTATTTACTAAGCTACGAACCGACCAATCTTGAAAAAGACGGGTCGCTGCGCAATATCAAAGTAACGGTTAAACAGGGTGCTAATAACGAACGAAGAATCGCAAGATATCGAACTGGCAGGGTTTCTTCGAAAGAAAAATCCGAAAAGCCAACCCTTCGACCTGGTAACTAGGGGTTCCGAGCGTAAAACAAAACAGTTGTTGAAACCATTTCAACAACTGTTTTGTTTATATATGTGTACAAAAATGACCCATATCCCGGGATATGGTCTGCAGCTACAAACCCCGAATTGTCCCGTATTTCATTCGATTTGCCTATTTAAAATACATCGCTAAAAGAAAAAGCACTCCTGCGATAATGGTCACAAATACAGACATCGCCATAAACCACACATTTGGCGATTGACTTCTTTCTTCCCAAATAATTTCTTCCTTCCTGCTTTGCGCTAACTTAGGCTTGTTTCGTAAAGTCGCCGCAGACTTCATGGGAACCTTTGATTTTATGGGGTTCCGAGTTTTCTCTTTTACTCTTGAAGGTTTTCGTAGAGAAAACTTGGGCTCCGCAGTTTCGATCGTTTCTTTTGTTTGTTCCACTACTTCATTTTCTGTCGCGACCAAACTTTCATTCGGTTTCGCGATCGGCTCATCAAATTCAGCTTCGCCAACTGCAATATCCTCTCGAAACCAAGCTTCACTAATACCGTCGACTTTCGGATCCTTCACGATAGGAGCGATGGCTTCGCCGCAGTTAAAACAATAAAGGGCCTCATCGCGAATATCAGCTCCGCATTCACGGCACTCTTCTTTTTTTACTGCCGTTTTACTCATACAGTGATAAAGACGTCTTTCTCGTTACCTAGATCTCTTGCCGCCGGCGTAACTATCGTTTTCTTTTTTATATAGATTTTCTTTCCTTTGTTTACAGCTTGCCGAACATCATCCTCACTTACAAAATCAACTGGTTCGCGAGATGCGCCGTTGTCGACGACGTGATGAATAACCGTTTTTGGTTCCGCTGATACCTCGACCGGTTCAATCGGTAATGGCAGGGCAGCAAGCTTTTCACTCAAAAATTTATCGACAATTGCCACAATATCATCCCTGTTAGGAGCAGATTTCTTCGGTTCAAGGGTGTTAGAGCTAGCAGCATAAGAATTCGGATCCAACTCTGTTTTTCCGCGAACGGGCTTGGTTTCGAATGCGACGCGTTTGAGATCCATTAAATGATGCGGCGATACGTTATCCGAAGTTACGTTTCCTCCCCACGATCCGCAGCCGAGAGTCATCGAGGGCGGCAAATCGGTTGAAAATCCAATCGCGCCATGTGTCGTAGGAGAATTGATAATTACTCGGGCGGCAGGCATTTGCTGACCAAAACGAATTGCGGCATCGCGGTCTTTTGTATGCATTCCCGCCGTGTGACCCATTCCGCCAAACTGCAGAATCTCCTGACAGCGATCTGCGCCCTGCTGCAGTCCGTCAACGACAAAAAATGCGAGAGTCGGAGAAAGTTTTTCGATCGACCACGGAAAATCCCTTCCTACGCCAGCGCAATCCGCCAACAAACAACGCGTTCCTGTCGGAACCGAGACCCCGGCAAGATTCGCGATAAATTCCGCCGATTTTCCCACAATGTTTGCATTCAATGTTCGTTGCGGTGTCAGCAAAACGTCGGCAATTCTTGACGCATCCACTTCGTTTAAAAAGTATCCGCCCTGTTTCGAAAACTGTTCTCTGGCTTTCGACGCAATCGCCGAGTCAACCACAACAGACTGCTCAGAAGCGCAGATCGTCCCATTATCAAAGCACGTGCTCGTCAAAATATCCGACACGGCCTTTTCAACGTCTGCAGTTTCCTCGATAAAAACCGGAACGTTCCCAGGTCCAACTCCGAATGCGGGCTTTCCGGATGAATAAGCAGCTCGAACCAAACCTATTCCGCCGGTTGCAAGGATGACAGCCGTATTCTTGTGTTTCATTAGAGTTTCGGTGCCTTCAATTGTCGAGGTGGAAAGACAAGTGATCGCATCCGTCGGAAGACCTTCGGTCACCCCAGCTTCACGCATTACTCTCGCCGTTTCCGAAATACAACGTGCGGCCGAAGGATGGGGAGAAAGAACAATCGAATTCCGCGATTTTATCGCAATGATAATTTTAAAAATTGCCGTGGAAGTCGGGTTTGTCGAGGGAATAACGGCTGCTACCACTCCGCGCGGATGAGCGATCTCGACAATGCTTCCACCATCGCTTACTACGCCAACCGTTTTTAAGTCCTTAAAATAGTTCCAAACGTCTTCCGCGGCGAATCGATTCTTTTCGCGTTTATCCTCGGGATTCCCAAAACCCGTCTCTTCGTGGGCGATTTGCCCTAGACGAGCTGATTCACTCAAAGCAACGTTTGCCATCGCTTCGCAAATTTTATCGATCTTCGCTTGTTCAAATTTCGCGACCTGTAAAAACGCCAAGTGGGCTGCAGCTACAGCATCCCGCGCTTCTTGTTGCGAAACAAGGTCTTTATCAGCCATGCTCTACAAAAAAATAGACGGCGCTCGGTCTTCTAACCTCGACGCCGCAAATTTTTACCTGGAATTATTTAGCTTTGTCTTTGCCCGTGCCGCCCCTGACCGACTTTCCCTTTGCAACACCTTTGCCAGGCAATACGTCCTCAACCTCGCTGTGTGGGCGCGGAATTACGTGCACGCTGATCAGTTCGCCAACACGCCGCGCGGCAGCCGCACCGGCATCGGTTGCAGCTTTGACCGCTCCAACATCGCCTCTCACGAAGATCGTCACGTAGCCTGCTCCAATATATTCCTTGCCGATTAGATTTACGTTTGCCGCCTTGACCATTGCGTCCGCTGCCTCAACAGCGCCAACGAAACCCTTAGTTTCAACCATTCCGAGTGCTTCGAGAATCATTCTCAGTCCCTCACTTTCCTTGTTTGTTTAGATTCTATTATATGCGAAATATAAAAGCTAAAGTTATCACGCTAATCGTTTAATAATCAAGTTGGAGAACCAGAGAAAACGGCTTAAAAGATTGACAGGATTACTACTTCAACGATATATTTCAAGCTAATACAGATTGTATATTTTTAAGTAACAGAAAAGGGAACGTCGCAGACAAACATGGCAGAATCTTTAGGGGAAAAACTCCGGCAAGCGCGCGAATCGCGAAGCATTTCGATAAGCGAGGTGGCCGAACAGACGCGTATTTCGCCGCTATATCTCGAATCGATCGAGAACGACGATTACCGCCCACTTCCAGGCGGTATTTTTAATAAGGGATTCGTCAAATCGTTTGCCAAGTACGTAGGCGTGGATGAAAATGTAGCAATGCAGGATTACGCTCGAATTAGTGCTAATCAGGATACAAGCTCTGATGAAAAGTCTTCACGATATTACAGACCGGAGGTTTTGACGGACGATTCAAGCGGACCGTCGATGCTTCCTACAGTTATTCTCGCTGCTATCATTCTTGGACTAATGACATGGGGTACCCTGGCACTTGTAAATTATCTACAAAACAGAGAGAGCCAAACGGTTGAAAATAATATTTCCAATAGTAATATCAAGCCGGAAAAAGAAGCGGCTAATGCGAATATGAATGGAACTTCGGAAAATTCCACTTTGCCATCGATGGATTCTATTAAAGTAACGATGACATCAACGGCGGACGCACTCTCGATCTCGTCTGCGGCTGACGGAAAAACCGAGCTTCGGCTCCTAAACTCCGAAGTAAAAGAACAAACTTTTGAGGCACAAGAAAGCCTAAGCCTTAGTTATTACCAAGGCTTGGCAGAAACCGTTCAATTAACGGTTAATGGAAAAAAAATAGAGACTCCTTTGCCGCCGCCAGGCTACAGAAAAAATGCGTTTGACTATGAGATCAACAAGAGTAACCTAAAAGAAATCCTTGAAGGCGGAAAAATTCCCTCGTTAGCATCCGCGCCGGACGCGAATGCCAACGTTGCACCAAATTAGCAGTAATGAAGCTTTGTAAAGACTTAAAGCTGGAAAAGATACATTTATTTATAAGTTAATGCGCGAAATGTCGCCCGCAGATTGAGTGCGGGCTTTTTTTATAAAAGTATGAATTTACAAGAGATAAGAGAAGGATTAACATTTGACGACGTTTTGCTTGTTCCTGCTTTTTCGGAAGTATTGCCTAATGGAACCGACACAAAAACCAGATTTTCGCGAAACATTCCGCTAAATATTCCTATTTGCTCGTCGGCGATGGATACCGTGACGGAGGCGCAACTAGCGATTGCGCTCGCACAACAGGGAGGCATCGGTGTAATTCATAAGAATTTCTCGATCGAACAGCAGGCCGAAGAGGTAGATAAAGTAAAACGAAGCGAATCGGGAATGATAGTTGATCCGGTAACAATAAATGACAACGCGCTTGTCTCGGACGCCCTTGCGATCATGGAGCGTTTCAAGATTAGTGGCGTCCCGGTAGTGGATGAAAACGGATTACTTGTTGGAATCATCACGAACAGAGATCTTCGTTTCGAGAAGAGAGTCGATATTCCCGTAGCGGATGCGATGACACCCCAGCCTCTCGTTACTGTTCCGATCGGCACTACCCTAGATGAAGCGCAAGACCAATTGCAACGACATAAAATCGAGAAGTTATTAGTTGTCGATGACGAAGGATTGCTAAAAGGGCTGATCACCGTAAAAGACATTCAGAAAGCCATTAAATATCCGCACGCGGCAAAGGACGACTTGGGGAGACTTAGGGTTGCGGCTGCGATCGGTGCGACCGGTGATTACTTAGAACGCGCTGCCGCATTGGTAAATTCGAGGGTTGACGCAATCGTGATCGATACTGCGCATGGACACAGTTCCCGCGTTTTAGATGCTGTGCGGGCCGTGAAAGACGCTTTTCCGGACGTCGAGATTGTCGCGGGTAACGTTGCGACGGCTGAGGCAACAAAAACACTTATTGATGAAGGGGTTGATGCTGTAAAAGTAGGGATCGGACCGGGTTCGATTTGCACTACGCGTGTCGTGACGGGAGCGGGCGTACCCCAAATAACGGCGATCGATGATTGCGTGAAAGCAGCTCGAGGTTCGGGCGTCCCGATTATTGCTGACGGTGGCGTAAAGTATTCGGGTGATGTCGTAAAAGCGATTGCTGCTGGTGCGGATTGTGTCATGATCGGGTCGCTTTTTGCAGGAACCGAAGAGGCTCCCGGTGAAGTGATCCTGTTCCAAGGACGATCTTTTAAAACTTATCGCGGGATGGGCTCGATAGGCGCAATGAAACAAGGTTCGAGCGATCGATATTCACAGGAAGGCACCGTTTCGGATTCTAAATATGTTCCCGAAGGAATCGAAGGACGCGTTGCATATAAAGGAACGATTGCCGAAACCACTACCCAACTGGTCGGCGGACTGCGCTCCGGTATGGGTTATACAGGGTGCAGCTCAATTGAAGATCTGCACACCAAAGCTCAGTTCATTCGGATCACATCTGCGGGATTGCGCGAATCCCATGTCCACGACGTCATTATCACGAAAGAAGCGCCGAATTATCGTATCGAAAGTTAACGCGAAGCGCCGGCACCCAACACGGTGCCACGATCCTATGCCCTTAAATGATCCCCGCGCCAATTCTTGACGGCTAGTTTTATATCTTTTTGTTTTTCAAATTCTCCGTTTAGCGTTCGTTCGACCAAATCAGCAAGCTCTTCATCGCTTGCAAAACGCAGGCCGATCATATCGGCCGTCCTTAGTTCGATTGCTTTCTCAGCCAATTCAGCTGGAAGAAGTTTCTGATACCGTAAACTTTCCTCAAGACGAATTAACCGATCCTGAACCGCCAACGCCTGGGTGCGTGCCAGCAAGGTTAAAGCGACTAATCCGATCGAAAGTACGATAAGCCAGCCGTGATTCCAACTAGGAATCTGTACCATTCTGACGATCCAAAAAATCAAATTGACCAGCATCAGAGGTGCTAAAAAGAAATGATACGGTGGAAGCCAGCGCGTATGATTTAAATAATTTTGTGTCTCTGTCATTGTCTTACTCTCCCTTTTTATTATCGAAATTGGTTAAACCTTTGCCGATTCCGGAGTAAAATCTTCGCCGGGATTAATAAACTGATTTTTCTCAAACTGGTATTGCTTGTCATAAAGCTGTTTGTAGCGACCCTTGTGAAGCAACAACTCATCATGCGTCCCGCTCTCGACGATCTTTCCATCTTCAACGACCAAAATATTATCTGCGCTACGAATCGTCGACAGACGATGCGCGATCACAAACGTGGTCCGCCCATGTCGCAATGTTTTCAAACCTTCTTGAATCATCATTTCACTCTCAGAATCCAAGCTGGAGGTGGCTTCATCCAGGATCAATATCTTTGGGTCAGCCAGCAACGCTCTCGCAATCGCAATACGCTGCCTTTGACCGCCCGATAATTTCACGCCGCGTTCACCGACAATCGTTTCGTAGCCGATTTCAAATCTATCGATAAACTCATCGCAATAGGCAATCCGACTCGCCTCTTTAACTTCGTCTAATGTCGCGCCGGTGTTTGAAAATTTGATATTTTCCAGAATGCTCCCGTCAAAGAGGAAATTCTCCTGTAACACGACGCCGAGATGATTTCGGTAATCCCGAAGCTTGATGGATTGAACGTCCATTCCGTCAACAAGAACTTTTCCTGAGTCGGGTTGAATGAAATTTAAGACCAAGCTAAGAATCGTAGATTTCCCCGAGCCACTTGAACCAACGAGCGCAGTCGTTGTTCCTGCGTCGGAATGAAAAGAAATGCCCTGTAAAACCGGCGTATTTTCTTCGTATTCAAAAAAAACATCATTAAATGTCACGGAACCCTCGATATTTTTCAAAGGCTGCTTTGTAAAATCCTCGTCGTCTTCCGTTGTCATTGCCATCACTTCACGAATCCGGTCAAGCCCCGCAAATGCCTCGGTGATCTGCGTTCCGATCGCCGTCAATTGAAAAATTGGCACCGCCATTAGACTCGTAAAGAAAATGTACATAAACAGATCGCCGAGCGTCATAGTTTCAGCGATCACAGAATTCCCGCCGACCAAGATCATCACGACCCCGATTGCACCTACGATCACCGATGAAAATCCACTCATTGCCGAAACGCCCGTCAGAGACTTAGCGACATTTCGAAAAAGTTTATGTGCCCCACGGGCGAAGATCAGTTCCTCGCGTTTTTCTGCTGTATAACTTTTTACGATCCGAATGCCGCTCAATGATTCGCCTAAACGACCCGTAACTTCAGCGTTTATCACTTGTCGCTCCCGAAAGATCGGACGTAGTTTTGAAAACGCAAAATACAGAGCCCCGCCGAAAACCGATAACACTACGACGGTTACCGAAGTTAAGCGCCAGTTTAACCAAAACAAAACACATATCGAGACCATCGCCGTCATAACGCTTCCAACGAGTTGAACCAAGCCGGTTCCAACCAGATTTCTGATGCCCTCAGCGTCAGACATTATTCTTGAGATCAATTGTCCCGATTGGGTTGAATCAAAATATGAAACCGGGAGGCGTTCAATTTTCGCCTGCACTTTCTTACGCATATCGGTAATTGCGTACTGCGCAGCCACTCCAAGAATTTGCGATAAAGCGAACGAGGTTAGAGCCTGAATAAGGGTAGCAATTCCAATGGCTAGCGCGATCCATTTGAGCATTTGCAATTGCCGCTTGCCGATTACTTCGTCAATCAGATATTTTGATGACGCAGGCAAAACGAGACCTGCGAGCTGGCTGATAATCATCAAGACCCCGCCCAACGCCAGTCTCCATCGATGCGTCCAAATCAAATCGCGGGCATCGCGCCACGCATCTGAAAACGTAATCTTCTTTTTCTTCTTTTCTCCCGTGTCACTCATTATTTTTCGAAAAAACGGAAAATCGTTTGTCCAAACTTTGTCGTTAAACGAGTTTAGAAAGTTTACAATAACTCGGAACGATTATTAAACGCCTTCGAGAACGATAATTATTGCGCAAGCTTCTCCCATTCTTCGTAAAGTTTTTGAATGCTTTTTTCGACTTGATCGTACTTTCCGGTAACTTTAGCCAGCTTTTCATGTGACGACGCTACTTCAACTTGAGTCATTTCCTTTGAAAGCGTGCGCAATTCATCTTCCAATGTAGATATTTCTTTTTCCATTTCCGTAATCCGTTTTTGAGTTTGCTGTCGCCGGTTTTTACTGTGTGAATTTTCACTATCTCGATCATTTTGTTTTTTCTCAGATAACGAATATTCCGCTTCGTTTGCTGCATTTTCCTGTCCACCGTCCCCTCTAGTTTCCAGGAGCCAATCGTGAAACTCGGAATAATTTCCGTTGTAAATGTCGACTTTGCCGTTTTCATCAAACGAAAAGATCTGCGTCGCAACTTGATCCAGAAAATATCTGTCGTGGCTGACCGTAATAATTGTACCCTCATATTCGCTCAGTGCATTTTCGAGCGCTTCGCGTGATGGAATGTCGAGATGATTTGTAGGTTCATCCAAGATCAAAACGTTTGCTTTTGAATAGATCAATTTCGCAAGTGAAAGCCTGCCTTTTTCGCCGCCGGACAAATCGCCAACATTTTTAAATACGTCATCACCAAAGAAAAGGAAACCCGCCAGAAACGAACGCAGTTCGCCGCTTTCCGCAAGAGCGTTTATTTTTCTCATCTCCGCGATCAAATCATTCTGCGGATCTAGATTTTCCAACTGCTGTGAATAGTAACCGATGTTTACCTTTGTACCCCAGGTTATTTTCCCAGATAGCTCTCGGATATTTCCGAGAACGGTTTTGAGAAATGTAGTCTTCCCCGTTCCATTTCCGCCGATCACGCCGAGACACTCTCCTCGAAGCAACGTAAAGTTAATACCCTTTGCCAATGAAACGCCCGTGTAGCCGATTTCCAAGTTTTCTACTGAAAGTACGTTTGCGCCTGCGCGCTCGACATTCTTTAGTTTGAAATTTCCGCTACGGGTTTCGGTCTTTACACCTTCAAGTCGATCCATACGCTCGAGCATATTTCGTCGCGATTTTGCTTGTTTCGTTTTCTGACCGGCCAGGTTTTTTCGTATAAACGCCTCGGTTTTTTTTACATATGCCTGCTGGTTTTCAAATTCACGCTGACGCTGTTCTCTTTGAAGTTCGGATTCAACGGCGAAAAACGAATAGTTTCCCTTGTAGGTATATGCCTTGCCAGCCTCGATCTCAACGATTTTCGAGCAGGTCTTATCGAGAAAGTATCGATCATGGCTGATCACAACGTAGGACTTGTCGCTGCTCACAAGAAAATTTTCAAGCCATTCGACAGTCTCGACATCAAGATGATTCGTCGGCTCATCAAGGAGAAGAATATCTGCGTCGGAAAGAAGGAGTCGTGCCATTCCCAATCGATTTTTTTGCCCGCCTGATAGTTTATGGGTTTCGAGCGTCCAATCTTCCTGAGAGAATCGGAGCCCGAGCAAGATCGATTCAGCTTTTGCCGTGTATTCGAATCCGCCTTCGCGCTCAAACTCGATCTGTAGCTCAGCGTATTCGTTTAGCACTTCTTCTGATGAATCAGTCACCATCAGAATTTCGAGCTGGCGCATACGTGCTTCAATGTCATGAAGTCTCTTAAACGCAGAGAGAGCGGCTGTGTGGACGGTTTCGTTGTCGGAAAAGTCTACATGCTGCTCGAGGAGTCCAATCGTCAGACCGTTTGCCTTTGAAATGTCGCCTGAATCGGGTGATTCTTCCCCGGTTATCATTCGAAATACCGTGGTTTTTCCCACACCATTCCTTCCGACCAATCCAACCTTTTCTGCCGGGTTTACCTGAAACGAAACGCCGCGAAGGATCTCATTCCCGCTGTAAGATTTATTAACTTCTGAAAGCCTGAAAAGCATTGTTTAAAAAAACCTATCCCATTAAAAAAAGGCGGGAAAACCCGCCTTTGAAAATAAACTTACGCAGAATTATTTCTTGTCTTCCTTTTTTTCTGAAGCATTTGAGTTCGCATTTGCATCCGAGTTAGCCGGGCTGGCTAATTTCTCATCTTTTGGTTCTGCGTTGGCATTCGATTCGGTGTTTGCATTTGCATTGCTGTCAGAGGTATTTGAATTGGCCG
This sequence comes from Pyrinomonadaceae bacterium, assembly GCA_037969475.1. Classification (GTDB taxonomy): domain Bacteria; phylum Acidobacteriota; class Blastocatellia; order Pyrinomonadales; family Pyrinomonadaceae; genus Aridibacter. The sequence continues at coordinate 31,457 of JBBKXN010000059.1, read as the reverse complement.
GAGCCGCAGATGATGCAGGCCTTGCACCGCTCAATTCATTTGGATTTTCGACGACCTTCTTAGCTAGAAAATTTTCTATTTTGGCATCGTTCATCGCGATAGCCGCATACGATGCGCTCAATATTTGTTTTCTCGCATTTACTAAATTATCAGTGATCTGCTGACGAACCCCTGGACTCTCGAGCGTTAGATTTTCATCTTTCTCAATTCGCTCTTGCAGCTTGAAAATAAAGAGCCGGCCTTCGATATTAACCGGACCAACCAGTTTTCCAACGGTGAATTCCGGATTCATCAAAACCGTTGCGAGCTGCGGATATCGTTGTTTCAATTGGTCCTCGCCAAAATATCCAAAATCGCCGCCCTGAACTTGGCTCGGGTCCTCGCTCTTTTCACGCGCGACCGTAGCAAAGTCTGCTCCCTTATTGAGCTGCTCACCAATTTCTTTTATCTTTAGATTCGTCGAAGCCTCATCAAACGTCTGATCATCTTCGCTGAGTTTCCGTGGATCAATAACAATCGCGCCCAGTTTGACTCCGCGTTTTTTCACAAACGCTTCTTTGTTACCATTGTAGAAAGCCTCAATTTCACTGTCTTTTGGCGGTTCAACTTTTCCAGAAATCTTATCGATAAGCTTTTGAATCGCTACTTGTTTCTTCAATTTCCCGCGAAGTGAATCTTCAGTTTCGCCAGCTTCCTTCATTCGCTTATCATATTCTTCCTGTGAAACGCCTGAGCCGGTCTTCATTTTATTTAACTCTGCACTCACTTCCTCATCGGTCGGGATCGTACCCTCGGCCTCAGCCTTTTGAAACATTACCTCTTGCTGAATAAGCTGCTCAAGAACCTGGAGACGGGCTTGTGTTAGCTCAAGCTGGGAAAGCTTGCTTTCCTGTCCCTGAGCCTGTTGTTTGATCGCACGTTCAACCTCTTCCATTTTGATAGCGGTTCCATTAACAGTAGCCGCCGTCTCATTTGGATCCACATTCGGACCAGTGGAGGTGTTTCCCGGATTCGGGGTCGTTGGGCAACCCGCAACCATAAAAATTGACGCCGCCAATACGGCAAATGATAAAAACCTGAATTTATTTTTTCGCACAGTAGCTTTTCGCTCCTTAAAATTCTATTATTGCTTGCTTAACTGCAATATATTTGTTATAAATCTTGTTTTTGAGTTTGTAACCATAATCTCTTTGGTTTCATACCTCGTTTATTTTTTGGAGGCATAATAATGGCAAAAAGATGTGACGTCTGCGGAAAAGGTCCGATGTTCGGAAATAACGTTTCTCACGCAAACAATAAAACTCGTCGTCGGTTTAACCCAAATCTTCAGCGTGTTCGTGTCCGGCTTCCGAATGGCGGAACTGACAGACAGAAAGTTTGCACTCGCTGTATCAAATCCGGCAAAATAACAAAAGCTGTTGCGGCGGCATAACTTAGACCACTAACTCGATTTATAAGTTGCCAAGTGTCACATTTAGATGGCGCTTGGTTTTCTTATTTCACGAACGCAATACAATCGATTTCGACACGCGCACCCTTTGGCAATCCCGCCGCCTGAACTGTACTTCTAGCGGGTTTATTTACCGCAAAGTACTTTGCGTAAACCTCGTTCATAGCCGCGAAATCATTCATATCCGCCAGAAAAACCGTGGTTTTAACAACATTCTGAATATCGGATCCAGCCGCCTCAAGAACGGCACTTAAATTACGCAAAACCTGCTCGGTTTGTTCAGTAACATCTTCCGAAATAAACTCGCCGGTAGCCGGATCGATAGGAATTTGGCCGGAAAGAAATACTTGATTTCCTACCTTGATCGCTTGCGAGTAAGGCCCGATTGCTCCCGGCGCCTTATCTGTTGAAACCACTTCTTTCACAATTATTAATCCTTATCCCAATTACTTGAACAAAAGGCGAATACTACCAGAATAATAGGCAAAAAGAAAGCTTCAAACACCTTACCCCTCAAATATCAATTATAACGCTTGATATCATGAACACGCTCAACATCAATGACACCCGGTACGTTTTTTACTGATAAAACAACCCTGTCCAAGTGCTTTTTGTCGAAAACTTCTACGGTAACCTCAATTAGCCCCTCGTCGCGGTTTGAAACCTTTGCTCTTGCATCTCTAATATTGGTTTTGATATCTGAAATAGCGTTGGTAATACCGGCAAGCATTCCGGTCCGGTCTTCCGTAGTGACAAACAACTTTACCGATTGTATCTGCTCCTTGTCATCCAAAGCCCATTCAACATCAATAATGCGGTCTTTATTGACCATGAGCTGCTTGACGTTCTTACATCCACGATTGTGAACAACAATTCCTTTTCCAAGCGATATATAGCCGATTATTTCTTCACCCCTTAGAGGATTGCAGCAGCGCGCTCGGGTCGTCAGCATATTGTCAACACCTCGGACAACGATTGCATCACCGCCCAAGCCCATGAATTTCTTAACCGCTTTTACACCGCTTTCAATTCGCGTATCTTTCTTTGTATCAGGATCAAGTTTTTCAAATTCCTCAGGACCCAAATATTTTGCGATCACGTTTCTCGGAAGCATTTTGCCATAGCCAATCGATGCAAGCAGATCCTCGCCCCGCCCGAGTCCGTATTCATTTGCAACCCGCGTTATTTCCTCATCTTTCGCAAACATTTTCTTAGCGGAAATATTAAATTTCTTCGCCTCTTTTTCGAGTAGTTTTCGCCCCATTTCTACGGAAGCTTCGCGCTGTTGTTTGGCTATCCATCCTCGAATGCGATTTCTCGCCCGCGACGTCACAACATGATTAAGCCAATCGCGTGACGGCTTCGAATTAGGTGTGGTTAAAATTTCCACGACATTTCCGTTCTGCAACTTGGTTCTTAACGGAACGATCCTTCCGTTAATCTTAGCGCCGGTACATGTATCGCCCACTTCGGAGTGAATTGCGTAGGCAAAATCAATTGGCGTGGCACCTCGCGGCAATTCAAACACTTTTCCCATCGGGGTAAAGGTGTAAACATCCTTGGGATACAGATCCAGTTTTAACGACTCGATAAAATCTTCAGAGTCTTCGTTAACCTCCGTATTCTCAACTAAGGGAAGCAGCAATTTTTCGACCGTTCGGCGCAATTCATCGATACTCTGGTCATCGTCCTTTCCGAGCTTGTTATCCTTGTATCGCCAGTGCGCTGCCACACCTTCTTCCGCAATGTAATGCATCTCTTCCGTCCGGATCTGAACTTCAAATGCTTGCCCGCCTTCGCCAATAACGGATGTATGGAGCGATTGGTACAGATTGTCGCGGGGATTCCCTATCCAGTCCTTAAAACGCTCGGGAACGGGTGTCCAGATATCATGGATCACGCTTAGTGCAAAATAACAATTCTTCTTCTGATTGGGAGTGATAATCCGTGCGGCGATCAAATCGTAGACATCCTCAATGTTTAGTTTTCGCTTCTTTAGTTTTTTCCAAAGGGAATATAGACGTTTGACGCGGCTTTGAACTTCGATAAATGGCACTTCGTTTTCATCGAGCTTTTCCTTGATCGTGTCAGTAATCTTTAATAAAGTGGCTTCGAGCTCGGGGCGCCGGGCTTCTACATCTTTTGCAAGTTTTTTATATTCTTGCGGGTATAAATTTTGAAATGAAAGATCTTCCAATTCGCTCCGGATTTTCCCCATTCCGAGTCGGTGGGCGATCGGAGCATAGATATCAAGAGTTTCCTGGGAAATTCTCGCCCGCTTCTCAGGTTTCAAAAACTCCATTGTCCGCATATTATGGAGACGATCGGTCAATTTGATCAAAACTACCCGGACATCCGTTGTCATCGCCAAAACCATTTTTCGAACGTTTTCGGCTTGCTGCTTTTCTTTTGTGAGATTGCTAATATGAGCAATTTTTGTGAGACCATCGACAAGGTGCGTGATTTCCTTCCCAAAATAATCGCGGATCGTGTCTAGATCGACGAGTGTGTCTTCGACAACGTCGTGCAATAGACCGGTCGCGACGCTCACGTCGTCGAGCCGCATTTCCGCCAGAATATCGGCCACCGCGAGCGGGTGAACCAGGTAAGGCTCCCCGGAAGCACGCTTCTGCCCGCGATGATGCAGGGCGGAAAAAAGATAGGCTCGACGAATCATCTCAAGATCGGCTTGCGGATGATTGATCTCAACCTTCTCAATTATGTCGTCTATCCTAATCATCGTTCTTTATTGAAACATTGTAGCGGAAATAAACGAATTCTTTTACAATCACCTTTTAAAGGCAAAAAAGCGACACTCAACTTTTTCGACCGATTGAGTGTCGCATTATTTCATCTCGAAGTAAGCTATTTATTTTCTTGCGACGCAGCTCCGTCTTTCTCACTTGCCTTCTTTTTCGCTGCTCCGCCAACTTCTTCGGCCTTCTTCTTGGCGTCCGCTTCTTCTTTTGCTTGTTTGATCTTTGCCAATTCTTCAAACTTCGCTTTAGCTTCGTCCGACGCTTTCTTGAGTGCTACTTTCTCATCAGATTTCCCTTCCATCTCGGCAATTCTCATGCCTTGAAGAAGCAAACTTGTTTTGTAGGACCAAGCAGAATCACTGTTGCCATTAAGCTCAATCGCTTTGTCAATATACGACGTCCCTTCCTCGACGCATTTCTTCAGTTTACTAAACTGAGCCTCATCTGCAGGCTTGGTAAACTTGAAAACTTGCTCCGATCCTTCCGTAACTGTCTTTTTAACTTCCGAGTTTTCGGTGATCTCTTCGGCACAAGTATATTGTTTTGAAGCGAGGGCAACATATGAATTAGCCCTTACTTCATTAGGCAATTCTGCATTGTTTGCGGCTTTTATTTGCCAATCCGCCCACTTATCTTCCTGCTGTAAGTTTTCGTATAGGCTTCCAATCGCACTTACAATACTGCCGGCTATTGCCTTATTCTTTTCGTAGTTGTTTTGCAACTTCTCGTCACCCGGTTTGGCATCAAGCGCGGCTTTGCTTTCGGCAGCTTCGCGTACAAAACCTGGAAGTGCTTTTTTATACTCTTCAATCGCCATCTCTGCATTTTTTGTATTACGGCGATTTCCTGCGAACAATGAATGAAGCGTTCTCGCTAAAAATAATTGTGCAGTTTTGCTTTCAAGAGTAGTACCTTCCGGATCATAACTTACCGCAAGGTTAAACTTCTCCATTGCCTCATCGAATTTTCTTTCGTTGTAAGCTTGTGCGCCGTCAACCAAATTCATCCGAGCCATCACTCTTTTATAGTAGGTACAGCTGCTTCCCAGAACAGCAACCATCAATAACAACGAAAATAAACCAAATCTTTTCAAACGAGAACTTCTCATTTTTTTTTTCGACTCCATTTAAAAATCAGGACAAATCGGGACATGTAAACCCGTCCCGCCACTTGTCTTGATTAGATATTAATCCGATAAATCGTCAATTTGTAAACCAATCGGTTGGGCACCTGCCATTTTCGCACCATCGATCAGCTTCACCACGTCGCCATATGGTATCGTTTTCGGCGCCTTTATAAACACCGTCTTCTCGATCTCATTGGTCCCTGTACGAAATGCCCCTTGATTCGTTCGATCCTTGAATATCTCCGTAAGCCTATCAGTAAGAGGTTTTGTGTCAGATGAATCCCCCATACTATCCTGGTTAAGTCTGACAGCCTTGGTAGCCTTATCAATTGAAACCACTAAGGTCAGAGGATTCGGCTTTACATCGACGTTCTGTTCGTCCTTAGGCTCCGCTGGCACTTTTGCTTCAAACTTGCTTGGCTTGAGCGGCGAAATGATCATAAAAATAATCAAAAGCACCAGCAAAACATCAATCAACGGCGTTACGTTAATTTGCGGGACCGCACCTTTCTCGCCCCCGGCACTAGACATACCCATATTAAATTGCTCCTAAATTGTTTAGGGAAAGCGAGGCGATTTACGCCTCCTTTCACTATTCCTTTTTAGTATCCTTCTTCTTGTCGGCAACCAATCCAACCTTGTCAATATCCTGACGCCGAATGGTGTCAATAGCTTCTACGACTGTGCCGTAGTCAACATTGATTCCGCTCTTGATGTAGACAATTCGTTTCTTGGCAGCTTTCCCTTCCATCTTGGCCTTGATCTTTTCACCTAACATATCTATCGGATAAGCATCTTTCCCAATAAAAAACTGTCCATTAGTAGGGATCGATACCACAACCGAGGTGTCCTTGGTGATTTCCTCATCTTCATCGGGACTGATCATATTTTTTGGAATATCGACGGTAACACCCTGCTGAAGTAACGGTGTAACGATCATAAAAATGATCAAAAGCACCAACATCACGTCAACCATCGGAGTTACGTTAATTTCCGAATTATATTCGTCAGTTCCGCCTATAGCCATTCCCATAAGACATCTCTCCTCTTATAAAGAACCATTTCAAAGGCTCTAGCTATTCAAGCGCTTCGTTCGCTGTTTGATAAAGTAATCAACCAATTCGGATGCGGAGTTTTCCATTTCCACGCCAAAGCTCGTCACCTTATTGGTAAAGTAGTTAAATATCCATACTGCAGGTACCGCAACCAAAATACCAAACGCGGTAGCAACAAGCGCCTCGGCGATAGCTCCACCGACTGCACCGATTCCCGCCGTCTCACTCTTAGCAAGTTCGACAAACGCGTTTAGAATTCCGACAACCGTGCCAAACAATCCTACAAACGGAGCGGTTGAACCGATCGTCGCGAGTCCTGCAAGGCCTTTCTTTAATTCGGCGGTTTTAACTGCAATCGCACGCTCCAAAGCACGTTTTGACGCTTCCATTTCATCTGCTGAAATGGCACCGTCGCCTTGATGTGCGTTAAATTCCTTAAGACCGGATGATACCACCATAGCCAAATGGGAATCCTTGTGTTTGTCGCTGATATTGATTGCTTCGTCAATATTACTGTTTTTCAAGGCCTGAGCAACTTTTGGCGCATATTGCCTCGATTGTGTTTTTGCTTTGTTGTAAGTCAACCAGCGTTCAATGCCGATCGCAATTAAGTAAATCGACTGAATAATAAGAACGATGATTACTCCCCAACCAGGAATTGTAAGCTCTTTGGCAATTTTATATAAACCAAATTCGAACTTCTCCCCTTCCTCAGCAAACATCAAGACCATGCCTAAAAGGCTAACTAAAAATGTCATTGTTTTTCCTCCAAAAAGTCAAAAAATTTTAAGATTGCAGTATCAAACAAAATTTGACCGTGAGAACGTACTCAGAATACTCACGGTCTGTAATCAAATTATTTACGGCTTAAAGTTATATACTATTACCCCGGATACTTCGACCGGCTGTCCGGAAAGAAGTGTTGGAGCAAATCTGGCCCTTCGAGCCGCTGCAACAGCTGCGTTTCTCAAAAGCGGGTGTCCACTGCTGGCACTAGCCGACATCACGCTACCGTCCTTGCTGATAACGACCGAAACATTAACCGCACCGCTTGCTCTTACAGCTCTTGCAGCCGGCGGATATGCGGGTACTGGCAAGCTCGTTGCCTTACCGTTAATGACCCCGGACGAAATTCTTTTCGGAACCGGCGGATCTGCCTTCGGTGGTGGCGGTGGTGGTGGTGGCGCGGCTTTTACCTCGGGCGGTCGGGCGGCGCTTTTTTCCGGATCACCATCCCCGATACCTGTACCTCTGACATTATCTGATCGAGCCTGATTACCGACAGGAGCACTTAAAGTGTTTTGGTTTGAATCACCCTGTCGTGTCAGCACACCAATACGTCTTTCCGGAACCGTCGACTTCGTAACCTGAATAGTCTTAGGCGGCTCTTTCGGCGACTCATTGATGTTCGCAATAATCTCTTTACGAATATCTATGTTTGGATCCTTATTTATCTTCTTCTCAGGCTCTTTTTCCGGTTCCGGCGGTACTTCCTCCGGAAGGGGTACAGGAGCCACTAAAGTGGATAACTCCAGTCCCTCGCCTCCAACGCCTATATTCTGCGCAAATAGACTATAAAGAAGCCCAGCGAGGAAAAATGAAATAAGTACGAGTCCTGTCGTAAACAGGAGTCCGTTTCGCTTGTTTCCTTCACCCGCGTGACTTCTTGATTCTATCAATTGATCTAACATAATCTTCCTCCCTTTTCCGGTGCCAATAGGGTCAAGGGTTTTAAGCCTTTTGTAAACTCCAAATCAATTCCCGCGTTGTAATCCAGATACATCTCGTACGAAATCGTTCGCTACCTTCTAAGATGTTAGCGATTACATTCGAAGCCTATCAAATTATGCGCGGGACATTTTCGGAAATCGCTAGTCTTCAAAGTACAAAAGTACTACAATTATCCGCACTCTTTCGCACACGGATAGAAGCATCTTGAAAATATTTAATTGACCAGCAACGTTTTTGAAGTCTAAGGTCTTCCTTCCCGAAAGTCAAGAAAAACTTTGAATATTTGCTACTTTTTTCCAATATTTGAAGCTTCCGAACACTCGCAACTTTAATAGTCTGAAATTAAAAATAAATCTTTGCTCTCAAGGTGTCGGGAAGTACCCCAAAATTGATTTGGCAACAGTGGCAGTCGGCCCAAAATAACATCTTCTACTTAGACACAGGACGACGTGTCACTGAGCGACGGGCCGCCGTGGCTAAATTCTTTTCTTTACCGACCGCCGTAGATTGCCTCATCTTGGTTTCGCCGAGCTTACTTTGCCACCAAATAGCAATCGGACTTGCGATTGCTATCGTCGAATAAGTTCCCGTTATTGCGCCCACGAAAAGCGCGAGCGAAAAGCCTCGCAACACCTCGCCTCCAAAAAGAACCAGCGCAAGTACCGCTAAAAATACTAACCCGTTAGTTACGATAGTTCGCGACATCGTTTGATTAATGGAGTCGTTAGTTAAATCGTAAAGGGATTTCGTGCGATTCAACGTCAGATTTTCACGAATACGGTCAAAAATTACAATCGAGTCATTAACAGAGAATCCGACCAATGTAAGCAGCGCGGCCAGTACGGTCAAACTTATTTCCCATTGAAACATTGTGAAGAAAGCCAGTGTGACAAGTACATCGTGAAAAACTGCGATCACTGCGCCCGCCGCATAAGTCCAGTCATACCGAAACGCGATAAACAATAAGATACCGACCATGCCGAGAAGCGTTGCTATTACTGCTTGATTTCGGAGTTTTTCGCCAGCCACCGGTCCGACCGAGTCAGTTCCGACGATCTTATACTTAGCGTCCTTCGCCTGCACAAGAGTCTCTGCGCCTGAGGCTTCTTTCCCAAAAGTGTCGAGGGCTTGCTTAACAAGCTCGCGTCCTTTGCTGACCTGATTAAGATCTTCTGACTCCTGCGTGGTCGCCGTCGCCGTGTTCGAGTTTACTGAAATGTTTGCGTTCGCAGCTGTGTTTTCGGGTTTGGGAGGGTCGGCTGCCTTAACATTTTTGTTAAACGTACCGTCTTCTCCCTCGATTAAGGGTACCTTAATTAAAACCTCATCTTGCTTGTCTAACGACGATTGAATAGTCGAGTCACTAAACCCTACCTTCTGCAATGCTTTTCTTATCTCGTCTTCCGGTGGTTTGCCGTCTTTAAACTTCGCCGTAATAACCGTTCCGCCCTTGAAATCAACACCCAGATTAAAGGCATCTGTTCCGCCCGGAGCGATCTGACGAGAAATTGCCGAACCCAACCCGGCTAAAAGTACCGCGACCGAGACCGCAATCAGTGGACGGCGAATCCCCATCCAGTTCACATTAATATTACTAAATAAATCAAACATTTCTTAAAAGTGAAAAACGCCCCTACGTTGTCCGTCACATCCTATCTAAATTAAACGCTCAGCTTCTTCATATTCGGATTTCGTTCAAGCAGCCATAAGTAAATTGTGCGCGAAACAAATACGGCTGAAAACAGATTGATGAGCAAGCCGAGTATAAGCGTAACTGCAAATCCACGGATGGGTCCCGATCCATATAGATAAAGTATCGAACCCGCAATAATCGTCGTCACGTGGGAATCAATGATAGTCAGCCACGCACGATCGAATCCCAGCTTTATAGCTTCGGCGATTTTCTTGCCGTCCTTAATTTCCTCTCGCATCCGCTCAAAAATAAGCACATTTGAGTCAACTGCCATACCGACACCCAAAATCAAACCTGCCATCCCCGGAAGGGTTAGGGTTGAGTCTAAAACGATCAACGCTGCAAGCGTCAGAATCATATTGAGGGTCAAAGCGATAACTGCGTTTATGCCCGATCCACGATAATAAAGGAGCATAAAGAGCACGACGAACGCCAAGCCGCCAACTGCGGCGGTAAGTCCGGAACGAATGGCGTCCGCACCGAGACTCGGACCCACAGTTCTTTCCTCGAGATACTCGATCTCCGTAGGCAAAGCACCAGATTTCAATGTTAACGCAAGATCTTCTCCTGACGCTTTTGTAAAACGACCGTCGATCTGTCCTTGATCAAAAATTTGCGAACGAATAAACGCAACCGATTTTGCCTTGTCGTTTAAAACGACCGCCATGTAATTATTAATATTCGCGCCTGTCCACTCACCGAATTTTATTGCACCGTTTGGCTTAAGCGAAAACGAGATCTGATAATCACCCTCGTTCCCTGTAGTTGTTACAGCGTTGGCATCACGCAGATCGTTTCCTTCAATAATGGGAGGATACTCTACAACGACCCACTGTGTAGGCGCGTTCGGATTCGGCGCAGCATTTCCCTCATCATCCCGCTCGGCATATTCCAAGACTTTTCTTGTCTGAGTGTCCCTGCCGCCAATTGTTTGAAGCGCAGCTTCCTTTGTCGGGTACGTCGTCACAGGACTCGGATTTGCAGCACTAACGACTTTCATCAGCGACAGCTTTGAATCCGCACCGATAAGTTTCTTGACGCGTTCCGGGTCATCAACTCCAGGCATCTGCAATAAAATCTCGCCGGAATCGCTCGTCCCGCGACGCTGCAACGTGGGTTCTTTCACGCCAAATGCATTAATTCGGCTCGATATAATGTTCATCGCCTGTTCGGCCGCCTGCTCTTTGAGAAGCGTTTGGGCTTGCCCCGGAAGCGTCCAAACTATCGCATTTCCATCTGTAGATTGAGTCCAATTTGAAAAGTCCACCTTTGCCTTAGCGGCATCAATCACTTCTTGAGACTTGGCAGGATCCGTCAGATTGAGCGTTACAGAATAGGTCCCATTTTCAGCAACAAACGAACTGTCTTGAACTGGAAGTTTAGCGTTTTTAGCGGCATTAAAGGCAGCGTCCTGATTTCCTTGCGTGAGCTCGCGCAGATATTTGTCTGTCTTTACGCGCATCACGAGATGCGATCCGCCCTTCAAATCAAGCCCAAGATTGATATTTTCAGCAACGTTCGCTTTAATTCCTGTCCAGCTAAAATCCTTAGCCGATATCGAACCGCGCGGACCTATGACGAGATAGATACCGAAAACCGTGACGGCAAGAATTATCGCCGTTCTTATCCATAAACTACTGTTTTTCATTAACTTCTAAATACCCGCCTATTTCTTTTCCGCTACCGGTCTTTTTCCGATGACAGCCGACTTTCCGATTTCGATGTTCGATTTATCCGCACTCCGGATGATAAAGCTTGTATCCCTCGTTTCGAGGATTTTTCCAATAACACCGCCGCTCGTAACCACCTCATCGCCATTGGCCAGGCTAGCAATCATATCCTTTAATTCTTTCTGCTGCCTTCGCTGCGGCATAATCACGAGAAAATAAAATATCCCGCCGATCAATAAAAACGGAAGTAGCAGCGTTACCAAACTTCCCCCGCCACCTTGAAATAATAAAAATAGGTTCATTGAATTTTTTCCAAATACGCAAAACAGCAATTATAATGGAAGACTCGGTAAACGCGAAACCGAAAAACATAGTTTCGTGCTCGATTATCAAAATGAATTGTCCCACCAGGTGAAAAACCCCGAATTACGAAACCATCGCGAGAAAATTCTTTCTAAATTCTGCAAATTCCCCACCCTTGATCGCGAGGCGCATTTTTTTCATCAGGTCTAAAAAGAAGTATAAATTATGATGCGAGATAAGCGTTGCCGCGATCATTTCTTTGGCTTGATATACGTGCCGCAAATACGCCCGGGAATAACGTTTACAAACCGAGCAATTACATTCGGGATCCAACGCGATTTCATCGTTAGCAAATTTCGCGTTTCGAATATTTAGTTTTCCATGCGAAGTAAAAACGCCGCCGGTACGTCCGTTTCGGGTAGGCATAACGCAATCAAACATATCGACGCCGCGATAAACAGCTTCGACTAGATCTTCCGGAGTCCCGACTCCCATTAAATACCGGGGTGCGTTTTTCGGCATCTTCGGAGCGAGAAAATCGATCACGTCGTACATCACCGGCTTTTCTTCTCCGACACTCAAACCGCCTATCGCATAGCCGTCAAAACCGATTTCAACAGTTCTGTTTAGGCTTTCCGCCCTCAAGTCTAAATGCCCCGAACCCTGTATAATTCCGAACAAAGACTGCTGTCCACTCAACTTGTCATTATCCAAATATCCCGTATCGTGTCCGGCTTCCTGTAATTCGTTAAATCGATTTTTTGACCGTTGCGCCCAACGCGCTGTCATTTCTAAACTTGCTTTTGTCGCGTCAAATCCCGCGTCTCCGGGAGGACATTCGTCGAATACCATCACGATTTCTGCCCCTAAAGCGGCTTGAATTTCCATCGAAACTTCGGGCGACATGAACATTTTTGTTCCGTCAATATGCGAACGAAATTCGACGCCTTCTTCATTCAACTTCCTCAAATCGCTAAGGGAAAAAACCTGAAATCCGCCCGAATCCGTTAACAAAGAACGATTCCACGTCGAGAATTTATGCAGCCCCCCCATTTCGCGAATTACTTCGGCGCCTGGTCGGAGCCACAGATGATATGTATTGCCGAGAATGATCCGGGCATCGTGTTCGTCCTCGAGCCATTCATAACGCACACCTTTGACAGTGCCTTGCGTTCCAACGGGCATAAAAACAGGCGTTTCAATTTCTGAACGCCTGGTCTTAAGTATTCCTGTCCGGGCTTCCCCGTCCTGCGACGTGACTTCCCAATTTATCGGTTTCATCTATTTCTTCTTGCCGATCAGCGACCAAATCTGGTGAGAACCAACTGCCGTTTCGGAAGCAATCGTTCCGTCGCTATTAACTAAAACGGCTGACGGCGTACCGGACATTCCAAAGCCGGGGCCTACCTCGTGCTCATTATCAATTACAATTGGAGATTTTAGCCCCATATCTTTGTGGTTTTCAGCGTCTCCGCTTGAGATCACGAGAAGTTTTGGATCGTTTTCGTCTCTTGCGTTGTCCCATTCCCGCAATTCATCAAGCATATTTACGCAATGCGGGCAACCCGTGCTCCAGTAGGTCACAAGCGTCTTTCCGCCACTAAATACATTTGCCGAGATTTCGTTTCCTTCAAGGTCTTCGAGCGTAAATTCCGGCACGTCCTCTCCCATCTTGCCGCCATGCCCATTCGTCAGATATAGGGGCTGCTTTCCTGGTGTTTCCTCTTTGATTTTCTCAATGAGTTCGCGAATGGATGTGTCGCCAGCCGCCGGACGGCTCGCAAGCGAACGGTCGGCATTGACAAGGATCGCCGTCGGCGTCCATTCAGCACCAAACATTTCTGAGATTTCATTCTCCGCCTGCAAAAACATGTTTTCAAAACCAGGCTCGCTGAATTTCTTCAAGTTGTCTTTTACCTTGCCAGTGCTGATAAATGCAAAATTCAATCGTTTACCCAAGTCTTTTTGCCACTCTTGAAACTCAGGTATCAAAGCCTCACATGGATTACAGCTCGGACTTACAAAAAGTATCAGCGTTGGATTATCGTCCGCAAGAATCGTTTCATAGGGAATTTTTTTGCCGTCCAAATTCGGCAATTCGAAAGCCGGAACGAGCGAGCCGATCGGGAGTCCGGTAGCCGGATCGTTTACGTCGTCGCGGGCAACCTCTTTTCCACCGTCATGCGAAATGAGTTCGAGAACCTCTATTCTTCGCATTATCTGCGTTTGCTGTTCGGAAATTGTTTTTAGAAAGTAAACAATCGCCGCTAAAAACGCTACTACCGCCAAACCAAATATTATCTGCATAGCATTCATTTCCGATGAGAGATTATTCGACGAATCGAAGATGTTTAGACCCTGATTTCTTTGTCCGCTCGCAACTAAGAAGAGTGCAAGCAAAACAAACGCAGCATTTCTCGCCACACTTTTCTTACTTACAGGTTCACTATGAACCTGACCAAAACAATGGCAATCGGGAGCATTTCCCTGCCACATCTGCCATAGCATTCCCCCGACGAAAACAAGCAGCAGCGCCGCACCGCCAACCGCCCCAAACCATGAAGTTTGCGTAAATAAAAGCAAAACTGCAATTACAACTTCAGCGATCGGCAGCAATATCGATATAGGCTTTGCCAAAACAGCCGGCACGCCAAATCCTTTGACCGCCTTTTCAGATCCATCAAGATCAAGAAGTTTCGCGATACCCGCGAGCGCAAAAATGCCGACTAAGAATATTCTGATCGTGAGAAGTAAAATTTCCATCATTTCAAATTCAGGAAGCTATTTTGCTTTCTTGCGATTGTGCCGTTCGACCAATTTAACCGGAGTCGCAAAAAATTCAAAAACTTCCCGCAAACGGTTTTCTAAATATCGCAAATATGAAAAATGAAGTCCACCTTTTCCGGCGCCTGAAGTAAACAAAATAAACAATGGCGGACGAATTCCTGCCTGTGTCAAGTATTTTATCTTTACTTTTGATCTTCCGCCTTTACCGGGAGCGCTTCCGCCACCGCCTTTTGGTTTCAACACGGTGTTTTCAAAAAATTCGTTTAATCGCGAGGTTGAAATACGGACATTCCGCGCGACATTTGCCTGTTTAACCAAAGCCAGTATCCGGTTTACCCGCTGCCCCGTCAATGCAGAAATCGTGACAATCGGCGACCAATCCAGAAACTTCATTTTGTGACGAAAATTTTGTTCGAATTCGCTTACCGTTCCGGTCTCTTTTTCCTCCACCAAATCCCACTTGTTTATCGTAACAATTATGCTGCAGCCGGAATCCAGGGCATATCCCGCTATACTCGCGTCCAAATTTGTCACACCCTCAACCGCGTCGATAACCATGATCGCGACATCAGCGCGTTCAAGCGCCTTTCGGGCCATTATGACCGAAAGTTTCTCTGCCATTTCCGTCGTCTTGCCTTTCCGTCGAATTCCTGCGGTATCGATCAAAAGAAATTTTTGACCGTCCACAGTGAGTTCCGTATCGATTGCGTCTCGCGTTGTACCCGCAATCGGAGTAACTATCGTTCGTTCTTCGCCTAGTATTTTATTTAGAATTGAGGATTTTCCGACGTTCGGTCTGCCGATAATCGCGAGCTTTATCTCATCCTTGTCGCGTTCAATTATTTCCTCGGGAAAATCAAGGACGGCAAAAAGTCCTTCGAGAAGGTCGCCGACGCTCGTTCCATGCTCCGCCGAAACAGGAAAAAGATCAAATCCGAACTTATAAAACTCCGCCGCTTCTTCTGCAACCTGATTCGTTTCGGATTTATTTGCTGCAACAAATATCGGCTTACCCAAATTTCTTAACAAAATGCCAATTTCTTCATCAAGCGGCGTGATCCCTTCGCGAGCATCGACGACCCAAATAACTGCTTGCGACTGGGAAATTGCAAAATCCGCTTGCTTGAAAATATTCGAAGGAATAATGGCCTCATCGTCAGGCACGATTCCACCCGTATCTACCAGTTCAAATTCTTTTGTCCGCCATTCGACCGTTCCGTAAATCCTATCGCGAGTTATGCCCGGCTCGTCGCCAACGATAGATTTACGGCTTCCGGTCAAACGGTTAAAAAGCGTTGATTTTCCAACATTCGGACGTCCAATTATTGCTACCAAAGGCACACTCATCCTGTGAGTTTAGACAAGAAGTTGATTTCTGCCAAACCTCTAAGCTCAGCAAGTAGTTTATTGTCCAATTTTCTGCTAGAAATATTGACGATGAATTTTCCCCATATCATTTGCTGGAGTTCATTTGCCAAAACATCATCCATAGTTTTAAGCAAATTCAACTTCTTGTAAGCTATTTCTCGTTCGCCGACTTCCAAAAAGTTTGCAGCCAAATTGTATTGCGCAAGCGGAAAATTTGCGTCCGCCTCAATTGCGGACTGATAGGACTCCCGAGCCTCTTTTTTTCTTCCTAAAGACTCAACCGTAACACCTATATTATTCAGTATGTAAGGATCGCTTGGCATTATTCTATTTGCTTCGTTTAGGGAAATAAGTGCTTTCTCGAACTTGCCCATTTCAAACAAAACAACTCCGCGATTACTGTGAGTTTCGGCAACGGGCTCTGCGGTATAAAATTAGAAACAAGAAATATGCCTTCTATTTTTCTTAACACCGCACATAGGCAATTTATGACACAATTCACGAAATCCTATAAACATATCTATCTAAGACACTTATATGCTAGAATTTGTGAATAATCTTCAATCTTTCGGATGGATTTTATATAACAATAATGAGGGGAATTTTTGTGATCTTGCGTGGAAACGAAATGGATTCTTTTTGAGATTCAGCGAAATAAAAAAGACTGCCGATAACGGCAGTCCAAGTTCTCTCTTTTTTGGATTCAACTAGAATCGGATAAGATTGATGATCCCGCTTACTATGTTCCCAAGCAAGTTATACCTTCCGTTTGAGTAACGTCCGTATTGAGATCGGCCGTAAAAACCATCGTCATAACCCTTGCGAAATCCTTGTCTGAAGTAGTATTGATATTCACTTTGACTGACATAGTAACTATCATAACCATAGCTTGCATCCTGATATCCGTATGAATTGTTGTAATCGTAACCCCATCCATCATATCGATCTGCCTGCCCGGCTCTGTAACCCTGGCTGTAACCGTCATTTAAAGCACGCCGCAGCATTGCAGCTCCGTAGCTGCTTGTGTAATGGTAATTACCGCTTCGTCTGTAACGATAATCGTATCGCAGATTGTCGGAATAGCGTGCTTTTTGCAGCCTCTGTCTGTCGCGCCGCAGCCGATCATAATAGGATTGTTGATACCTCAAATATCGATTTCGCCGTTGTTTTTGGAGTTGTCGCCTTGTCGACTCGTAATACTTCTGTTGGCGATTTGTCTGCTTCCGATATTCGTTCCAGCGTTTTTGCTGCAGACTCCTTTGTTGTCCGCGATTATAAACCTGATATCGCGAATTCCTATTGTCATAGCGATTAGCGTCGTTTCGATTGTTCCTGCGATTGGAATCGTCCCGTCTTGAAGAATCACGGTTCGAGCTGTAAATTCCAGTGTTCGAACGCTGATCACGCTGACGGGTCTGGCTTCTTCTATTCTGTTCCGCACGATCTTTCCGCTGTTGGTCAAGAAGTTTCTGCTGACGTTTTATTTCACGGTTGCGACTCTTTTCGTTTGTTTGACTCCGGACTTGAAGTCTTCGCTGATCCGCTTGACGACGCTGCTCAGATCGAAGAATTTGCTCTCGGTAGGCCTGCTGATCGGCAGATAAACCGGAACGATTTCGATTTGATCGATTTTGCGTTCGATTCTCAACTTTCGAATTTCTCGATGAATCTTGCCTCGGGCGAATCTGTCCTCTATTTTGATTGTCGGTCGACCGCGTGCGATTTGACTTTTGCGTACGGATTTCGTTGTTGTTCGAAGATCGGCGAACGTTCCGCGGTTGATTTTGGTTAGTTGCGGCGCGCCTCTCCTGTCTTCTCGATTGTTTACTATCGGATTTCTTTTGGTTTTTTTCAACACTGCTGCGCTGACGCTTTTGATCATCGCGACCGCGATTTCTTTGACCATAAACCAAAGCATTCGCGCCTAACGTCATCATCAAAGCCAAAGCAAAAGAAATTGATAAGCTTCTTTTAGTTTGCATATTCATAAATTCCCTTCAATTTTTTAAACCTCAGAAAAGGTCATCATGTGCTAATGCTTGCAAATCCCGTTCCGCCACGGCCATCTACTGTAAATGCGAAGGGAAAGTTGAATATTTGGAATGATCTCCGACGGTTTCGTATATGAGGTAAACTTTATCGTTTACGACACTTGGAGTTGCGGATTCTGAAACCGCGAGATTCGTCATTCGTTTAATTGGTCCGAATTTCATTGATACTTTGAAATAGCTTACAATCTACAAAACTTCAGAAAAGGTTAAAGGAGCGCGAATCACATGTTTTTAAAAACCCAAACTTCCGAGAAAAAACTTCCTATAAAAAAAATATCAATTGTGATCGTTGTCACACTTGTTTTTTTTGGGTGCGAAATGGGAAACCAAACCTCAAACCCGGAAGGAGCAGCAAATAGCGATAATGTTCGTCAGAAAATCGATAGTCAGCCTGAGGGGAAAGAAAAACCCGACGCAGTTGCGTTAAACTCCGCGGGAGCTTGCGGAAACCAATATTACCCGATCGATAGCAAGACCGAACGTGAATTCAATGTAAACGGAGCGGCTCCGGCCAAATACGTTTTGAAACAAGCGCTCAAAGACGGAGGCGGTTTTACCGAAACCCGAAAATTTGCAAGTGGGACAGAAATCGTTTCAAACTGGTCGTGCAACCAGGATGGTTTGCGAAACGCAGATTATAACAACGTAATTTCTGCACCAATTGTAAAGGTTAAGATGACCACACTTGAGAGTTATGGAATCACGATCCCGAATATTTGGGAAAAAGGTAAAAAATGGACGACGAATTACAAAATTGAAGTTGACATGTTGGGCAGAAGGATTGGCGGTACCGTAACAATAGACAATGAGATCGTAAAAATGGACGACAATATTTCAGTTCAAGCCGATGATTATGTAGCTGCGCGAGTCGATTCGGTGATCGATATTAAACTTGCTATGAAGGGCGCGAAAACCCCGGGTTCAAAAATCGCATTTTCCAATTGGTACGCTCGCGACGTAGGACTAGTAAAACAGGAAGTAAAAATGGGAAAGGCAATAACTTCGGTCGAATATGCCGGCGAAAAATGATTAGCCCGCCTTTTCAAACCGATATTTAATTATGATGTCGATATTTGAGTTGATAACTTTGTGACTAAAACCCGTAGCCCGCATTCGAAGTTTTCCCGCGTTTTGAATCGGGGTGACAAACGACAGTTTATCCAGCCCGATTATTTCAATAGGATTTACTTTTTTATCAATTTCATTTTGGACAAAACGCGCAAGCAATTCGCTACCTATTCCATTTGCGCCGCTCATATTAACCTTCAGAACTTGCGCCTGTCCGACGATCGCATTTTTATTTCTATCAAAGACAAGGTCGATATTTGTCTCTGCCCAGCCTTCAAAATCAATACATCCGATCAAAGGCGCTCTGTAGCTTCCTTCAAAAGCGATCGGCGCGTAAATTTTCCCCTGGCGAAATCTCACAGCGGTTTTCACACCGTCGATCTGCTCTTTCAAACGGATCGTTTCGCTGCAGCCAGCCCCGGAATTTTTTGAGATCGGAACGCTCGGTGCCTCCAAGTTTGTGAAGATCGCTTGAAGAAATTCGTCAAAAAATTGCTCATCAAGTGTGATCTTTACCTGAGTATCCTGCGCAAATAAAGATGCCGAAAGTGAGCACAGCAAAACTGTGGTAAAAAGTATTTTCTTTGTCATATGTTTTCAAATGGTATTAGATTGCAAAGGTTTTTTCTTCCACAATAGAGATGCATCGGTAAATTAGGAAGTTGGAATAAAACTAGTAGATCAAACGACCATCGGCGTACAAAACCCCGCAATTTCTCACGGGGTTCCGATTTTTTCTGTCGTTAGTCTTCAAACTGATTTTAAGCCCAGTGTGCAGTATTTATTAAGCGATCTCAATTGAAATGGTTTTTCCAAGTAGTGATCGCACCCTTTTGTTTCGCGTGGGTTGATCTTTGCTCGCCGTTATTTTTCCTACACATCTCAATAAAAACGTCTGATGACCGAAAACGGATACTCTTATATTTCTTCCGGGATTGATCATTTCATCGATTCCGGTCAAAAGGATCGGATATGAAAATGTTTCGCCGCGATTCATCGAATAAGAAAAACAGTGTGTCCGAACAGCGTCTTTTCGGGTCGAACGCCACACACTAAATATCCCACCATTTTCACCCCAGAAAAGAACAGGAGTTTCTTCCCAGCCTACCTTAACACAATTTAGGCGCTTATTTCTTTTCTACGTAACGCCATCATAATCGGACTGCGCTAAGTAAATATTCCAGTCATTGTCGCCTGCTTCCCCCCGGTTCACGAAAGTCGCCAAAAGCCATATATTTATATATTGGGTCCATCTGTAGCTACACTCGGATCTGTATGCCCAAAGTCTCCCCCGTCATCGTTGAGCTTTTGCTTGAAATCCAATTGACGCCCCTGTCATCGGAATACTAATAGCGAACATCAGCCAATGTCCTGCGGTCTCTCCAATCCTGCCAAACGACAAATAAACGACCGTTTTCCGCAACTACAAATTCCGTGCCAGTTTGCGCACCTTCGCAGAAGTCGAAATCGATCGGTCGGTTTGTAGACCACGTTTTTCCGACATCTCTTGATGAAGAAAAATAATTGATGTTAAAGCCTTGCCGACCGTCTATCCAAACACCCTAACCTCGCCATCGCGTCCATGAATTATTCGCGCTGCTTCGATAGAAGTCACTTGTTCATCGTTGTTCTGTGTTAATTGAGCAGCATTTTGAAGTGATTAATCAATTTGGGAATAAAAGGAATTTCTGCCTTGAAGAATTACAACCGCGAGACCGTCATCGATAAAATAAAATTTGCAAATTGAAAAGTTTTCTCCAGATTCGAAAAGTTTTAAAAGTTCACTCTCCTCTTTCGAGTCTTAAACTGGAATCGACCGAAAGTCGAATGAAAACAGCGGAAGCACGATCTTTCTTTCTTTATTGCGCCAGCACCCGACCTTTCTTATCGCTGACGATATCGACGTCAAGAAACGATGGGTAATGGGGGATGAATGAAATCGGATTCTAGTGACCGGCCATCCCGAATCGTTGGGGAAAGTGACTCGATTCTGAAACATCCAAATCCTTTCGAATCAAGGTACTAATCTACGAAAGACAGTTTAATTTCTTCCACAGCTTGCTTTGACAGGGCTTTCGGAAAAACAACAGACCTCACAGTCTTAGCGATTATTTTAACATCATTCGTAATGCTCTTCTTGCGTAGATATTCCAAACTACCATTCAACTTAAACGGTTGGATTACCTCGCGGTAAAAAGCTTCCTTGTTGTCAACTGTCGCCAGAAATTTCTCTTCATTTCGGAGTTGCAACGTAACCGGATCAGTTATTCCCGGACGAGCTTTTAGAATTTCCTGCCACAGAGGATTAGATTTATCGACGAATTCAGAGACTTCCGGTCGTGGACCGACGAAGGACATATCGCCGATCAGCACATTAAAGAGCTCGGGTAGTTCGTCAAGCTTTGTTTTGCGCAAGAACCTCCCAACAGAGGTAACACGTTGGTCATTTTCAGCCGTGATCAACAAACCGGCATTTTTGGTGACCATCGTACGAAACTTGAAAAGTAAGAAGACCTTGCCGTTACGCCCGACCCTCAATTGGCGGAACAGTATTGGACCGGGCCGACTAAAGAGCACAAGCACAGAACACAAAAGTAATACTGGCGACAATACAAGCAAGCCACCGAATGCAAGGAGAACTTCACAGAATCTTGGAATTCCTGTCGGATATTCAGCCGAAATAGAACTCCTACTTACTTTATTCTTTTTGATGAGGCCTGACATATTTCTTTAACCGCTTCTACTACACTTTTAATCTCTTCGTTCTTCATTCCGGGGAAAATAGGTAAACTGATAATCCTCGACCACATTTTTGTGGCGTTCGGTAGATGACCAGCTCGCCAACCAAACGTCGATGAATAGAAAGGATGCAGATGAAGCGGCCGCCAGTGAACAGAAAAGCCTATTTTTCGTTTTTTCAGTTCTTCGATAAAAGCGTTCCGATTGAGAGTAAGCTCCCGCCTTTTAAGCCTAATTGGAAACAAATGCCAAGAATGTAAACGATTTTCATCATCCGGCGGCAATTCGATCTCTTCAATTTCGCTCATTCTTTCGAGATAAATCTGCGCGATCCGTTCGCGCTGACGCCGCATTTCTTCTGCACGTGCAAGCTGATGTATGCCGATGGCAGATGCGATATCAGTCAAATTGTACTTGTATCCCTGAGTAACAATCCGATAATCCCATCTCCCTTCACCGGAATAACGCTGCCACGCGTCACGTGACAAACCGTGCAGCGACATCAACCGTATCCGCTCGGCAGTTTCATAATCGTTGGTTACGGCCATTCCACCTTCACCCGTCGTAATCGTCTTATTTGCATAAAACGAATAACAAGTAACGTCGGCTGTATTATCGCCGCAGTGCTGCCAAGGACTTAATGAATCTTTCCGCCAGGCTGACGGAAATGCATGGGCAGCGTCCTCGATAATCCACAATCCAAACTCATCGGCAAAATCCTTCAACTCACCGATATCAACCATGAGCCCGCCGACATGCACCGGAATGATCCCAACAACCTCAATGTCTCGATCGGTCTTAAAGGGAAGCCTGCCGGCACGTACATCTGCAAGTTTACGCCGGGCATCGATCAAGTCGATATTACCTGTTTCCGGATCACAGTCGACCAAAATCGGTAATCCTTTCTTATAAAGCAATATCTCCGCGGTCGCAGCGAAAGTCATTGTCGGGACGAGAACCGCCTGGCCCTCTTTCAATCCGATAGCCTCAACCGCCAAATGAAGTGCGGCAGTACATGAATTTACTGCGACCGCATATCTGCCATTTACGGCCTTGGCAAAATTCTTTTCAAACAACTCGGTCTTCGGACCGGTCGTAATCCAGCCAGAGCGCAACGTTTTTACGACTTCTTCAATCTCATTTTCTGTTATTTCCGGGCGAAAGAATGGCACGCCGAATTTATTCTTGGATTTTAGCTTTGTGGGTTCGCTAATTCCAAAATCAGTGACAGTCCTGTCAAAGGTTTCACTATTCGCTTCGGTCTTCATTAACAAAAATTCCTCTCAAAGGCAGTTATCTAAATAAAGCAAGAGATTCGTCAATAGGCCGTTTCCCATTGCAACAATCACTGTACGACTCTGCCGGCAACACAGCGACTTTAAACAAGTTACGTATGCTCATATTAAATCAGAAGACCCCGGCATATTTATAAGGCAGAGATACTATTTTGGCTTGTTAAAACTGATCATTCTAATAGGTGATAATGCCACATTATTGTAGCATCTTTGTGCGCAAATACGTGCAAATGCGCCATAATTGATCATTGTTTTGTGCCATACCAAAGGGCTAAACTACGAATCGCCTCAACGACATGTAAATTATTTAGCCATCTAAATTTAGCGGTTTTGACGATGTCCTCAAGGATCTCTGGATGTAATATCGTGAAATCATCTCATTGGGAATAATATTTACTGGGGAATAAATGCGAACCAATTCCCCAACTAAATCGACGGCGGGATAAAACTTAACCGCAACGAGTGCAATCTCTAAAAAAGCTGATAACGATATGTCAAAAATAGCCCCAACCGAAACCGTGTTCACTCAAAGGAATATAGGCCTTTATAAGACCGCCCAGGCCGGTTTTGATCTCGTGCTGTTAAGCGGTGCCTTTTTCCTCGCCTATTTATTGAGATTCGACTTTGTCCTGACGCCTTATCAGCTTAAAGTGCTGTTAATCCAGATGCTGGTTATCGTACCGTTTCAATACTGGGTACTTCGGATGTTTAAGGTTCACAAATTAATCTGGCGATATGTAAGTTTGCCGGATCTGAATCGAATATTGTCGGCCTTGTTTGTGGCCTCACTACCGTTGCTCATTATAAGATTTAGCCTGTATAACTACTTCTTTTATCCGGTTATTCCAGTAAGCATCATTATTTTGGATTTTGGATTGGCGGTAATCGGAATTTTGGGATTACGTTTATGCAGACGCGAGGTTTATGAAATATTGCACCGGGTTCATACAGCCGGGGATTCCGGTTCGCGAAAGAGTACAGTGTTGCTTATTGGCGCCGGACGTGCCGGGGTAATGACACTGGCCGAGATCAAGAACCGCGGCGACATTGATATCGATGTGAGAGGATTCATTGATGATGATCCGACAAAAAATGGAGCGATAATTAACGGTGTCAAGGTTATGGGTAATTCGGATCGGATTCCCGATTTGGTGAAAGAATTAGAAATTGATTACGTCATAATTTCGATTGCTCAGGCCTCCCGCGAGGATTTTAAAAGGATTCTGGGAATTTGCCGTGGCATACCGATCAAAGTTCGAACCATCCCGGGCTTGTACGAGCTACTGCAGGACAAGGTCAGCATAAGCCGTATCAGAGATGTTGAAATTGAGGATCTACTTGGCCGCTCTCCCGTGATGTTGGATCAAGCCAGTATCGAATCATATCTACAACAAAAGGTCATCATGGTCACGGGAGCCGGCGGTTCGATCGGCTCAGAACTTGTACGGCAGTTGGTTAACTTTGGTCCGGAGCGACTGATACTCGTTGAAAGATCTGAATTTGCCCTTTTTCAAATAGAACAGGAGATCAAGACGAAATATCCGGACTTTGACGTCGTTCCGGTCATCGGAGACATTTGTGATGAAGTGCGAATGACCAATGTATTTAAAAGGTTCTCGCCTCAGGTCGTTTTTCACGCTGCCGCCCATAAACATGTTCCAATGATGGAACAAAACGCCTCGGAAGCACTTAGAAACAATATTTTGGGAACCAGATTAATGGGTCGTCTGTCCGGAAACTTCGGCTCAGAAGCGTTTGTGCTGATCTCGACGGATAAGGCAGTTAATCCCACTTCGGTGATGGGAGCGACCAAGAGACTCTCGGAATTCGTCGTGCAAGATCTAAACGAAAGATTTGAAACCCGATTTCTGGCTGTGCGCTTTGGCAACGTAATCGGGTCTACCGGATCGGTAATTCCAACTTTTCGGGAGCAAATTAATAATGGTGGTCCGCTAACGGTTACACATCCTAAAATGGAGCGCTTTTTTATGACCATCCCGGAAGCGGCACAGCTCGTTTTGCAGGCTGGTGCTATCGGAGTCGGCGGAGCAGTCCTTGTGCTTGATATGGGCAAACCAGTCAATATTCTCGACTTGGCAAAAGAGACCATCAGGCTTTCTGGATTGAAGCCGGATATCGACATCAAAATCGCTTTTACCGGCATTCGAAAAGGGGAAAAGCTCGTAGAAGAATTGCAGTCAGATAAAGAGCAGCTCTCGAAAACCATCCATCCGAAAATCTTTGTCGGTAAGATCGGTCCTTATCCGTCATCCAGGCTTGCCGAGGTGATGGATATCGTAAGGGAACTCTGCGTCTCAGAAGACGATCAAGAAATTCGCCGCTTCTTGAATACCTACCTCCCCGAAGCAAACCTAGAGACCTCAGGTGAGGATCAAAATGCACTGACCGGAAATGAATTGCCGCTCTCAACCGAGAAGGCAAAGCTAGCGACCGCCAACGGCTAGCTTTTCTTAATTTTAATTGCGGATTGCCAATGCTTCGACGTGGATTCTACCGATTCCCTTTGCTTTTCTTGACAGTCAAACATTGTTATTACTGTCTGACAAGTCACGCGTTCATTAGGCCCGAGCCGCTAAGGTTCCCTTTTGAGCTCTTCCGATTCCTGGGTCAAATCCATCGTGGAATCGCAACGTTTTTCAGAACGCGATTCAACCCCAAGACAAACAGATAGTATTATTTATCGCTTCGACCGTTGTGCATTTGGCAAGAATCAAATAGTTTTATTGTGCCCTTATTCGCAATAATTTAGTGGTAAACAAAATTAGTATTGTTTGATCTAGCAAAATAAAGTGGGAGCTTCGCGTTGGCTATTCAGCAACAATCGAATTCTGTTTCAGGAATCGAGCATAAAGCGCGGGATTGCGCAGCCCCCTCCTATGCCGCAGACAACGGCTTCCTTCGGGTATTTGTGGTCATATTATGGATCACAGTGGGGTGTAGCTTTGTTTAATTGCCGACGCACTTTTGAATATCGTTCTTTTTTGTATATCAAAAGCCTTTCATATTAAGGCTGGATTGTTTAGTTGGAGATTGGAATTTATTGTATGAACCCAAAATTTTAACTTTGACTAAAGACTCGCCGAAATTAACTTTAACCATTTTAATAACTGTAGTAAGTGGCAAAGAAATTTTATCTCGTTGTCTAAGAGCATTGTGTCCACAAGTCAATTTTACCGAAACCGAGATAATTGTCCCTTATGATATTTGGTCAAAAGAGGTTGGTGAACTAGTTTCAAAATATCCAAAAGTTAAATTTCATTTTATAGAGGATTTGGGTTTAGCTGTTTCAAATAAAATAAGTGCCCATCAACACAGACTTTACGATTTGCGGCGTGCCGTCGGATTAAATTTATCAAACGGAAAAATAATTGCGATGACTGAAGACCACGCTGTTCCGGCAGAAGATTGGTGTGAACAAATTCTGACTTTGCACGAACAATCTTTCGGAATAATTGGTGGTGCAATTGAAAATCGCATAGACGACCCACTTAATTGGGCTTGGTATTACTGCGATTTCGGACGTTACGGAAAACCGTTGCCAAATAATGAAGCCGAATTTGTTTCGGACGTGAATGTTTCTTACAAGCGAGAAACGATTATGTCCGTGCGTAAAATTTGGAATAATGCCTATCGCGAAACAACAGTCCATTGGGCTTTGCGTTCGCTTGGTGAAAAAATTGTTTTGGATGAGCGAATGAAAGTTTTTCAGGAGCGTCCAAAAATGAAATTAAGCGAAGCATTACGCGAAAGAGTAAATTGGGGACAAGTCTTCGCGGAAACGCGAGCAAATGAAATGAATATTCCTAAACGTCTGATATACGCTGCCGGAACAATTCTCTTACCTCCATTATTGCTTCTTCGGGTTTTCAAAAATATGTATCGGCAAAAAAGAACATTTCGCCAAATGGTAACAACATTACCTTTAGCTTTCTTGTTTTTGATTCATTGGTCTTTGGGCGAAACGATCGGCTATTTACGCGGAGAACCACAATCGAAATAAAGAGGAAGCCAAATATTTCACAATTTCAAAATTAATTATTGTATAAGGTATGTAACAAACAGCCTATTTAAATAGCCGATTCCGCTGATGCACTAACCAACTAATAATTATTATATAAATTAACTTGAGAAAAGTACGTTAGCACTTACATCTGTCGTGCAATGCGACTTCCCTAAATGGGTTTTCTGTGATCAAAAATGACTCACTACGGTCTTTTTGTAAATGAAATCCTTTTTTATATACAAATTCTATTTTTATTGGTTGGTTAAATAAATATAAAAGTTTGCAACTTCAACAGGTAAATCACGATTGCTTTTAGAATAAATTAAAATTATTCAGAACATAGGAAAAAGAAGCAACTGTAAAGAAACTTTAATCTTTACATTTGATTCTTTTTTTTCCATACATATTTTTTCCTGTTGATATTTTTCGAATTGGGAGAACAACAAAAATGAAAACAATTGAAAATTTTGACAATACAAAGTACGAGGAAAGACCTTGGGGAAACTTTACCATTCTGGACGAAGGGGAAACTTTTAAGGTCAAACGAATCGAAGTTCTACCAGGTGCAAGACTCTCTTATCAAAAACATTCACGTCGTGCTGAGCATTGGTTTGTTATTAAGGGAACTGCTCAAGCAACATTAGATGGCAAAGAAATTATCGTCGAAGCGGGAAATACAATTGATGTGCCGCTCGGTGCCGCACATCGCGTTGCTAATCCTGAATCGGAAAAACTTGTTTTTATAGAAGTTCAAACAGGTGATTATTTTGGCGAGGATGACATCGTCAGATTAGAAGATGATTACGACCGAATAAAGTAAGTAAATGGGTTTCTCGTTATTCAAAAATTTTCTATCGCTTGCAGGAGCAGAGGCATTTACCAAATTAATTACGTTTGCGGCTTTTGCGTATTTAGCAAGAATTTACGGTCCGGCAGGTTTCGGTTATATCGAATGGGCAGCAGCAGTTTTGATGTGTGCCAGTTTGATTGTTGATCAGGGATTTAGTGCTTATGGCACACGAGAAATCGCTAAAGACCCAGAACAAACTTCAGATTTAGTAACGGAAATTGTAACAGCACGTTTTATTTTTGCCGGAATCAGCTATTTCATTCTCGCAATTTGTGCTCTGCAATTTGTAAATGGTGCTGTGCTTCGCAACCTTCTGCTAATATATGGTCTGAGTCTTTGGATGCTTCCGCTATTGTTGATGTGGGTTTTTCAGGGTCATGATCGTATGAATTTTGTTGCTATTGCACAAATCATACGGCAAACAATTTTTGTCGGAGTAATTTTCATATTCGTTCGAAAATCAGATGATCTGTATATTGTTGGGTTTGCCGAAGTTGCCGGAGTTTCCCTTGCCGCTCTTGTCAGCGTCTGGCTTTACCGAAGAAAATTTACAGAACGAATAAATTGGAAACCAAAGTTATCAACAAAATTATTTCGTGAGGGATTACCAATCGGTTTAAGCCAAATGTTTTGGGTAATTAAAATGTTTGGGGCGACGATCATTATCGGATTAGTAGCAACTGCTGAAGATACGGGTTATTTTGCCGGAGCGTTGCGAATTTATATTGCCCTGCACACATTCGTATGGCTTTATTATGCAAATCTTTTGCCTTCCCTTTCAAGAGAGTGGGAGAAGAACGATGGAAGTTTTTCAAAACTGATAAAGAATTCAATGCGGATAGTTTTGTTGCTGAGCATAACGGGCGGAATAATCTGGATTTTTCTTTCACCGTATGCGATGACGATCGCTTACGGACAAGAATTCCTTAAAGGTGGTATCGCCTTGCAATGGATGGCAGGTGCTTGCATGGCGGCGGCAATCAGCGGACATTTTCGCTACGGCTTGATCGCTGCTGGATTTCAAAATAAGGAAATGGTTATTTCCGCTCTCAGTTCAATTATAGCTGTTGTTTTAATTCCGTTCGGTTATTTTCAAGCCGGAATTAGCGGTGCGGCGGCGGCATTATGTTTCGCTGAAATTGTTGCCTTAATCGCGGCGGCATTGATTTCAAACCGTTTGCTTTTTAACACCCGTGTCCTGCTATCGAAGGAAAATTGTTTAGAAATTTAGCAAAAGCAACGAGATGAATCTAAGCAAAACCACAGAACACAAAATCAATTAAAATGGCAAAAGCATTATAACTGAGTCCGCCCCTGAAGAAGATTTGTATAATTTTGAAGAAATAATCACAGATTCCCGCCCAAGAAATTTTACATGGCGATTTTCGAAACGCGGACTTGCTATTAGATTGTTTTTAAGTTGCTGGCTGATTTTTTCGCTTCGTTTTGCAACAAATACCGTCCGCGAAATTTATCCGGCTTTGAGTTTAGCTGACAACTTTAGTTTCGATGTTTCAGAGTATAAAGGAATACACCCCGATATTTTCATTCTCGAGGGTCGTGGAACATTTATAAACGATAATCCCGGTGCTTCAATAATGGGTGCGATTCCGTATGCTCTCTCGCGTCCCATTACGGACAGAATTATTGAGCGAGTGCAAAAGTCGCGGGCGGAAAATCCGCAACCTCAAGCAACAAATTATGACACGATTTACCCGATGGCACAGGAGTTTTACAAGAATGCACGCGAGAAAGGTTTTGATGTGAAATTCGGACTTGCAGCAGGATTAACGCAAGCATTTGTTATGGCTCCGATCTCGGTTTTGAGTGTCGTTTTAATGTTTTTCGTCTTGTTAAATTTAACGAAAAACACACAAGCGTCGGTCGTGCTGGCTTTGCTCTATGCCTTTGCAACGCCGATCTTCTACCGCACAACTCAACTTACTCAAAATGTTTTATTACCTCCTTTTGCCTTTTTTGCTTTTGCATTGCTCTGGCGACCTTGGAATACAAAAAGACAGCTTAAAAAACCTTTTTATTTTTTGGCAGGACTTTGCACGGGCTGGACGGTCGTGCTTGATTACAGCGGATTAGTCGCGGTTTTAGCTTTAAGTGGTTATACACTTTCAAGAGGGCTTTCTTATGTAAAAGACAAACGCCAAATTCCGGATTTGGTCAGATTCGTTACGGGTGTTGCGATCTGTGCATTTATTTAATGGCTTATCAATGGTCAAGTTTCGGAAATCCGATCTTTCCGCCACAAAGCTAAATGCCGAATGCAAATTTCACGGAAATAGCCTATCGCGGATTTTCATTTCCGAGTCTTGATCTGCTGTTTCAGACAGCATTTTCAATTCGTTAAGGATTATTTATATCCGCATCGATTTTGCTTTTGGCATTTCTCGTCCCGTATTGGCTAAAAAAACCAGGTTTTTGGAAAACCGCGAAATAAGTTTCATTCTCGCGTTCATCGGAATATTTTTTATATTTTGCTCGGCAAATCAATACGGACGGGTGCAGTTTAATACGGGCGTTCGACACATCGTTCCGATTGTTCCGTTTTTGTTTTTATTTGCTGCTAATGTCTTGCTAAAACTACCGAAAATTATTGCCGTTTCGGTTTACCTGCAACTTATTGGTCTTGGTGTCTGGTGATGTATAGGGATGATGAGCAAGGTTTTGGAATTTTTGAAGCTATTAAGAAAATCACACTCGGAGGTTTTCAACTGCCCTGGCTAACAACATTTGAAAGAATGGGATTTGTCCAGATTGCTTCGGTAATTCCATTATTTTTGCTTTGTGGAATAATGATCTGGGCATTACGGAGCATTGGTGCATATTCTCAAAATTCGAAGTTTTCAATTTAAAATGACTTACCCGAAAAATTTTACAAGTTTGCTACTTTTGGTTATTGGCATTGTGCTGATTGTATTTGCAATTGCTATTTCAAATGCAGGCTATTCGCAAATGCTTTTGGGCGAAAACTCTAAAGATCTAAGTTGGGGACCAACTTTGTTTCGCGGACTTCTTTTATTTCACGGCGGCTTGCTGATCGCTCTCGGATTATTTTGGAAAAAGTTTTCAAGAAATAAATCAAAAAATGGTCATCTATCCGTCGAAAATAATAGTTCATTACTCACGCCTAAATTTCCCGTTTTCTTGATTGGTTTAAGTGTAATCGCCTTCATATTGCGATTGATTAATTCAAATTCCGATTTGTGGGTTGATGAGGTTTTCACATTGGTTGATTTCGTCCGTCATCCGATGGGGCAAATCCTAACGAGTTTTCCGAGCCAAAATCAACATATGTTTTATTCGGCTCTGGCTCGCATTTCATTTGATATTTTTGGCGAAAGTGCCTGGGCATTACGTCTGCCTTCAATTTTATTTGGAGTCGGAAGCATCTGGGCGATTTTCTTTTTGGGCAAGAAAATACTCGGCCCACGCGAAGCAATTCTGGCAAGTGTCCTTATGACCGTTTCATATCA
>JBBKXN010000058.1:0-25885 GCA_037969475.1 Pyrinomonadaceae bacterium | reverse complement strand
GATCTGGTCGAAAATCGCTTCGTCGGGATGAAATCACGCGGAGTTTACGAAACGCCCGGGGTGAAAATTTTGCACGACGCACACCGCGCGCTTGAATCCATCACGCTTGATCGCGAGGTCGTGCGTTTGCGGGATTCGCTTGGCGTAAAATTTGCCGAATCAATTTACTACGGTTTCTGGTTTTCGCCGGAATTCGAGTTGATGAAAACTTTGATAAATGATTCGCAGGAAACGGTTTCGGGCGACGTTCGCCTAAAACTTTACAAAGGAAATATCACGATTCTCGGCAGACGCTCGCCGAATTCGCTCTACAAGGAAGGGGTTGTAACCTTTGAAGATGACGCAGGTGCTTACGACCAGCTCGACGCCGAAGGATTTATAAAATTGCAAGCGTTGAGATTGAGACTTAGGAAGATGGATTAAATCTGCACCACAGAGCCACGGAGGACACAGAGTTTTTTAGATTTGCAAAAAATTAAGAATAATCTACGCGTGTTCGGTGACTCTGCGGTGAAAATTCAAATTGAGAAATATGGAAAAAGATTCGGACAATAATATAAGAATTGCAATCTTCGGCGGTTCCGGTTACGGCGGAAGCGAACTTTTGCGAATTCTGTTATTTCACCCAAACGCAGAAATTGTTTTCGTAACGGCGAATGAACATGCCGGAAAATCTGTCGGTGAAGTTCATAGAAATTTGTTTGGTTTGACTGATTTGAAGTTTGAAAAAGCACCCGAACCCCGTGAACTCGGTCAACTTGCCGAAGTCGATCTAGCATTTTTCACTTTGCCTCATGGCCAGGCGCTCAGTTTGATTCCGAAACTTCCTGCGAATGTGAAAACGATCGATCTTTCAGGCGATTTTCGCATCAATGACGCGGAAATCTTCATGGAGTTTTACAAACTCGAACATACGTCGATGGAATTCCAAGAAAGTTTTGTTTACGGCCTGACCGAAACGAATCGGGAACTGATTAGAACAGCAAATAACATCGCAAATCCTGGCTGTTTTGCGACGGCGACTTTGTTGGCTTTAGCCCCAATGGTGAAAAGCGATTTGCTCGCAGGAAAAATTATTGTTGATGCAAAAACAGGTTCGAGCGGTTCGGGTGCAAAACCTGCCGCGAACACGCATCATCCCGAACGTGTAAATTCATTTTATGCCTACAAACCTTTCGCGCATCAGCACGTTCCCGAAATCAAACAGCATTTGGGAGAGGTCGGCAAATTTGAAAATGATTTTGTATTTATGACACACAGTTTACCCGTTTCGCGTGGGATTTTTACGTCGTGTTATTCGGACACAAAGGAAGAAATTTCGACCGTGGAATTGAAAGAAATTTATGAAGATTTTTACAAAGATGCGTTTTTCGTGCGGGTTGTAGAGAATTCACCAAATATAAACTGGGTTAAAAGCACAAACTTTTGCGACATCGCGGTTCATGCAGACGGCAAAAACATTGCGGTGTTTTCAGCGATTGATAATCTCGTCAAAGGCGCAGCGGGACAAGCGGTTCAGAATATGAATCTAATGTTTGGTTTAGACGAAAAAACGGGATTGATGTTTAGCGGAAGCAATCCGTAAATTGTATTCCTTAGGTACGCCAGCAGACAATTCGATTACCTAAAAACTATGACGTTTGAAACAACGCTTCAACAAACCTTTAAGGATGATCCAGATAAGGATTATATAAATCCATGCTGTATTGGGGGCGATGAGATTCTTAACGGACTCAAATCTAACCTCGCAGTGCGGATGAATATTGAAAGCGATTCGATCGAAATCTATCAGGAAGATTGGGGTTGGGCGCTTGAGTTTTTAAAAGAAGAAATTATTTATTTGCTGGCAGTAAGCAATGAAACTGAAACCGGAGACAAACAATCGCACATTATCTTTAATGCTCAGGCTTTTAGAAAAGTAAAAGGAATTTTCTTTAGCAAGACGGTTGAACTACCGGAAGAGGGCCGGGACTTTTCCACGATCGTTTCGCAAATAGCCGCTGAGAATGGGTTTATGGTTAATTAGTATGGATTTTTCCGGGATCGAAAATTTGGAAGAGACATTTCAAGTCGCAACCTACGCGAAGATGAATATCGCTGTCGAAAGCGGCAAAGGTTCATGGATTTGGACGAGCGATGGCGAAAAATATCTCGATCTTTACGGTGGTCACGCGGTTTGTGCGACGGGGCATTCTCATCCGCACGTTGTCGGAGCGATCAGGGCACAGGCGGAAAAGATCTTGTTTTATTCAAATTTAGTGTTTTCTGAAGTGCGTGCAAAAGCGGCGGAGAAATTGGTCGCGGTTGCTCCTGGATCTATGACGAAGGCGTTTTTCTGCAATTCAGGCACGGAAGCCAATGAAAACGCGATGCGGATGGCGAGAATGTATACGAGGCGGGAAAAGATTATCACGTTTACAAACGGTTTTCACGGCAGAACAGCGGATTCGATTTCGGCAACGTTTTTGGGAAAATACCGCGAGATCGGCAAACCGAATGTGCCGGAACATTACGCGGCGGAATTCGGCAACTTAGAAAGTGTACGAGAATTAGCCGATGAGAAAACCGCCGCAATTATGCTTGAACCGATCCAATCAATGGCGGGAATGATTGAAGCAGAACCCGATTTTTTTCGGGTCCTTCGTGAAATTTGTGATGAGTTCGGGATTGTTCTGATTTTCGACGAAGTTCAAACTGGGATTGGACGCACGGGAAACTGGTTTTTCAGCGGCACGCAAAACTCGGATTTTGTGGAAGCCGACATTATGACGCTTGCAAAATCCTTAGGGAGCGGTGTTCCGGTCGGTGCATGTCTGGTGAATGAATCTATCGCCGAGACAATTAAAAACGGCAACCTGGGTACAACTTTCGGCGGCGGAATGCTCGCAATGGCAGCCGTTTTGGCAACACTTGAGGCGATCGAACAGGATGAAATGATCAAGAACGCGTCGGCAATAGAAAAGTATTTACGGGAAAGATTGGAGGAAATTGAGTCGGTCGTCGCCGTTCTTGGTAAAGGATGTTTACTGGGAATCGAGTTTGAAGATGATTGCAAATCGATTCATGCCAAGTTGTTGGAAAACAAAATAATTACGGGAACCTCGAGCGACGAAAAAGTTCTCCGTTTGCTGATGCCGATGTGTGTGACGAAAGAGGAGATCGATCTGTTTATCGAGGTCTTATCGAATTGATAATGATTCAAGATGTTTGTTTATTAAATATTAAGTCGCTGAAAGTGACCGGAAAGTTGAGCGCATCTAGCACCAAAATTTAGTAAAGAAAATAATGAAAAATTTTCTAAAAACATTAGATTTTTCCAGAGTCGAACTCGAAGCTTTTATCGAGTCGGCATTGAAATATAAAAGCGGACAGATCACTGATAAACCTCTCGACGGAAAATCGGTTGCTCTCGTGTTTTTTAATCCGTCTTTACGGACGCGTGCTTCGATGCAGGTGGGGATTTACGAGCTTGGAGGAAACCCCGTTTTAATTGAACCGGGCGGAACTTCGTGGACGCTTGAGCATCGGGAAAATGTTGTAATGGATGCGGACAAAACCGAGCATTTGAAGGATTTTGTGCAGGTTTTGGAAAGATACGTTTCAGCAATCGGCGTGCGGACTTTTGCACCTCTCAAAGACTGGGATCTCGAACGCACCGAACCTATTCTTTCGGCGTTTGAAAAATATGCGAATAAGCCGGTCATAAATCTCGAATCGGCGATGCATCACCCGTGTCAGGCTATGGCGGATATGTTGACGATCCGCGAGAAATTTGGCGAGGCGAAGAAAAAAATTCTTCTGACATGGGCGTGGCATCCGAAACCTCTGCCGATGGCTGTACCGAATTCTTTTGCACTCGCTGCTGCTCAATTCGGACACGATTTGCGGATCGCTCATCCCGTCGGATATGGACTGGATGAAGAATTATTAAGCGAGATTGATTCGTTCGGCGGAAATGTTGAAATCGTAAATGATGTACATACTGTGTTTAATGATGTCGAAGTCGTTTACGCAAAATCCTGGGGAAGCAAAGATTTCTATGGCGAAACGGAAAAAGACATTGAATTTCGCAAAGCTCTGAGAGCTGATTGGATTGTTGACAAAGCGAAAATGAAAAAAACAAATGACGCCGTTTTTATGCATTGTCTTCCCGTTAGAAGAAATGTGGTTGTTACAGATGAGGTGATCGATTCCGAAAATTCAGTTGTTATTGATGAAGCGGAAAATCGTCTGCATATTCAAAAAGCAATTTTAAGCAAAATCATAAGCTGACTATAGGGAAAAAAACTATAAAGGTTTCACTACAAAAATTACATGTTCCAAAATGGATCGGATTGATATTAGTTTGTTTTGTTGCTTTTTCTTGCTCTTTCCAAGCAAAAAAAACGATTCCGGAAAGGAATCTTGGAGGCGAACAACGAGAAAATACGCTTCTGGAAAAGAGTGCTGAAGGCAAATATGAGATCCCGTCCGACACTTTATTTTCAATAAAAGAAGATAATTATCTCGGTCAGTATTACATGTTTGTTATTTCAGCCGATGGCAATGCCGTTTTAACACCAACAGAGTTTGGGGGTTATGGTAAAGCGAAAGTGCCGCAAAATGTTCCGGTCAAAACCCGTCTGACTCAGGAAAATTTAGTGGAGATAATAAAAACAATTGAAGATGTGAACTTTTTTTCGCTGAGGGGCAAGTATCAAAGTGGCGATGTTGAATGTCCGACAAGAGAAAACGATGGAATCGGCCAAACTTTTACGATCAGAATCGGAGGCAAAGAAAAAAGGGTGTTTTGGGAAAATTGCTTTAAGGACGGGGAAAAATTCCCGAAGCAATTACTAAAAATCCAAGCGAAAATTGAGGAATTCGTGGATACAAATTAGGAGTCTGCGTCTTGATCTTATTCTATAACTTTTATTTATGAACAATAAATTGGAACTCTTACGCGAGGCTTTGCCTTATATCCAAAAATTCAAAGGCAAAACTTTTGTCATTAAATTTTCAGGAAAGATTACCGAAGATAAGGAAATCCTGGCGGCGCTTGTTGAAGAAATTGCACTTCTTCATCAAGTAGGGATAAAGATCTGTGTCATTCATGGCGGCGGTAAGCAGCTTTCAGAACTCGCCCAAAAACTCGGATTGACCCAAACGATCATTGAAGGAAGGCGGGTTACAGATGATGAAACGCTCGAACTCGCAAAGATGATCTTTGCCGGAAAAATAAACACGGAAGTACTAGCCGCATTTCGAAATCGCGGGATCGATTCGGTCGGACTTTCGGGAATCGATGGAAACATTATCAATGCTGAAAAGCGTCCACCGAAAGAGATTTTGGATAGAGAAACGGGGAATGTACAGACGGTTGATTTCGGAAATGTCGGGGATATTTTGGATATAAATACAGACCTTTTGAAATTGCTTTTGAGCGAACATTATTTGCCGATCGTATCCTCGCTCGGAGCTGATTCAACCGGTGCAATTTTTAATATAAATGCAGATACGGTTGCGGCGGAGATCGCAATTCAACTCGCGGCGGAAAAATTGATCTTACTATCGGATGTAAACGGAATTTATCTCGACACAAGCGATGAAACTACAAAACTTTCGCAAATCACGGCAAGCGACGCGGAGGAGCTGATCGAAAGCGGCAAAGCGACCGGTGGGATGATCCCAAAATTACAGAGCCTGGCAAAAATATTGGAATTAGGCGTAAACGCAGTCCACATAGTCAACGGAAGTCGCCGAAATGCGCTCCTCACAGAAGTTTTTACCGACGAAGGAACGGGAACGATGTTCATCAAAGACAGGGTATAAGCGTTCACATTACAATCCTTAAAATGCTACGAAGTTATCGTTTGTAGTACTATTGCAAAATAAATTTTATGCAGCTTTTTGAATTAACGACCGAATTGATGAAAATCCCGTCCGTTTCAGGCGACGAACAAAATGTCGGCGAATTTCTAGGCGGGTACCTTGAATCGCTCGGTTACAAAGTCGAATTGCAGGAAGTCTCTGACGGGCGCAAAAATGTGATCGCCTGGGCTTCGCAATATCCTCAAGTTTTTCTCTCGACACATATGGATACGGTGCCGCCTTTCATTCCACCGACGGAAGATGATGAGAAAATATACGGACGGGGTTCGTGCGACGCGAAAGGGATTATTGCCTCACAAATTATTGCGGCTGAGAATTTGCGCGCGCAGGGAATTGAAAATATCGGCTTGCTATACACTGTCGACGAAGAAGAATCGGGCGCAGGTGCGAGAGCCGCAAATGAACACAAAATCGCGGGAAAATGCAAGTTTATGATAAACGGTGAGCCGACCGATCTTGATCTCGCGATCGGTTCAAAAGGCTCGCTTCGGATGACTTTGAAAAC
The DNA here is from genome assembly GCA_037969475.1 of Pyrinomonadaceae bacterium. Lineage (GTDB taxonomy): Bacteria > Acidobacteriota > Blastocatellia > Pyrinomonadales > Pyrinomonadaceae > Aridibacter. The sequence goes on along the minus strand of JBBKXN010000058.1, from coordinate 19,509 downwards.
AAGCGGAAAAGCTGCACACTCGGCGTATCCGGAAATGGGCGAGTCGGCTATCGAGAAGATTCTGGATGTGCTTCAGGACATCTTAAAAGCCGATCTGCCGAGGGATGAATTTTTTGGCGAAACCACCTTGAACATAGGCACGATCAACGGCGGTTTAAAAACAAATGTCGTTCCGCCATCTGCCGAAGCGGGGCTGCATATTCGAATGGTTTCGGATTTGGAGCCCGTTGTTGAGGCATTAGAAAAGGCGATCGCAGGGCGTGCAACGCTTGAAACGATGTCGTGCAGTTTGCCAGTTAAAATGCTTGAGGTTGAAGGATTCAAGCAAAAGGTCGTGCGTTTTACAACTGATATTCCGTATTTGACCAAGTGGGGAACACCACTGCTTTTAGGCCCGGGTTCGATCCTAGATGCACATACGAAACATGAGTTTGTTTTAAAGAAGGATTTGGAAAAAGCTGTGGAGCTTTATGAGAATCTCGTGAAGAAATTATTAAACGCAGAGAGCGCCGAGGTTGCGGAGAAAGTTTAACTAAAAACTCTGCGTTCTTTGCGGTCTCTGCGTTGAAAACACTTATGAAATTAGCATTGATCGGTTACGGTGCGATGGGGAAACTTATTGCAACTTTAGCTAAAAACGAAAATCATGAAATAGTTGCAGTTATTGACGAAGCGGAAGCAAATTTATCTGTTAATGAATTAGCGGAAAAGCTGAGCGTTGCTGAAGTTGCAATTGATTTTAGTGTGGCGGAAGCGGTTTTGAAGAATGTCGAGGCGTGTTGTTTGGCCGATATTTCATTGGTTGAAGGTGCTACCGGCTGGAATTCGCAACTTGAAAATATAAAGGAATTCGTTGCCGAGAAAAACGGTTCGTTCGTTTTTGGAGCAAACTTTTCGGTAGGGGTGAATTTGTTTTATCGAGTGGTTGATTATGCTTCCGAGCTTTTTGCTAACTTTGATGATTATGAAGTTTTTATCGAAGAACAGCATCATTCACGCAAAGTTGATGCACCTTCGGGGACGGCTTTGAAATTGAAGGATGTAGTTGCCGAACACATTGAGAATGACTTTGGCATTTCAGCAACGAGAGCAGGAAATATTCCCGGCACACATCGAGTTGGGTTTGACGGAAAAGCCGATCAAATTCTTCTCGAACATATTGCACGTTCCCGGGAAGGTTTTGCTTCGGGGGCGATCTTAGCGGCGGAATGGGTTGTAGGGAAGAAGGGCGTTTGGGAATTTACCGAAGTGATGGATGAGATTATTGGTGTGAAGCAAGAAGCAAGAAGTAAGAAGTAAAAAGATTAGGATTGCGTGGGGAAACCGAGAGTAAAAATTTGCTGTATTTCGAGTAAGCAAGAAGCGCTCGATGCAATTGAGTTTGGTGCTTCGGCACTTGGACTTGTTGGCGAGATGCCTTCTGGTCCGGGTGTGATCTCGGATGACGAGATTTTGGAAATTGCCTCAAACGTTCCGCCGCCGATTGCGACATTTTTGCTGACGAGTCAAACGAATTCCCAGAAAATCATCGAACATCACAAGCGGGTTCACACGAATACTATTCAGATCGTTGATGAACTGAAAGCGCGCGCTTATCACGAAATCCGCGAAGCTTTGCCGAACACAAAACTTGTGCAGGTTGTTCACGTTTTGGATGAAAGTTCGGTTGATGAGGCGTTGGAATTGGCGGAGTTCGTCGATGCGGTTTTGCTAGATTCGGGAAATCCGAATTTGGCGGTCAAAGAACTTGGCGGAACTGGTAGAACACATAATTGGGCTTTGAGCCGAAAAATAGTCGAGCAATGTGGGAAACCGGTTTTTCTTGCGGGCGGTTTGACGGCGGATAATGTCCGCGCGGCGGTTGAAACCGTCCGGCCATTCGGACTTGATGTTTGTTCGGGCATTCGGACGGATGGGAAATTGGATTCGTGGAAATTGGAACTTTTTTTTAATGAGATAGAGAATATTTAGCTAGCTTTGCAACCCTTACTGGCGAAAGCGATTGAAACACCACTATAATAAAACACAAAGTGAGCCGCTGCTTCTAATCGAAAAGTAACGGCTCAAAATATAAGATAGAGATTTAAGAAAATCGAATTTAGCTTGTCGCTGCTTCTGCACTTTCATCATCAAGAGTCGCATCGTCTTCTTCTTCTTCTTCGTCATTTTCAAACGCATCATCGTCGTCAGCGGAATACGCGGTAATGGATGGTTCTTCCACGTCATCATCATCTTCTTCGTCGACGGTTGGAACGAGTTCGCTCGTTGAAAATCCCTTTTGGCTGTCTGCAACACGGCTCTCAAGTGCTTCTTGCGAGCGAATCATACTGCAGCTTCCTTCAAGTACCGCTCCATCCTCAATAATGAGGCGGGGTGTATGGATATTTCCAACGACCCGTGCGGTTCTCCCCAGAGTAATTTTTTCAGACGCGACAACGTCTCCATTTACCGCGCCATTGATAATCGCTGATGACACCATGACATCGGCGTCAACCTGTCCGGTTGAGCCAATAATTAACGTTCCGTCTTCAGAGCTCACTTGCCCCTTGAGATGTCCGTCAATTCGAAGCATAGATTCGAACGTCGTTTCACCGGTTAAAACAGTTCCGCCGCCGACGAATCCGCTTAATCTTCCCTCTTTAATATCGCGTGCCATTAGCTCACTCTCGGAAAACGCATTTCCCGAAGGCGAGTCATTTCTAGCAGAAACTGCAGGATTTACAAGATGTTCACCCGTTTCCGGAGTCGTATTCGACTCACCTAATTTTGAACTTTTTCCCATTCTGATCATAAATATTACCTCTTTATCATTTGCGATTATTGCCAAACAGCATCGATCTTGTGATTTAGCGGATTTTGGTTAGTTCATCAATCATAAAAGATTAAACCTTATGATGTCTAGTAAAAAATAGTTTAATCGTTTTACTGATGAATTTTGTTACGATCTTGCTGCATATTTAAACAAAAAAAGAGCCTCTTGAATTACCAAGAGGCTCCCGACTCAAACCGAGCCATTTTATCAGGATCTGTTTAGAAATCGTAACGAAGTCCAAACTGGATATCACGCGGCGAACTAAGTGTGCTTGTAATTCGACCAAATGACGACGAATTAAGACCAACATTCGGGACGCTGAAGGAAACACTATTTGTCGCATTATATGCTTCCACACGAAAAGTCAGAAGATGTTGCTCCGACCATGGCATCTGCCATTTCTTCGAAACCGCCAAGTCTAAGTTCCAGAAACCCGGACTCCGGAAAATATTTCTATTTCCGCTTTCACCGTGTCGTGGAAAACGAAGAGCGTTGTTAACTGCAGTCGCGTCAACAAAATACTGAATTCCGTTTCCTTCATCGCGAATATTCGAAGCATAATTGATCGGACCGGTTACAACCGATGGGCTGTTTCCGAAAAATCCAACAGGATAAGCTCCAGTTGTTGAATTAACGGGCAATCCAGAACGCATCGTTGCGATTCCGGAAATACTCCATCCGCCAATAACGGCATCGGCCCATTTATTCAGATTCGTGCCGATAGCGCGACCACGTCCAAAGGGAAGATTCCAAATGCCATTCGCATTAAACAGATGACGAATATCGAAATCTGCGTTACCGCGGCATGCAGTTAGATCTCTAACGTCGCAAACCAATCCACCCGTGACTGTATTGGTGATGTTCGACTGGTTGTCGATCGCATGCGACAAGGTATAGTTCGCGTCAAACTGGAAGCCCTGTGAAAATCGTTTTCGAAGACTTACGAGCATTCCGTGGTACTCGGATGACGCTTGGTTGGAAATATAAGCATTAACCGAAAACTGTGAACTCAGCCCAACATTTGGGTTGAGTAATCTGTTTCGATACAATTGCTGGACTAAATCAGCGGTGCCACCTACCTGCGCCAAAGATCCAAAGAATGTTCTGATGAGGGCTGTACAACTCGGCTGTCCAAATGAAGCACACGAGAATTGTTGGCCTCGAAGATTCTTAATTCCGGATGTAACTTGATTTTCGATCCATGGCTGCGTCACTGTCGCCGTTCCATTTTCTATTTGCGTTTGGAGGGCATTGAAAGCTGCCAACATCGATTGACTTGAAGCCGGATCGATGAAATCTACAATCTGAGCAGCATCTGATTGCGCGAATAATTTTCGTCCCTGCCGTCCAACATAAGAAACGTCGAGAAGAATATTGCCCGGCATTTCCCTTTGAACGCCTAGACTCCATTGATAGGAATAAGGTATTTCAAAGTTTTGATCTACTGCGAAATTGAATTCTCCGGTAGAAAGCCCCATCCCGCGTCCACCACTAACAAATGGCGTAAACGGATTAGTAATAGTCGGTGCGACATTTTTAACCGGAATCGTACCAACCGTAAGAAATCTCGGATCAGTAAGCAAAGAAGCTCGCGGATCAAAAGTCCCAAACTGCGAAGTCGCGGAATTGTCAAAGATATACGAGACTTGGTCTTGAATAAATGTAACAGCACCGCCAACCCGGTCATAAACTAACGAAGCTCCACCACGTACTGACGTCTTTCTGTCTCCGAACAAGGCACCTAAGATACCGCCTTTGAACGATGGATTATACGCAAAACCAAGTCTTGGTCCAAAATTATTTCTGTCAGGCTTATAGAGTGGTCGCGCATTATTTCCTTTGCCGATCAGGCTATAGGATAAGAATGGTTCTGCCGCGTTACCGCTAATTCCAGCCTTACCATTGGCTACCCTTTTATCCCACAATTCAAGGAAATCCACATCGTTTCCTGCTTGAAATCCATTCTTTTCGTATGGGGCAGGATAAAAGTGCCAGCGGACACCAAGATTGATCGTCAAATCTCTTCGGATCTTCCAGTTATCTTGAAGGTACAACTCGTATTCATTGTAAACGTAATCCCGTTTCTTTCCCGTTCCCGGAGCGAACGCGACGCCATCGGTGCCATAATTGAAGTTAGTAGCAACCTGCGAGAATCTTCCCAAAAGCGACGTAAAAACGGAATCAAAATTCCCGGTCGAGGTCGTGCTTGTGGCAAGTATATTCGCCGGGCGCAAACTCGAATTCAATGAGCTGAATCCACCGCCGGTCCCAAGCGATACAAAATTGTAATCGTTTGTTAATGACGATTTCTGACGGATCGGTTTGAACTGCCCACCAAACTGTAACGTATGCGAACCCTTCGTCAGCGTCATGTCGTCACGAATTGTCGGTGTCGAAACGGTTCGATCCTGGGTGCTCAAGCTTGGATAAGGATTTGTTAATCCTGCACCCAAAGTAAAGCTATTTGGGAAAGTGACAGCGTCTGGAACTGGGAAATCCAATACCGAATTCGATACGCCGACTGTTATCTGATTAAACAGAGTCGGAGAAATTACCCAGCTGTGACCGACAACCCAGGCATAACTCTTATCCACAAACGCTTGACTGGCGGGATCACCCGGAAATAGTGAGGTGCTGTTTGTTGAGTTACGGCGCGTCAGCGTCAACCTTCCAAATAATTTCTGATAGTCCGAGATATTGCCATCGACACGAGTCGTATATGTATTGTCCGTTCTCGTAATCGGTGCATTAAAGCGTAATCCGCCCGTATTGATACCATTACCAATAGATAGATCATTTGCCACCGGATATCGACTGTTAATAAACGAAAGAAGATTTTGGTTAACACCAATGCCCTGCGGGTCTAAGGCAGCAATCTGACCTTGCGATAGAAAGGAAATACAGCTTGGCGTGGTGTCGAGTCGTGAAGACGCTGTACATCCTGCATTGTTGTTAATATAACCAATCCTTCCATCTCGAAAATGCTGAAGCGGAACGGATCGGGTAACAGGCGTTTCGGAATCGTCGCGTCTTCCTTCGTAATCGAAAAAGAAAAAGAGTTTATCCGCCCCACTGGTAAACATTGGTCCGCCCTCGCCGAAATTAAAGAAAGGAAGGGGTCCGCCGATGCTGCCGCCAAATTGATGACGCCTTAGGGCAGGCCGTTCAACGCCGCTTCTGTTGTTGAAGAAGTCGTTAGCCGCCGTTTGCTCCGTGCGATAGTATTCACGAACTCCGCCGTGGAAATCATTGGTTCCACTTTTGGTTGCCAACTGAATCTGACCACCGCTGCTTCGACCTTCCGAAGCACTCGGGTTTGTCGATACCGCTCTAAATTCCTGGACCGAATCGATCGGTGCGTTACCAACCGTAAAGAAAGCCTGTTGAGTTGCCTGGTCATTGGCATCGATACCGTCAATCGTAATGTTACCTTGATCAGCTCTTGAGCCGGTTACCGAACCAACTCTGTTTGACGCTCCCGTTCCGACATTGTTACCAATAACACCCGGCTGTAAGCCAATGAGTGCTGCAGGAGAGTTCCGGATCTGAATCGGGAGTTCTCTCAATTGCTGCGCGCCGATAACGTTACCGATACTTGCATCGGATGTGTTGAGAGTCGCGTCGCCTACTGTCGCTGTTACTTCGACCGTTTCAGAAACTTGTCCCGCAGTAAGCCGAACATTGTAGGTTTCCGTTTTACCGATACCGAGAGTTGCGTTATTTATCACATAAGTTTGGAAATTATCCGAAGTAACCGTGATCCTATAACCCGTCCCGGGCTTGATGTTTGTAAAGGAATAAACCCCTTGGTCGTTAGCCGTTGTGGTTTGTTCACTTTTAGTTTTTGTGTCCAAAAGCGTAACCGTTGCCCCTGGAATTACGGCACCACTCGAATCTGCAATAATGCCCGTGACGGCCGAAAATGATTGCGCGGCAATCATCACTGCTGACAACAACACAATTGCCAGTGCCGAAATTAATCGTCTTTGGTAAGCGCGGATTCCAAAATCGGAATTACGGCTTAGGTCAGATGAAAATTTCGTGTTCTTAAATATTTTTTTCATTCAATCCTCCATTAGGTTTGTCTTTATTTAATCCCAGGCCAACGAAGCTAGTATGGTCAAGACGATGCAAAGACAGTTATATTTGGATTCAGGCAACAATCATTCCAGTCGTGAGAGCCAGAAATTGCGGGGGTTCAGCCGTTTCATCAATCGAATTTAATACATAATTTTGGACGAAATTCAATTTTCTATGGTGTTGGATATCCGAGCTCTAGGATCGAATGATAGGAAATTCCGGGATTGAATCGAGACCGATTGCAATCAAGGCGGAACCCAAAAGCTTGATCGGACTCGGTATTCTGAAAAGAGTTATTTCAATCGCTATTTTTGTTTATTTTCGATACTTGTTGCCAACACGTCGCTTAAGGCACAAATAGCCACTTTCCTTGGTCTTTTAGGTAACGCAATGTTTCCCAAGTCAAATGATTTATTTCCCACGATCGTTACACTTCCGATCGACACCCAGCCCGCCCCAAAATCAAGATACAGAGGAACCGGCATAGCGAAATCGTCGGAAACACCGGATTGGTTTACTTTGCCGCTCAAAACGGTCTTGCCATCAACTTCATTTAGGCTATATTCGAACTTATATGCAGGAACTTCAGTGCCATAAACCCATTGATCGAAAAACCAATCCATTTTACCGTTCTTATCAATATCCATTTTTGGTGTAATGTGTTTTTCTACTATTGCCTTGAAATCCTCGGTTGTAATCTCCTGATTGTAATGGGTTTTAATAAAATCGCGCATCATTAGCTGAAATTTTGCGTCGCGCTCCTTCGAATCCATCATCATCATCCGGAGCATATGCAGAATATAAGCTCCTTTGGGATATATTAAATTCTGTGCGACGTTGCCTGTCTTTACCGTATTTAGCCGATACCCCTGAGTTACGGGACCAACGGTGTAAGGTCTTATGCCGTTGGTACTTCGAGAGGGCTCGACTATCTGACTGCGCTGTTGTTCCCAGAATTCGTTGAATTGATCAAGGTCTTTTTTTACAAACTGGATATATAAAGAAGTTGATAACTCCGCAAACCCCTCACTCATCCATTGATCATGATAGCTTGACCAGCCGACGGAATGTCCCCACCATTGATGAGCTACTTCGTGCGCAGTTACCTGCCGCCAAAAACTATTGGAGCCGCCAAATGAACCAAGCAATTGCTTTCTCTGGCTCTCGCCGACAAATGCAAGATATGGCATATAGATAAGCGAAGCCCAAGCCTGTCCAAAAAAAGTATTTGGCTGCTGCGTAAGAGCAATTCTATTAAACGGCAGTCGTCCAAAATAGGCGTCGTAAATTCTCGTTGAATTTTTGGCTTCACCTAAGACGTAGTCAGCCATGCTCGAGGTCGAAATTGACCGGAGATTAGTTCCGGTCGTTCGTGCTACCGGATCGCGATAGGCTCGATCCGCACTTTCTGCGCGCCTCGATTCGTATCGATCAATGTCATTTTGAATTCCCTTGATTTCATTCGGCACATCTCGGTTAACTAATACTTCTAATTTATATCCCGTTGTTTTATCGTCAAACTCATACTTCTTGAAGTCGCCGTAGTTAAATCCGGCAACTTTCATCTCAACATTGTTAGTTGACCATTTGGCAATTTTTTCGTCACCTTCAATCTTTTCCGGCTCGACCTCTTCTCCTACGCCAATCATCATAAGATGCTTGGGATAGCGAAATGTAATACTAAAGGTCGCCTGGTCGATCCCGTAGCGAACAGATCCATTGTTTGGATACCAGGTAGCTCTCGCAGAAGGATTTAAAATGAAATTTCCAGATCCTCGGCTTTCCAAAACATTATTGCCTTCGTATTCAAAATTTAAGTTAAACGGTTTGCCGCGCTCTGGTGCTGTTGGAAGAATGATAGATAGACTTCCATCTTTGGATTCGTCCTCCTGAATAATTCCGATAGCTTCGCCATTGTCATTTGTGATCCGTTTTACCCTTAAAGTCGGATATAAATCGATCGGCAAAACTCTCTGGCCGGCAACGAGAGTTTTCATTTGTACATTATCGGTAGCAATAACTTTTGTCCCACGTAGTGCGATATTTATATCGTGGCTTATTACATCAAATACACGTCTATCTGCAGAGCTCAGAGCAGTGCCTTTGTTATATTCATCTTCCAGGTGAAACGCGACCCAAATCGCGCGATCGCTAGCGCTGTAATTCGCCAATACAACCTGTTCGGGCGACACTTCAGTAATACCCAGCGGATCAACCTTTAACAACAATTTGTCATATTTTTTCCCGTCTATAAATCCCCAGAAAAATCCCGGACGGGGAGGCGCATAAGCATCTAATAAAATTCTCGCAGCCATATTGTATTGGAAGCTATTGCGTATTAATGCCTCTTTTCCTCGGAATGCACTGCGTGCTTTTTCGGCTTGAGATCCATTTGTCGACATTTGAACATTCGGCGATTTTCTAACCTCATCAAAAGTTATGTCCGTGAAGAACATAACAATTTGAGTAAAATTCTCTTTCAAATCAGTTTTATCAGTAAAGAATTTCAGCATCCGCTTTTCGGACTCAACGGGCGGAACGAGACTAAATTCGCCCTCGCCAAAAAATACCGCCCCCGTTCGCCGCCCATCCGCTTCGCGTAAAAAGTATATTTCGCCGTTGCGCAGCGTAAAAACACCCGCGTCTTTTTTAACCACCAAATTATTTACCTTTGCGTATTCTCCAGTGAAAGCATTCGTGTCTTCGGATAATTTTCTTAACTCAACGTAAACCGGGTCGATATTTGTCTTTTGAGCGGTCACGGTGACTTCTCCCAGCACGCGTTCATCTTTCTTATCTTTATCATCCTGAGCGAGGATCGATGTGATAAAAGATGATGCTACTAAAAGGCTGACAAATAATTTCCTGATTTTCATAGCTGGTTCCTTATATTTCTTGCGTTTCCCAAAAAACGGGGGACACGCGACGATTTGGATCATACGGAATTATTTGGATTCGATAGCCTAATGTCAAGATGTACGGTATGAAACGCTTGCAAAAATAACAGTTTATGTGAGATGTTATCGGTTCGATATATGGTTGGAAGGAAGTTAAAGAAGTGTTTGTAGAAAGTAAAACGAAGACAAGATTGCTAAAGAAGATGGGGAAAGCCATCGCTGATTTTTCGATGATCGAAGAAGGTGATCGGGTGATGGTCTGTTTGTCGGGCGGTAAGGATAGCTATACGATGCTTGATCTTTTGCTTGATGTGCAGAAGCGATCACCGGTTTCTTTTGAGCTTATTGCGGTTAATCTTGATCAAAAGCAGCCCGGATTCCCTGTAGAGGTTTTACCAGATTATCTGGAGAGTGTCGGAGTTAATTACAGAATTGTTGAAGAAGATACATATTCAGTAGTCAAAGAAAAGGTTCCCAAAGGCAAGACATTTTGTTCACTTTGCTCGCGTCTCCGGAGAGGAATCTTGTATTCGACGGCGGTTAAAGAAAATTGCACAAAAATTGCACTTGGACATCATGCCGATGACATTATAAATACTTTCTTGCTCAATCTCTTCTTCGTTGGTCAACTTAAGGCGATGCCGCCAATTTTGCGTTCGGACGCGGGCAATAATACGGTTATCCGACCGCTCGCATATTGTCAGGAAAGCGATATCGAGGCATATGCAACCGAAAAAGAATTTCCGATCATCCCGTGTAATCTCTGCGGAACCCAACCAAACCTAAAGCGCGCCCGGATGAAAAATCTCGTCACTGAATTGACGAAAGAAATTCCGCATATTCGAAGTTCGATGATCACGGCGCTTTCCAATGTGACGGGCTCCCATCTACTCGACACAAATCTCTACGACTTCGAAAATTTCGCACCGCTTATTAAGCAAATTCCAACCGGATACGGAAGCGTTGAGCAAGAACTTGACGCAGTTTTTGACCACTCAGAAGGAAATCTAAATCAGCAAAACCTCGTAACAATAGGCTAAGAAAGAGGCGCATCAATTAGATGCGCCTCCGTTTTGAGCTTATATATCAAGTGGGTTTGAATCGTCCGATATCGGCGAGACCCTTGGAGACGCGGGAGGGGTTTGTTGAGGCGGCTTGCTCAATGTTTCGTTAAACTTTTCCAACGCATTTGAAGCAAATTCTCTACCTCCAAAACCAAATGCAATTGCAGCCGCAACTGCCACAGCACCCAGCAACAAAGTGAACGCCCGGCTGACAATATCATCGGCGACGCCCATTCTGCTTAACGCCATTGCCCCGACGAAAAACAATATTGAAATACGTGCGACAGTTGCCAGTAGGCTTGCGTTTGCGATTCCGCTGTCCTTGATCAGCGTGACTACGATATTGGCTACGTACATTCCTATCGCTAGTATGACAACTCCTGCGACAATTCTGCCGCCAAGGATCGCAATTGTCTGAACCGCGTCTGCCAGTAATTCAAATCTCAAAATGTTTGCTGATTCGATCACGGCATAAAACATTATGGCGAGAAATGCCAAATGTCCGACGAAAGCCGAAGCCGATCGATCACCTTCAGCAGGTAAATTTGAAAGGCCTATCGCGCTTGGGATTTTATTAAATCCGATTCCAGCCAGGACGTCACGAACGATACCCCGAATAACCTTTGCGACTAAATAGGCGAGAATCAGCAATATCGCTGCACCGAAAATGTTCGGAATTGAGCCGAGGATCGGATTTACCACGCCTTCAATCGGCCGCGAAATCGCGTCAATTTTTAATGTACTCAAGGCCGCGCTCAAAACTGCCAATAAGATCAGCGCATAAACTATCGTCCCGATCAATCCCGCGATTCCACCGCTCGTGAAATCGGCTTTCACGCTGTGATTCTCCGCGAACGTGTTTATTCCAACGTTCGTAAGAAATGTGGTAACGAGCTGGCGCACAATATTTGCAATTAACATTCCTAGAATAAAAATCAACGCCGCGCCCAAAACATTCGGGAGATATCCCAAAACATTGGTCAGCATTGTCTGAATCGGCTCGAGAATTCCGGTTAACCCTAAAACGCCAAGTATTGCGGGTACAAAACAGAGAAAAACGATCCAATAAACTACATCTGAAAGTGTTTTGACGACCTGTGTCCCGGATTCCGCCATGCCGGAATTTAGACGTTCATCGAAGTTCAATGCCTTCAAACCGCGTCTGGCGAGCGAGCGAATGACGCTTGCGACGATCCAAGCCACGATTAGCAGCAGAAGTGCCCCTAAAACTTTTGGGGCATAATTTATTACCGTTTGAAGCGTTTCGTCTAACGCACTAATTCCGGTTAAGCTTCTAACCTGCGATACGTTATCCACCGGCGGGTCCTGAAACAGCGCGAAAAATAATCTCATTTGTTTTCTCCTTAAAGTTAATTAGGGGTGAATTCGAATTTACACACAAAACGCCTGAATTTCAGGGATGAAATTCTAATATCTCTTTGCAACAATCCAAGCTGGTAAACTGTTTGAATGCTCGAAGTCTATCAGATAGCGGCCACGAAATCTATCGAAATGCATGATGTTGTTTCGCGTCAAAATCAAAAAACACGCCGTGTGAAAAAAGGCTCGCTCGCAAATTCTGATAGTATGTTTATCATATCTAGAGCATTCAAAAGTTTGTTAGGTATTAAGTTCTCAGACGGGTTTTGAGGGAGGAATTTTATTTCGCGGTCCGTCAATTCGAAATATGATTGAGGTCGGCAACAATCTTTTGTAAATGTTCCACAACGAAATTGACCTCCTTTTCGGTGTTTTTTCTTCCCAATGAAAATCTTATCGAGCCCATTGCCTGAGAATAAGGAATATCCATTGCTTTAAGGACGGGCGAGGATTCATGTGTTTCCTCGTTGCATGCTGAGCCCGTTGATACGCAGACACCGAGGTCATTTAATTTCGCCAAAATCGTTTCGCCGTTTAGATTTTCAAACGAGATATTTGAGGTGTTTGGGATTCGTATAATTTTGTCGCCGTTTACACGAGAATCTGGAATTTTATCCAAAATTTCGTTTTCGAGTTTATCGCGCAGTTCTTTTACTCTCTCCATTGGACCCAAATCCGCAACTATTCTCGCAGCTTCACCGATTCCGACGATCTGATGAACTGCTTCTGTGCCCGCGCGTTTGCCATTTTCCTGTCCGCCTCCGATCCGCATCGCAGGGATGCTTACGCCATCTCGAATGTACAAAACACCAATCCCTTTTGGCGCGTGAAATTTATGTCCCGAAATGGAAAAAAGATCGATTTCGGTATTTTTTAAACTGACTGGAATTTTACCGACCGCATTTACGCCGTCTACGTGGAAAATTGCATTCGAACGTTCTTTGACAATCTGCGCAATTTCATTAACGGGAAATAACACACCCGTTTCGTTGTTTGCCAACATTACCGAAACGATTGCGGTCTCCGGCCGCAACGAATCGCGTACGGTGTCAGGATCTAAAAGCCCGTTTTTATCCACTTCCAGCCATGTGATTTCGAATCCGTTTAGTTCAAGCTTTTCGCAAACTCTTCTTACGGCTTCGTGTTCGACGCGGGTTGTAACGATATGATTTTTTTCCCGATTAGCTTCCAACGCTCCAATAATTGCCCAATTATCGCTTTCGGTTCCGCCGGAAGTATAAAAAATTTCTTCCGGCTTATTGGATCCAAGCAAATCCGCGACATTTTCCCGCGCTGTATTTACAGCGGATCTAGATTCTTGAGCAAACGAATAAGCAGAAGATGGATTTCCGTATATACGTGTAAGGTAGGGTTTCATCGCCTCAAACACTTTGTCGGTGACCGCTGTTGTGGCATTATTATCAAAATAAATCATAAAATTAATGGTAATTATTTAGAACGAATTGGTAAATGATTGCATATCGAATTTACGATTCGACCTTAACCATTTACAATTACTCTCATTGTGAACGCATTACTTAAAATCACCGAAGCAAGCGGCAGAGCTTGGGAATTAAAACTCGAGCCAAACGGAACTTATTTGATCGGCCGCGCAAAGAATAACGACGTAATTCTTAATGATCGCCGCGTTTCGCGTATTCATGCGACGATACAAGCGGACGGTCAACGATACCTATTGATCGACGGATATTATGATAACGGTGAGATCAAACGCAGTGCCAACAAGGTTTTCGTAAACGCGGTTGAGCATTTGGAAAAAGAGCTCGCTACGGGAGATGACATTACAATCGGTACAAGTGTGCTGCGATTTGAAACAATACTAGCGATTGAACCCGCATTACCGGAGATTCCGAAAGCACCCGAGCATGTTGAGGTCAGCGATCCTTTCCTCGAGGGGGGCGCAACCGTCAATTCCGGTGTTACAGAAGTTGATAAAAGTTTGAATTACGATGATAAACCACTTGGAAATACCCAATTTATAATCTCGGCAAACGAAATCATCGAAAAGAGTGCGAAAACTTCCTCTTCTTCATCTTTTGTTGAATCAAACGTTTTGCATGAGACTTCTGAGGAAGAAATTAAAGACCTCCGTCGAAAAGCTCAGATTCTCGAAATGCTCTATGAAATGAGCAAAACTCTTGGCACGGTTTTTGACTTAGAAAAAATATTCGATAAGGCGACCGATTTGATTTTTCGGGTAACGCCTTCTGAAAGGGTTGTTGCTTTGTTGGCGGATGAAACGGTAGATGGGAAGATCTTGGATTATAGTCTTTTCCCAATTGCCGCAAAGGCACGTGAGGATGCGACCGGAAAATTTGTAGAGAAACTGACAATTAGCCGAACGATTACGCAAAAGGTTATGCGTGAGAAGGTTGCGTTATTATCTCAGGATGCAAAAAAAGATGCTCAGTTTTCGGGTGCAGAATCGATAGTTTCTCAAGGTGTTCGTTCAACGATTTGTGCTCCTTTGATCACAGAATCGAATGTGCACGGAGTAGTATATGCAGATCGACTTGATCCGTTTTCTGCTTTTACTCAGGATGATCTCGAATTGATAAGCGCAGTTGCCGCGCAAACCGCTGTAGCGGTTGAAATGATCAAGGCGCACAAACGTCTAGCACGAGAAGAAGTTGCGCGCGCGAATTACAGCCGTTTTATGCCTGAGTATGTCGTTAAAGAACTTCTGGAGCGCCCCGATTCCTTTAAGCTCGGAGGTATTAATCAAACGATTACGGTACTCTTTGCGGACATACGAGGCTTTACAGCTTTTTCAGAAGAACAGAATCCGGAACGCGTCGTTGGATTGTTAAACAAATATTTTTCGGCAATGTCTGAAGTTATTTTTGAAAATGGCGGAACGCTTGATAAATATATTGGCGATGGGTTGATGGCGCTTTTTGGAGCTCCGCATGCTTCGCCCAACGATGCGGACAATGCTGTTAAAGCGGCGGTAGCAATGCAAAATCGTGTGCAAACTCTAAACAAGGAGTTGAAAGCCGAGGGTTACAACGAAATTGCGACAGGAATTGGGCTACATACCGGGATTGCAACCATCGGATATATCGGCTCAGAGCGACGATCTGAGTATACGGCAATCGGCGATACGGTAAATTTAGCCTCGCGACTTGAATCAAACGCAAAAGGCGGACAAATCCTGATCAGCGAGGCAACAGGCAAGGCCTGTACTGAAACTTTTCAAATTCGAAAGTGCGAACCTTTAACTGTAAAAAATCGCATTGAGCCCGTTTCACTATTTGAGGTAAAGTGGAACTGATGTACCATATATTGGTTCCGAACGGTTCGGTTCCCCCCTCAATAATGTAGGCTAATTTTTGTAATGTCTTTGCTAAGCAAAATTTCCAATATGATGACTTTTTCATCATTAAAAAACTACGTTACCGATTCTATGGCGATAGATATGGGTACGGCGAACACAATTATTGCGGTCAAAGGGCGTGATGTGGTGTTTGACGAGCCGTCTCTCGTTGCGGTCAACGAGCTTACTGAGGAAGTTGTAGCATACGGGAAAGAAGCTTTCGAAATGTGGGGTCGCGAGGGTCGCGATATCATCATTAAAGCGCCGTTAAGCGGGGGTGTTGTAGCAGATTTTGAATACACCAAACGGATGCTTGCTCATTTTGTAAAGTCCGCAAAAACAGGAAGCTCTCAGGTTTCACGTCAGGCTGTCATGAGCATGACCTCGGATGTTACCCACGTCGAACAGCGAGCTTTGTTAAATGCCGCCGAAGAAGCTCATATCGGCAAAGTCTATATGATGGAAGAAGGTTTGGCTGCCGCATTTGGAGCGGACGTCAAGGCAAATGATCGTCGGGCATCTGCCGTGGTTGATGTTGGTGCCGGAACAACAAATGTAGCTATTGTTACGAAAGGAACGATTTCCCATTCGCGATCTGAAAGAATCGGCAGCGACGAAATAAATGTTGCGATCGTTACGCATTTGCGCAGGCATCGTGGGTTACAGATTGGCGCCGAAACGGTGGAAAATATGAAGCGGGGCTTCATTTCCGCAATCCCGCCCGCAGATCCTGAGGAAGAATTGCTCGTTCGCGGCCGGGATGTTCAGACTGGGAGCCCGAATGCCGTGACGGTAACGGCAGGTGAGATTTATCCGATTACTGAAGGAATTGTCAGACGTGTCGCAAAAGTTATCGGCGATACACTTACCGAGCTTCGTCCGGAAGTAGCCGCAGATATTTACGACAGAGGTGTAATTCTTACAGGCGGTGGCGCACTACTAAACGGAATCGACCAGTATTTACGCGACTTTATTAATCTCTCGGTGATCATTTCTGACGAACCTAGATATGCCACCGTTCGAGGACTCGTAAAGATGTTTGACGAACCCGAGCTTCTCGAAAAAGTTTCGCGAAACGAACTTCATATTTTACAGAACGCAGAAGCCCCTTTTGAAGCGTAAGTTTTGATAGGAGGAATGGAGCGGTAAAGAAGAATGAGATAGGGTTCATTCGCTTTTTTGCTTTATTCTTATGAAGCGTTTTTTAAAGTTTTTCACACGGAAGCTCCTCGTCACACACATCTACGGCATTCCTGTCAAAATTGACTACCGTTGGTTTTTGGTGCTTGGATTATTGAGTTGGTTTGTCGCTCAGACGATTCCAAATTCTCTAATTGGAAGCTTTTTCGGAAAATTCTCGCTTGGCTTAATTACCGTTCTCGTTTTCTTTTTCTCCATATTCTTGCATGAGCTTGCCCACGCTTACGTAGCTCGCAGGGAGCGAATCCAAGTTTTAGAGATCTTGCTGCACCCATTTGGGGGCTTGTCAAAACTCAGACGCGAACCCGATACACCGGGTGCCGAATTTCGAATTGCCATCGCTGGACCCATCGCAAGTTTCTTCATTTCGTTAGTTTTCCTCGCATTTTGGGCCGTGTCGAATTCATTAGGAACGGTAATTCTTTCCCCGCTTTTTTTTGCGCTGTTTTTACTTAATCTGCTTTTGGCGGTATTCAACCTTTTTCCGGGCTACCCACTCGATGGCGGACGTGTATTACGTGCATTTCTTTGGCGGCGGGGAAAGGATCTAAACGAGGCGACAGTTTTAACAGGAAAGTTTGGGCAGTATATCGCCGCAACGTTGATAGTATTTGGAATTGTAGTGATCTCAATAAGCCGCGATACTTTCACCGGAATTTGGTCAATTTTGGTAGGTGTTTTCTTGTTTGACTCCGCCGCCAAAATTATCAGGCAGATAAATAACTTCGAGAACCTGATTGTTGAACAGGTGATGGAAATGCCTGTTTCTATTGAGCCCGATGAAACGGTAATGCACTTTGTCGACCACATACTGCCGCTTTATAAATATGTGATTTTTCCTGTCGCATCAAAAAAACAGCTTTATGGATTCTTGGTACTGGACGATATCAAGCGAGATCTACCTCGCGAAAAATGGACCTCGACTACTGTAAAGGATGTAATGCGCGTGATACGCGAGGACTATTTTATTGAGGCAGATGCTTTGGTCACGAATGCGGTCGCTCTTATGCAGGTCAACGGATTAGGGGTTCTTGGTGTAATAGATCCTAAGGCAGAATTGGTCGGTTTCATTCAAAGAGGAAGAATACGCCGCCGCAGCTAGCCATCCGATCGATCTCGAATAAAACTTTTGGCACGATTCTCGCGTAATTTTTTTAGTTCAGTTAGATTAAGTCTTAAGAATGCGGTCAGGAAACACTCTGAACTTTTTATGTGATATTCTTTTAAATGGAGATTTAGGTGCCGTATCAACGGCAATTGTTTTGAGCTAAACGATGAAAGTATAACCAAACCGAATGATGATCACCGATTACATTCCCGATTTTGCAAATGGGCGCGCGATTTTCGATATCGCGGCGGTTTTTATTATCGTCTATGTAATCTTACGGCTTCTCCGAGGAACGAGGGCTGTACCGACAGTCGCGGGGATCGTTATTTTGGCTCTGCTTTATTGGTTTGCCGCCACACAGGATTTGGCGACTCTCGAATTTGTGCTTCGCTACGCGGTATTTTATCTTCCGTTTTTAATAATCATATTGTTTTCGTCCGAAATTCGGCAGGCATTGATCTACTTCGGAAACCGCTTTCGACTTCCTTTCTTACGAAAACAACAGGGAACACTTGGTGAAACGATCTACGATGAGATCGTATTGGCCGCGACTACGCTTTCATCTACCAAAATAGGAGCCCTCATTGTTCTCGAAAGATCGGTGGGATTGCGCAATTTTATTGACGCGGGTGTGCAGATCGATGCGCGTTTGAACTACGATTTGCTCGTCACGATTTTTAATCCTGCAACATCTTTACACGACGGAGCTGTCATAATTCGCCGAGAAAGAATTGCCTCGGCATCGTGTTTTTTACCTTTGACAAAAAATCCAAATATTTCACGCGAATTCGGTACCCGTCATCGCGCCGCAATCGGGGTGACGGAAGGAACGGATGCGATTTCGGTCGTGGTTTCTGAGGAAACGGGGCTGATTTCGTTTATCGAAGACGGCGAAATTCACCGCAATCTCGAGACTAAACAACTTCGCAAACTTCTGCTTGATTCCATGGACGTATCGCTTGTTTCGTCCAAGGGCGACAAAGGAAAAAAAGCTAATGAATCCGAATCGAAAGGATTAAGTGATACGGATTCCGAGGTAGCCGTCAGCTAGTTTCAATGAGTCTTAATATTTCAAAAGATTTACTACCCGCAAATCAAGATTGGTCGGCGTTGATTCGTTTCTGGTTAAAGCGGATTTTCGTCGATGATTGGCTGCTGAAACTAACGGCACTTATCATCAGCTTTGCACTTTGGGTAGGTGTGACAGGTTTTCAAAAACCCACTCAGACACGGCTGCGATCAATAACCTTAAACCCGCTTTTTTCCAATCAGTTCGAAATAATCAATTCTCCGGTCAAAGAGGTCGATCTTGTCGTAAGCGGAGAAAAACGGAAGCTTGACCAGCTTAATCCGCGAGATTTGGTAATTTCACTTGATCTAACCAATGTAACGGAAGGTGACCGTACGGTAGAAATAACAGCTAAAAATATCACGGTCGATCTTCCAAACGGTGTAAAGATCGACCAGATACTACCAGATAAAATTGCCGTAAAACTTGAACGTGTCGAAGAATATGAGGTTCCGATCAGAGCTGAATTAGTCGGGAATCCCGGGGCGGGTTACGAAATTTACAGCACAAAAATAGTACCCGAAAAGGTTCGTGTGCGCGGACCGGTAAGTTTCGTTAAGGC
>JBBKXN010000057.1:0-70540 GCA_037969475.1 Pyrinomonadaceae bacterium | reverse complement strand
GACGAAGCAGCAATGCACCGGAAGGATCGCGAACACGCCACATTTTGATCTGCACGAAATCAGCCTATTGCGATTGATTCAAACTCAGTAATCGCCTGATGAAGCATTCTTCAACCAGAAATTAAAACCGATATTTCGATAAACACATTATTCGGACGTGGAAGCGGCGAATCAGTCCAACTTGCCTTTCGCGGGCAAGGTTGGGTGGTTTTGCAGCCTTATGAAGAAGTTTATTACGCAAAGCAAGGCTGATAGGCTTATCATCTGCTCGAAGTCTGATAAAAGCTCGCGAATTACGACGGGCTATTCTTCCTTAGCCTTTTGCTTCTCAACTATCAGACTTGTGCCTTTCTTTCTTATTTTTGGCGCTTTTCCATCCAATCCCTCGCCGTAGTAGACCTTATTGCTCGCGCCGAGCACCTCAATTTCGCCGACCTTATCTACATAGATCCGATTGGAAACACCATCAACAAGTAATTTTTTGCATTCGCCGGTTAGAGTATAAGTATTTGCAGTAGTATCTTCGTCAAGTTCGACTTCCCTTTGGTTGCAGGGAATCGTTAGGCTTTCGCTGGTTCCGCTAAGAACGAGTGTTCCGCCCAGTTCGGGAGATGGCGTGGCTTCATTAACATTCGCGTTTTCATCCGGAACGGTATTCGTAGGTTTGGTTTCGGTTTCAGATCCACAGGCAGAAAGCAAAAATATAGCGGTAAATGAAATTAGTAGTATTCTTTTCAAGATATTATTTCCTCCGTAGAACAATCAAGGATTAATGGTAGCACGTCGGGGAGTAATATTTGCAGTGTTCACTAGGCGTGCAAATGACGGATCATTAAACCTTTCCGAGGCGCATCGCATCAGAGTGTTGATTGACTTGTCTGGTTGAAAAAAATTAAAGTTACCAAAAGAATTTATTGGACTTATTATGAAAAAAGTATTTTTATTGTTTAGTTTTATTTTGGTTTTTTCCGCGTTTTCGGCTTTTGCCCAGGATACACCGGAAAAACAGGAAGTTCCGATCGATAAGATATTGGAGCTCGACGCCGACCATAATTTGAACGTCGCGTGGCAATATTTCAAACTTCGAAAAGCGTATAAAGCCGTTCTGATGCGAACGGACGAAACAATCGCGGCCCACCCGACATACTCGAAGATCGATGAAGTTTTTTACCTCCACGGGATGAGCAGCTATTATCTGTCGAATGGAAAAGGCAAGCAAAAGCTAAACCTAAAAGATCTATCCGTAGAAGAGCAGGAGCGATTTGGCGATGAAAGGCTTAACGAAGACGCTCTCGTTTATCTCACAATGCTTGTGGATGATCATCCGGATAGCAAATATTTCAAAGAGGCCAAGAAGACCCTTGCGAAATTGAAGCCTGAAAAATGAACCTAAACGAGGTAACGGTTTACACGAAAACTAAAGAAAAGCAGCCCAAGTTTTACAAAAAACTTGGGCTGCTTTCGATTGTGGATTCGATTCCGCACTACGCGCGTTTCGAATGTCCCGATGGAGATTCAACATTTTCAATTCACGAATCTGACAAAGTTTTCACTGATTCAAACATCGTTTTATATTTCGAATGTGAAGAATTAGACGAAAAAGTTCGCGAGCTCAAACGAAGAGGAATCGAATTTGAAACGGTGCCAACCGACCAATCGTGGCTTTGGCGTGAAGCACAGTTGAAATATCCAGGTGGAAACAAAATAATTCTCTTTTGCGCCGGAGAAAACCGGAAAAACCCGCCGTCGAGAGTCACATAATAGATCGAAAATTTTTAATATCTTACTTCGCGCCAACTGATGATCTTGGAGTTGTTCTTAAAAAGTCCTCCATTGTAGGTTAATGTCATATTCGCGTTTAATTTTATCGCTCCAGAAGATAGTCCAACACGATTGCATCCGCAAAATGGGGAATTTGTGTCTGCCAGATTCTTAACGATCAAAACTCCGGCAATACTCGAAGTTCCGGAAATATCTATTTGATGTCCCGCGTAAAAAATACTTTGAGCGCCCGAACCCGAGGCCACTTTAGTCGAAAGCATAAGATCAGTTCCTGCCATTATCCCGTAATTCTCAAGCTTCGGAATAAGGACTGAGGTTTTCTTAAGTTCTATGTATCCTTCAGCGATAAGAGTTACGGCAGCCGGCGAGCTTTCCGATCCAAAGCTATTAGTAATCTCGAGATTCCCTTCAGAATAATAGGTCGCGCTCGGCAATGTAGAACTCGATGTTGACCATAAACCTGACGAAGGATTCCACGTAAATTCCTGGCCAATCGATATTACCCATTTGTTTAAAGTTAACGACGTATCAGCGATCATCGTCCCGCTGCTGTTATATACCTTTCCTTTCTTCGAACCGATTGCCCCAAGCACGTAGTCAGCCCTATTATAGAAACTACTTCGAATATCCCATGAAGGTACTGGAACGGCATCACGGAACGGCTGCGAGAAGCCGGGATCGG
This sequence comes from Pyrinomonadaceae bacterium, assembly GCA_037969475.1. Taxonomy (GTDB): domain Bacteria; phylum Acidobacteriota; class Blastocatellia; order Pyrinomonadales; family Pyrinomonadaceae; genus Aridibacter. The sequence continues at coordinate 68,076 of JBBKXN010000057.1, read as the reverse complement.
AACAACCGGGACCAGAGTTTAGCTTGTTAGCCCCGGGGATAGTTCCCGTTGCACTAAAAAGCCCGTCGGCACAGGGATTACCCCCTAGGTCCAGAGTTCCATTGGCATGAATTCCCCCCATCGTTCCCCGAAGTTGTGTACTACCTGAAAAATTAACATTGCCATCAACAATGATCGCCGGAACGCCAAAAATTCCTACTATCGATTCCGTAGTAACCGTTGCTCCATTTTTTCCGTATCCAGTAGAGGTGACGACAATGCGACCATTACTGTCTTTGTTTGGATCGCCGTCTGCATCTGCCGGATCATCACCAACTTTTGCAACGTATTTCCCATTACCGAATATGATTCCGGCGGCAGGAATTGGAGTTAAAGATAGCGGTCGGGTGCTTAATTCATCACCGGTATTCGCAATGCCATCGCCCGCTTGCAAGATCGAATTGAATTCCGTTGTGTTTGCATAAATAAGCAAATTTGTTGCGTGCGTTAAGCCCGCCTCAGAAATATAGTATGCTTCGGTCTGCTCACGTGCGTTAGTAGAAATATTTTGGGCGAGAATTCCCGCCGATATCAATGCAAAACCAAGTACCGTAATTAACAACATCGCAAAAATTGACGTTATTAAAGCTGCGCCGGATTCATTAGCGCCTTTTTGTTGTTTTTCGTCAAAATTTCCTTTTTTCATTATCTTTGCCTAAGAAATGCCGATGAACGAAAAGTCATCGGTAATGTGCCCGGTGGTGAAACGATAATCGTGATGTCTATTCGGGTTATCTGGGTGTGGTTTGTCTTCGGATCGACAATAAGCTGATTATTGGTGTCGTAATAAATGAAGAAGATATTGCTCACATTATCCAAAAATTCTACTGCGCCCGCATCAGTTGATTCTGTCTTCATCAGCCGATTATTGTTGGCAAAAAATATTACATCTTCAAATGGATCATCCAAATCACCATCTGGCAGGCTGCTCATCGTCGAACCGCGCCAATCAGATCGGATACGAATCGTCGTATAGAGACCACCCGTCGCATTGCCCGGATCAATCGGCTTGAGGCCGCTAATTCCATTAGGGTTATTTCCGGCCGTCCGAATTAACCGGGTCAGAAACTCCAACGAGGCTGTGGCGTCGTTAAGCGCCTCCGTTCGCGGGCGCATCTGTGAATAGCTGCGCTGAACCCCCGTCAACACTCCAGCAATAATGCCAAGAGTGAAAACCAATATTACCGAGACTATTAATAGTTCGATCAGGCTATACCCGGATTCATTCGTTCTATTATTTTCGCTTTTCATTAACAACCTTTTTAAGAGCTTGGCACCAATACGGTTAGCCGAATATCAGGCAATCGAATATCACGGATCGTGCCAATTAACACAACTGTTATTCTCTGGGTGTTTGCCGGGACGCCCGGGTCAGCTGGGTGTGTCTCTATAAGCCATCGTCTTGAATATCGATTATCAGGTGCGTCATTATAGTTCGCAACATTTGCCGTCAAGCTGCCACCCCGTGTCCGCTGCGCTGCGTTCGGAGCATAGTTTTGCAGCTCTTCAATTTTAGCTCTCGCCAGTGAATTAGCGGCAGTCGAATCGCGTGCCTCGGTTTGCAATCGAATTCCGATCGCGATCAACCCGGCAACCGCTACCAAACCGATTGTTGTAATCACCATCGCGATTAAGCATTCGATTAGGGTAAATCCTTTTTGTTTTCGAGTAATTTTTCGATTAAGTTCCATATTCCAAGCTAAATTAAGATATCAGTACATTGAACTAACCGTAATTTTGCCCGAGGGGGAAATATTAATATTTTTCCGTTTTCCCGAAGAGGCTTCTTTTATCCGTAACGATTGTGATCCTCCATTCAAGCGCCCCGTTGAATCAAAACGAATTTCAATCGTTGAGTTTGAATCAAGCACCAGCCCTTCACCTAGTGGAACCGGGGAACCCAAACCAATCGGCTTGTTCGCGTCATCAGTAGTAATTATTTGTGACGTTCGATAAGCCTTTTCCAGCCGGAGCCAAACGGTGCGATTTCGTTTGATCGCGCTCATCCTGGTTTTCATCAGTTCGTTGCTAACCAACGAAACTGATGTTTCGAGCCGATAAAGCTGTACTTGCCGAATACCGTTTGGCACAGCAACGACAGCAAGTATTGCAGCAATGAGCGAGACGATCAGAAGCTCGATCATGCTAAAACCTCCCTCAAGAGGATTTATCCTCTCGTGAAGAATTGGACTTGTTCTATTTACGATATTTACACTTTTCGTCATAAAGATAGTGCCATTTTTTGTCATAGAAGCTAAAGCGGACCAGTAGGCTGCGTAGCAACGGTGGAATAACCCCAACCATTACACGCATCCCTAGTTTTACATCCATTAATAACGCAATCGGCGTGCCGCTAACCTCACGACCTGAAAATAGGAAGAATGGAACTGTGACGTGACATTTTGAAAGTTCCTTTTTCGAAATTTTTTACCAAACAACCCGTCAGATTGAGCGATTCCAATCGATTTTGACTGATCATTTTGCTTCGCGTAGGTAAGATTTCCGTGAGTAACACTTTACAATCCCGTTCTATGCAAGGAAAATAACTCTTTCTTTCGAAATATAATCAGGAGTAAATTTAATAAATGTCTTTAACAGTAGTAGGTTCGGTTGCGTTTGATGCATTGGAAACACCTTTTGGAAAACGCGATAAAATTTTGGGTGGTGCGGCAACGCACTTTTCGTTGTCGTCTAGTTTTTTCACGGACGTGAACGCGGTTGGAATTGTTGGAAATGATTTCGGCGATGATGAATGGGCAGTGTTTAAGCGTCATAATATCAACACAGATGATATAGAGATCGTTAAAGACGGCAAAACATTTTTTTGGAGCGGGCGTTATGAATACGATATGAATGTCGCTCATACGCTCGACACACAACTCAATGTTTTTGAAACATTTGATCCTAAATTATCGGACAAATCAAAAAACACAGATCTTTTATTTCTGGCTAATATTCTACCGATGATCCAAAAAGGCGTGCGCGCACAATCGAATGCAAAATTTGTCGCCATGGACACGATGAATTTTTGGATCGATTCGATGAAAGATGCCGTTATCGAAACGATGAAGGTTGTTGATTGTATAATCATCAACGATGCCGAAGCACGCCAACTTGCAGACGAACCGAATATCCACGTTGCGGCCAAAAAATTGATGGAGACCGGCGGCTTGAAAGCGGTCGTCATCAAACGCGGTGAATATGGCGCAGCACTTTTTACCGAAAACGCATATTTCGCGATTCCGGCTTATCCACTTGAATCGGTTTTTGATCCTACGGGAGCGGGCGACACATTCGCAGGGGGGTTTATGGGTTATCTGGCAAGTCAGGATGAGATTAATGAAGAAACGATGCGCCGGGCAATGGTTTTCGGCACGATCATGTCTTCCTTTAACGTTGAAGAATTCGGCACTGAGCGCGTCGACCGATTAACACACGAAGAAATAAACGGACGCTTTTCAGACTTCAAACGCTTCACGCATTTTGAGGAAATTCCATTTGAAAAATCGACATCGGCTTCCTAACTGCGCTTTTTTTAGTTAACAAGATTCGTTTGTTTCTTTTTCTTGACACTAAACCTATAATTTCTACTTTAGGTATGTTTGCGTTTTCCACCCGTCTTCGAAATTGGATACTTGTGCCCGTTTTAAATGGCTAATCAATCGAACAACTCGGTTGGGTTTAACCCGCTCAAGAATTTTCTTGTTCTGGTCGTCGCATTCGCGATTGTCGTCTGTATTTCGGCGGGCGCTGTACTGTCTTTCGCGGCCCAATATTTCAGCCCGGAGCAAATCTGGACGATCATCATATTCTTGTTTACTTTTCCGTTTTTCGGTTTGGGACTTATCGGTTGGTTAGTTTTGCGGCATTCAGGCAAATTAACTGCTGCGGAAACAAATAAGGAAATAAAATGGAAACTGATTTCTTCGGACGCCCAAAAATCAACCCTAAATCGCGAAGTAAATCAGATCGCTGCGATTTTAAAAATTCCGCGGGAGCAGCTTAGCGATCTTCGCTCTGCCTATATCGTCGCGGAAGATTTAGCTCTCAGAAAGATTCAAGAGGAATCACAATGTCCTGTTTTGCGTTACGTGACAATTGGTGATGCTGATTTTACGGGTGTATATGTCGATCATGATTTGGTCACATGTATCCAAATCTCATTTGTCGTTTCGCCAAATATGCGCCAGGAAAAGATTACCGATATCCTAAAGAAAACTTCTTCCGCCAAAGCGGCACTTTCGAATCAACAGCCGGATTCGCGAACGCGTTTATTACTGGTACTCGTAACCCAGCTCGATCACGAGGCCGAAACCCAACTTCGTTCGACACTTGTCAGTAAATTTTCTTCGACACCTGTCGATGTCGATATTCGGATGTTGGATTTTCAAGGTCTCCAAAAAGTCTATTCAGAAAACTAAAAGCCTTTTAGAGGGCGTGATAAGCTTGATTTTTATCACGCTCGCTTCTAAACTCGTCAATCTATGTTGGAAAAAAAGATCGGATTAATTTTAGGTGTTGCGAATCAGCGCTCAATTGCATGGGCCTGCGCGGAAGCCTGTTTAGAAAATGGCGCGACCCTTGCTTTTTCGTATCAAGGTGAGCGTCTGCAGAGAAATCTCGAAAAACTCACATCAGAAATCGCGGACGTTTTGGTTGTGCCTTGCGATGTGACCAACCAAAGCGAGGTTGATTCAGCGTTTGAGGCAATTGATAAAAAGTATGGCAAACTTGATTTTCTTATTCATTCGATTGCTTTTGCACCCCGGGAATCTCTTGAAGGTGAGTTTTTGACAACAACACGCGATGCATTTTTGACCGCTCTTGAAATCAGCGCGTTTTCGCTGACACAGGTTTCGCTCGCTGCCATGCCGCTTATGAAAGATGGCGGAAGCATCGTCACGATGAGTTATTACGGTGCTGAAAAGGTTGTGCAAAATTATAATGTAATGGGTGTAGCGAAATCCGCGCTCGAATCTTCGGTCAGATATTTGGCAAACGATCTTGGCAAAAACAACATCCGCGTAAACGCGATCAGCGCCGGACCTCTCAACACACTTTCTGCACGCGGAGTCAAAAATATGAGCTCATTTCTGCATTTCGTCGAGGAGAAAGCACCGTTGAAACGAAATGTCGAAGTCCGCGAAGTTGGAAATACGGCACTTTTCCTGGTCAGTGATCTGTCGTCGGGAATAACAGGTGAAACAATTCATGTCGATTGCGGGTTTAATATTATGGGGCTCTAAGAAGTTACTGAGTTTGTCGAGTTATCGGAAGTTGACTGAGTCATAGAAACCTACGTGGGCAATCACGAAGATCAGCAGACTATTCAAGTTCAGTAAACCAAACAGACTTATTAAAAAATATGTCAGAAAAACACAGATCAGGTGACAACAAGTCAAACATCCGTCAAAAGACAAAGATCGAACCTACAACAGTCGCGGAAGCAAAAGAAAAAGAAAGATCTCTCGAAATGCGTTTTACGGAAGATGAGGCATTGCTCCGCTCGCCCGAACCCAACGATCAATTTAAGAGTTCGGATTCATGGCGCGTCTTTCGAATAATGGGAGAGTGTGTAAACGGCTTCGACGCCCTTGCCACAATTACGCGAGGAGTTTCTATATTTGGCTCCGCTCGTACACCCGAAGGCACCGAGTATTATGAAGCGGCTCGAGAAACAGGAAAACTCCTTGCCGAAGCTGGTTTTGAAGTAATAACCGGCGGTGGTCCGGGGATAATGGAAGCGGGTAACCGCGGCGCGTTTGAGGCGGGTGGAATTTCCGTCGGCGTAAATATTGAGCTTCCTTTTGAGCAGGAACCAAACCCCTACCAAACCCATGAGCTGAGTTTCAAGTATTTTATGATTCGGAAGACGATGTTCATAAAATACAGCAACGCATATATAATCTTTCCGGGTGGATATGGAACGATGGATGAGGTTTTCGAAGCACTTACATTGATTCAAACGAGAAAAATTCGCAATTTTCCAGTGGTCATGTTTGGCTCAAGTTATTGGAAGGGAATGCTATCCTGGCTGACCTCAACAATGCTTTCGGAAAAAAATATCAATTCCGAGGACCTTGGCCTGATGCATCTCACTGATTCTCCACAAGATGCCGTTGATTTTATTAAAAATTGCTGCATCGGAAACGGCACTTTGAGGGAAACTGAAAACCCCCTGTAAAAAAGGGGTTTTAGCCTAATAGGTTCTTGCCAAAGTCAGAGTGCGATCTCTTCATCGCGGAGGTCGCGAATTCCTTCCTTCTCCGCTTTTTCGGCTTCAAGCGAGGCGAGTGCGTTTAAGAGGAAGTTCTTATTGCTAACAACCGTAATAGCTTCTGGAAACTTTTCTTCCGATCTAGCAAAATCAAATTTCCCTTCCTTGAGTTCTATGATCTGACGAAATGCCGCCATACTGTCCATGCCCTCAGCTTGGGCGTCTACGATCTTGCCATCGTTAAAGGCGATACTTGCAACCTGCATGTCGGATTTAATGACCAACAAACCCGTTAATCTCGAGTTTTCGATAACCTGCACTGCGTCAAAAATGCTGATCAATTCGATGTCACCCGACAATACCACCGTCGGGCGTTCCCATTTCGCTTTGCCGGAAATCTCGCCCGATTGACTCGGCATGCGAGCTACCCGGATCGCTTCAAGTCCTGAAGCAATTGAGATCCGCGGATCCAATGATTTTGCCTCCTGCAAGCGGTCATAAGCAAGATCAAAATTCGAACGGCCAATATACAAGCTCGCCAAAGCAAGACATTGCTCGGTAGCTTCATCTAAATTCCTGTGCGAATTTGCTATCGATCTCATCTTTTCACGCAGCGAGATAGAATGGGGATTCCGGTCGATAGCGCCGCGCAGGAGTTTGAACGCTTTTTCGGGCGAATTGTATTTGATAAACAGATCCGCATCTATCAACACGGTCTCGACCGAATCTTCTAAAAAAGTAACATCTTTGTCTTCTAATGAAATACTCATATTTCGACGTTAATAAATATTGTTTAACATATACAAACTACCATATTTGACAACAATAAGTCACCTAAAAGTAGGAAAAGATAAGCGAAGCGGTTTGAGAAGCTTGCGAACCTTAGAAATTCACACGAAGGCCTAATTGAATTTTTCGCTGACTCAGGGTTCTTGAAGGGGTAAGGAACCCCTGCTCAAACTCCGGGCTTCCCGCATTTTCGAGACCTATGAAGTTTGTTCCGAAATCATAAACTGTCGCGTTTAGGATGTTGCCAAAGGTTATTTGGGGTTTCAATCTAAATCGCTCGCCAGCCCTAAATTCGCGTGAAATGTTTAGATCAAGGTCAAACAGGACCGGACCGCGTCCGGCATTCCGTGGAAGATTGCCGCCGCCGCTTCCGATCGGCGCGAGTGATAAATTATCAAATATATCGCGCGGAAAAGGATCGTTTGGATGATGCCAAATGATCTTACTCAAATCGCCACTATAATTTGGCCGATCATTGCTCACATCGTCCAGATTCCTATCATCTCCGCCAATCGAAATGTTAAATGGCCTCCCGCTTTCGATCCGCAATATTGGCGACATACGAAGTTTTCCAAGCCAACCGGGTAATTCCAACGTTCCGGAAAACCGCAGCTTGTGTCTGCGGTCTATTAAACTTCGGGTAAACTCGGAATTAAAATCCCCGGCGATTTGTGCGGAGCTTGTATCGACAAACCCGTCGTCGCGTGTTCTTGAGAGCACATACGAAACCCGCATTGACGAACTGAAACCGCTGCCCAAACGGCGAAAACGCCGGCGAAGTTCAAACGAAAGTCCTTCATAGACGCTTGTCCCCATTGAGCCAACTTCCTCGATTTGCTCGATTGTGTTGTCGAGCGGCCTACCTAATGTTGCAAGCAGAACTCGCCGTGCAATCCCGATTGGCTCAAGCGTACTCGTAGAACCGTTAAGAGTGTTCAGGTTGACGACACAGAGCGGTGTGCTGCTGTTGCAGTCTGTTCCATTTGCCGCGTTTGCATCACCGTTTGTATCCGTTGGATCACCAAGTTCGAACCGATATATATCTGTTCCGCTTGAAGTTCCCGGAATTTCAATGTCGCCCAACGATAAAAGATAATCTGTAAAATTCGAAAAACCAGTCGGCACCTGAAACGCGTTGATGTTGCGCTCGCGCCAAAGCCGGATTGCTTTGTTGTAGGTAAAGTTCATTTCAAAGGCAAAAGCTTTTCCGAGATCGCGTTCGTAACCAACATTTAATTGATAGCTCTCCGGAATTTTAATATTGTCTTCAAGCCGACGTGTAAAAATATTCTGGCTAAAGCCTTTTTCGATGTCAATTATTCCAGGAACCGCGCGTATCTCCGAGAGCGTCAGCGGAGTCGGAAAACGTGCGGCGGCGTACAAAAGAAATTTACATTCGTCACGGGTCAAAGCAAAAGCAGTATCCGTAAAGCATCTGGATTCATCCGAAGTTCCCTGCAAACGATTGCTGTCAAATTCCTGCTGTGTTTGATCGATAAAGAAATCGTCGATCGTTCTGAGTAGCGTCCGGTTGTAAAAGATCCCCGCCCCAAAGCGAAACACCGACTTTCCGTAATTTCCGGGTGAATAGGCAATCCCAACTCGCGGTCCAAAGTTATTTTTATCTTCAACTACGGATTCGCGCTCGTAACGCAGCCCAAAACCCAACGTAATATTGGACCTAAAGCGCCAATCCGCTTGTCCGAAAAAACTGTAGTAAGTATTGTTTACGGTTGAAATTCCCGTGGTATTGCGACGGTAACGTATTAACTGATTGGACAAAAATCCATCTGCGGATTCGAAATTAAAAGTGCCGGTAGTATCGGGGAGTTCGTTGATCGTCGATTTAATATTTTGAATATCGAAACCAAACCTTAGATTAAAATCTCCGGCTACAAAATTTGCAGTTTCCTGAATCTGAAAGCGATTCTCCTTTCTCAAACTCGAAAAGTTTCCGGTAGAATTTCCGACGACAACGGTGCCGTTTATTTGATTTTCACGATCCGAATTTGTTTCGTCATAAAGTCTAAGCAGAACGACCGGATCGAGCGGATTTTTCGTCACAAAGTCCGGACGGAGTTTAGAATACTGAAAACGAAATTGATTGACAAAATTTGAGCTAACTACATAATTATCAGTTACATAGAAGGATTCCGTTCTGCGAATTCTTCCCTGAAGGGTTTCTTCTAAAAATCGTGTCGTTTCGCGATATTGACTAAACCCTCTTTGCCTTCCAAATGAATAATTAAACGTCAAATTATGCGAATCAGTAAAATTATGGTCGACACGCCCCCCTCCGCTGTGCCGCGTATTGGGTGTTTCAATCTGTTTTATATATGAGGCAATTTCAGCATTTCCACCCTGCAGATCGAGTCGGGCTGTCGCAGGGTTCGTCGGTTTGGGTAAAGGAAACAACGGATTCTGCTGAATAGGGAGTGCGGTAAAAATTTGAGTAGTACCATTCCGCTTGCGGTACTCGTAAGAGGTAAAAAAGAACGTGCGGTTTTTAAAATACCAGAATGGAACCGATCCGCTCAATGAAAACCCGGGTTCCCACTCCGTAAAAGGAAGGCGTGAAAGCCCGCGGCGATTATTATTATAGGTATTCGCGTTCAAGTTATCGTCTTCAAAAAACAACGAGTAACTTCCACGAAATTTCTTCGCACCGGCTTTGGTTCTGATATTGATCCTGCCGCCCGAAGCACGACCGTATTCGGCTGAAAATTGGTTTGTTATTACTTGAACTTCAGCAACTGAACTGATCGGAGGTTTGAATCTGTCATCAGCTTCCCGGTCGTCGTTGTTATCCAGACCGTCAATCGTTATATTCGTCGAATACGCCGCACTTCCGGCCAGTGAAATATTTCCGGTGCCGATAATTTGCCGCGGCCGATCATTGTCGCTGCCGCCGCCAATTCTATCATCGCCCGCAAGATTTCGAATTGAGAGCGGTTCCTCGGCAGTTCCGGTGAGTGTAAAGACGAGATTTAATACGTCATTTGATGTATTTGGAAGCTCCTCGATTTCTTTCGAGGTTAACGTTCCACCGACTATCGTCCGCGTCGTGTCGATCGTCGACGCATCTTCGTCAGAGATCGTAACCGTTTGCTCCGCCGTAACGGTCGCGGGCGAAAGTGTGAAGTCTAGGTTTAGATTCTGCGCCGAAATAGTTTCGATTTCGCGCGTTTCCTTGGATCCAAAACCATCTGCAGATACTTTTACCTTATAATTTCCTGGCGGAAGTTCGATGAAACGATATCTTCCATCATTTTTGGTAACCACATTTCGAACGGCACCTGTGGCTGAAAAGGTTGTCTCCACAGTGGCACCGATGATGCTATCACCATTTGAATCATTGATGTTACCGCTGATGATGACATCATCGAGATCTTGCGCTGAGGTTAAAAGACATAAACAAAAGAGACAGAGGATTAGGGAAAAAAGCGAGGCTTTCCCATGTAGGTTTAGCATTACGCACTCCTTTTATTAAATTTTTTTTGGGTTGTGAGTTAGGTTTTATTCTGTATCAGAATAAGGTGAGTTGTAAAGAGCAAACTTGAAAAAACTTCGAAATCTTACTCAATTTCTTCTTCTTCGAGCTCATTGAGTTCTTCAAATCGGAATCGACGAGAGACCGGAATCAAGGCCCGTGAACCGGATAATGTGCCAACCTGATTCGAGATTTCATCAGCGTGAGTTCTTAAATAATCAAAAAAGCGTTCAAACTCGTGTTGCATTGCATCCATCTTTTCTCGCATGTTCAGAATGATCTCTACGCCAGCAAGATTGACGCCTAAATCTTTTGTGAGGGATAAAATAACTTCCAGCCGCTCGAGATCCTCATCGGTAAACTTTCGGGTATTTCCTTCTGAGCGTGACGGCGCAAGTAATCCTTCGCGTTCATATCCGCGAAGAGTCTGCGGATGAATGTCGTAAAGCTTTGCAACAACGCTTATTGTGTAAGTTTTTTCGTTCTTATTCATCTAGTAACTCTTATTCCAAACCCATTGCGCGACGAGGATTTTCAGAGTTCACTTTATCAATTTGCCGTAGAAGTTCCTTTGTCTCCTCACTAATAACCTTCGGCAATGTGATACGGACTTCGACAAACTGATCACCGCGCACTTCCTTGTTTCTTACGCTTGGAATTCCCTTCTCGCGTAAACGGATCTTTTGCCCGGACTGAGTTCCTGGCGGAATTCTCAATTTCGTTTTTCCTTCGACGGTCGGCACCTCAATTTTCGCCCCCAAAGCGGCTTCCGAAATAGTGATCGGGACCGTAACGTAAATATTGTAGCCTTTGCGCTTGAAATGAGGGTGTTTACCTACATTTGTGATAATAAAAAGATCACCCGGCTCTGCTCCCAATCTACCTCCATGCCCTTTCTTTGCAATCCGAACTCTTGAACCCGTATCGACTCCTGCGGGAATACGTACCTTGACTTGTTCCTTCACTGGTGTCACGCCTTTACCTTTACAAAGCGAACAGGGCTGTCTACGCCTTCCGGTACCTTCGCAATCGGGACATGGTTGTGAAAATTGGAGCCGTCCTCCCTGTTTCTTTACCTGACCAGAACCATTACATGTGGTGCACGTAACAACCGGCCCCCCCATATCTCCTGCGCCATTACAGCGGGAACACTGGGTCGAGCGATCGACGGTTATATTTGTTGTTAGACCAGTAACCGCTTCTTCGAATTTCAAGGCCAACGGGATTTCGATATCCGCTCCCTTTTTAGGTAACGGACGAGGCGCTTCCGGTTCGACTCTTACGCCGCCGCTACCGAATAGATCGGAAAATATATCTCGAAAACTCGACGATTCTTCCGCAGTTTGCGATGACGAGCGTGCAGCATTTGGATCCCACGAGAATCCCGAAAAATCGTAGCCGCCGGTTCCACTAGTTGCACCCGCCCCAAACGGAGAATTGGCGTCAAGATTATCGTCGTAGTAGCCAAACTTGTCAAAAACCTTACGTTTTTTCTCGTCTGAGAGTATGTCGTAGGCTTCCTGAATCTCTTTGAACTTCTCTTCGGCAGATTGGTCCCCGGGGTTTACATCGGGGTGATATTTTCTTGCGAGCCTCCGATAGGCTTTTTTTATATCAGGTGCCTTAGTACTTTTCGAAACGCCGAGTGATTTGTAATAATCTTTTTTCTTTGCCATTAAAATTAGTATTCAGAAGACAGTAGCCAGCAGTCAGCGAAATTACCGCTTGCTGACTACTGAAAACTGAAAACTATCTATTTACTCTCTTCTTCGGACGCAGCTTCGTCGCCTTCGTCGGAAGCCGCTTCTTCAGCGTCGACGTATTCTGCATCGATAACATCATCATCCGAAACAGAAGAGGTTGTATCATCGCCCCCGCCCGCACTCGCCGACGATGCCTGTTCGGCAGAATCGTCCGTTGCATCAGCGCCTTGCTGCGAATACAGCACTTCCGCAAGCTTATGCGAAGCCGTTTGAAGCGTCTCGAACGTACTGTTCATTGAATCCGTGTCGCCGTCCTTGAGTGCCGTTTTCGCATCGGCGATCGCAGCCTCGATTTCGGTTCTTTCGGAGTCTCCAAGTTTATCCTTGCTCTCTTCGAAAGATTTTTCGACATTGTAAACAAGGCCGTCCAACCGATTTCGTGCTTCGATCTCCGCTTTTTTGGCGTCATCATCCGCCGAATGCGATTCTGCGTCCTTCATCATTTTATCTATTTCATCTTTCGATAAACCTGACGAAGCAGTTATCGTGATCTTTTGCTCGCGACCCGTACCAACATCTTTTGCGGATACGTTAACAATTCCATTCGCGTCAATGTCAAAAGTAACCTCAACCTGCGGAACACCTCGCGGTGCAGGCGGAATTCCAACAAGATGGAATTTACCAAGCGTCTTGTTGTCAGTCGCCAATGGGCGTTCACCTTGAAGCACATGAACCTCGACCGATGTTTGATTATCCGAAGCGGTAGAAAAGATCTCAGATTTCCGCGTAGGAATTGTCGTGTTACGAGAGATCATTTCCGTAAAGACCCCGCCAAGTGTCTCGATACCGAGAGTCAGAGGTGTAACATCAAGCAAAAGAATGTCTTTCTTATCGCCCGAAAGCACACCAGCCTGAACCGCAGCACCGACTCCAACGACTTCATCCGGATTTACAGACTTATTAGGCTCTTTTCCAAAAAACGCCTTGACCATTTCCTGTACCTTCGGAATACGTGTCGAGCCGCCGACGAGCACTAATTCATCAATATCTCCAGGTTTTAGACCTGCATCTTCAATAGCTTTTTCGACCGGAGGCATCAAACGCGACAAAATCGGTTCAACCAGCTGCTCGAATTTTGAGCGGGTCAATTTCATGACCAAATGCTTTGGTCCGGATTGATCCGCCGTTATAAACGGTAGGTTGATCTCGGTTTCCATAGCAGTTGAAAGTTCGATCTTTGCTTTTTCAGCAGATTCTTTCAGCCGCTGCAATGCCATTTTGTCAGTGGTTAAATCAATTCCTTGATCTTTTTTGAACTCTTCAATGATCCAATCGATCAATTTATCGTCAACATCGTCACCACCAAGATGCGTATCGCCATTGGTAGATTTCACTTCGACAACGCCTTCGCCAACTTCGAGCACGGAAATATCAAATGTTCCGCCGCCGAAGTCGAAGACAGCGATCGTTTCATCGCTTTTTTTGTCCAAACCGTAAGCGAGCGCAGCAGCAGTCGGTTCGTTAACAATTCGCATCACTTCAAGCCCCGCGATCTTACCCGCGTCCTTAGTAGCTTGCCGCTGCGCATCATTAAAGTAAGCCGGCACCGTAATCACCGCTTTATCAACAGTTTGCCCAAGATAATCTTCCGCCGATTGCTTGAGTTTTTGCAAAACCATCGCCGCAATTTCAGGTGGCGAATATTCTTTGTCATCGACCTTTACGCGAACGTCGCCGTTCGAAGCCTTGATGATGTTATAAGGCACTTGCGAAATCTCTTCCTTTACCTCGTCATACTTTCTTCCCATAAAACGCTTTATTGAATAAAGCGTGTTTTCAGGATTTGTAACCGCTTGACGCTTTGCAACTTGTCCGACAAGTCGATTGCCGTCTTTGGTAAATGCTACAACTGAAGGAGTTGTTCGCCCACCCTCCGAATTCGTTATGACTTCGGGTTCACCGCCTTCCATTACTGCGACAACCGAATTTGTCGTTCCTAAATCAATTCCTATTATTTTACTCATCTAAAAAGTCTCCAATTTTTAATTATTCCTTCTCCGTCTAACTATAGTATTGTCTAATGCCTAACTTGAGCCTTTGGAAATTATAAGATTTGAGTGTATCGTTGTCAAGTTTATATGAGCTCATTCGTATAAACTAATTCAGAGCAATCTCGTATCGTCAATCTAAACGGCGGAATCGATAGGTCAGGCATTGGTTAATCTGTATAATGTCCTCAGGATTGTAAACTTCGATTGTTTTGAAAAAAAGTAGTCTTCGAACGAAAATTAATTAGGTATGTCGCCGATAAAGGATTCAGCTCAAACAGTTTCTAAGTTTAAGAACGAAAAGGAAGCAGAATTGAGTTATAAAATAATTGCCGAGAATGCTTCGGATGCTATTATACGCATCGATGTGCACAGCACGATTCTCTTTGCTAACCGTGCCGCCGAAAACATATTTGGCTATGAAATGCGGGAGATGATCGGGCGGAGTCTTACAATGCTGATGCCCGGGTACCTCCAGGAGGTTCATTCAGCAGCAATTAAAAGATATTTGCAAACAGGTGAAAAAAACCTTGATTGGAACAGAGTTGAAGTTCCGGGGAAGCATAAAAATGGCGATGAGATTTCTTTGGAGATCTCATTCGGTGAATATCTACAAGATGATGAAAAGTTTTTCGTCGGCGTAATCCGCGATGTCACCGAAAGAAATAAAACTGAGCAAGCAATTCGTGAGTCGGAAAGAATTCTTCAAGGGACGATTGATGCCTTAACGGCTCATATTGCGGTTCTCGATCATGACGGGGTAATCCGAAAAATAAACGAAGCGTGGCGTAATTTTGCGGATGCAAATGATTTTGAGGGCGAAAATTATGGGATCGGTAACAATTACATAAAAACCTGCGAATCAGTTTCCGAGGTTACGACCGATTGCCGTCTACAAGGAAAATTGGCTTCCGATGGAATAAAGGATGTGATCGCTGGACGGAAAACTTTGTTTGAATTGGAATATCCATGCAACAGTAAAACTCAGCCGCGTTGGTTCATTATGCGCGTAACCCGTTACGGCGATGCCGGAACCCTTGGCGTCGTCGTTGCCCACGAGAATATCACCGATAGAAAAATTGCCGAGCAAGAGACACGAATAAGCGAGGAAAAATATCGTGTGTTATCGGAAGCCATTCCCGCTTTTACTTTTATCACGAACAATGAAGGCTCTGCGAACTTTACGAGCCGTCAATGGTACGACTATACAGGACTTACAGAAAAGCAGACTTTGGGAACGGGTTGGACGGATGCAATCCATCCCGATGATCTGCGCGAAGTATCAAAGATATGGAAAGAGGCCATAACAGAAGGTCGTATTTTTGAATCTGAATATCGTCTCCGAAGCGAAAATGGAGATTATAGGTGGTTTCTCGTGCGGGTTGTGCCAAGAAAAGATTCTAAGGGAAATATATTAGAGTGGTTTGGCTCCGGCATCGATATCGAAGACCGAAAAAAAGTTGAGGAAGACCTCCGTGCAAGCGAAGTTCTCAATCGCGAGGTGCTGGAAAGTAGTCCTGATTGCGTTAAATTGCTCGATGAGGACGGGCATCTCCTTTATATGAATCAGAATGGAGTCTGCTTATTGGAGATCGACGACTTCGAACCATTTAGAAACAAAAATTGGTCGGACATTTGGGAGGAAAAAGATCAACATCTGATAAACGATGCGGTTGAAAGTGCTCGTCATGGCGAAACCGCCCGCTTTCAGGCATTCTGTCCGACCACAAAAGGAAAACCGAAATGGTGGGATGTCATTGTACTTCGGATTGGAGCAACAGACATAAAAGAAAATTCAGCCAGACTATTGGCGGTTTCGCGTGATATCACCGAAACTAAACGAATAAGCGAAGCGCTGCTTAAAGCGGAAATCGAACAGCGAAAAGAAGCTGAAGCTGCAAATCTTGCTAAAGACGAGTTTTTATCTGTTTTATCGCACGAGCTTCGGACTCCGCTCAATGCCATGCTCGGGTGGATCAGGATACTTAAGACCGGCCGAACGGATAAGATCCATACCGAACAAGCAATAGATGTCATTGAACGAAACATTATCCTCCAGAATGAATTGATCGAAGATCTTTTGGATGTTTCCCGGATCATTAGTGACAAAATGCTGATTGAAAAACAAGCGGTCGAATTCTTGCCGATAGTCTCCAATGCTCTGGACATTGCGCGTCCGCTTGCTGAAAAGAAACAGATCATACTTTCATTCAATAATTTACTCGGTTCTCAGAAAGTTTTCGGCGACGATACTCGCCTTCATCAAATCATCATAAATCTTCTTAATAATGCCGTTAAATTCACGCCTGAAAATGGATCGGTCGATGTAAATTTGTCGATTGAAAAAGACTTTCTTCAACTCGAAATAAAAGATGATGGCGTAGGCATCGAGCCGGAATTTTTGCCACATATCTTTGAACGATTCCGCCAGGGCGATAGCACAACCAAAAGAAATCATAGCGGATTGGGGCTAGGATTAACGATCGTAAATCATCTTACTAAATTGCATGACGGAAGAATCGAAGTTTCTAGCGATGGACTCGACAAAGGCTCGGTCTTCACACTCAAATTTCCCTTGTTTCGCGAGCCACAACCAGACAATGCCAAATCAATGGCCGATACGGAAGATCATAATTCGAGTGGTAAGTCTTACCCACTTTCCGGTAGCAAAATCCTGCTTGTCGATGATGATATCGACGGAGTAATTCCGCTGAAAATCCTTCTGGAACAGCGCAAAGCGAAGGTTGAAATTACAGATTCCGCGTCCAGAGCCTTGGCTTTACTGGCTGAAAAGGATTTTGACATTTTGATCAGCGATATCGGAATGCCCCAATCGGATGGATACGAATTAATCGAAAATTTGAGAAAGTCTGAGAAAAACAAAACAATTCCCGCCATCGCATTAACCGCTTATGCGTCTTTGACGGATAGGGAAAAGGCATTAAAATGTGGGTTCCAGAAACATATGGCGAAACCCCTTGATTTTGATGAATTGCTTAAGATGCTTGAAGAACTCCACACAACGGACCTGAACAAGAAAATGAGCTAAAGTTTGAGTAATCTCACTGGTTTATTCAGATTCTTCCTTCATCAATTTTGCTACAAAGAATATGTAGTGAAATCCTGAAAGAAACGCGAGTGCAACAATTACGACGTATACAACCGGAAGATAAAAGCCATCCGTTGAAGGAAATACGGCGGCTGAAAGTATTAAAACTACGGCAATGACCTGAACCAAAGTGCTCAGTTTTCCAAGCCAGGAAGGTTTGAAGTCACGAAATCCAGTAATAACATTGATCGCAGCGGCTACCGAAATTATCAAAACATCCCGACCAATAACGGAGGCGGTAACCCAAAATGGAACGGGCAAATGGCGCACCGGCGGGAAAAGATGAGGAAGCGTCAGAATGATGAATGCGGTCGTCATCAGAAGCTTATCAGCGATCGGGTCAAGAATTGTACCGAGCTCGGAATGCTGATCAAAGCGCCGGGCGATAAAACCGTCGATCCCGTCGGAAATCCCGGCTATAAAAAAAACAAATAGCGACCATTCGCTGTAGCCATAAAATAAGAGGCTTGCAAATACAGGAATAAGTGCCATCCGCAAAAACGTTAGCAGGTTTGGAATGGTCACAACTTTTGAGGACATATTTTTCAGATACGAAATCTTACCGTATAAAGAAAAAGTCTCAAAGTTTCGCGATTAACTTTGAGACTTTTTTGTGTATTCCTCGAAGAGTATGGTTCTATTTCAATTTTTCTATCGGACGACCCAGTTTTGCAAATGTCGGTCACACGATAGAAAATTGAAGAAATTTCTGATTTCGTAAGGTTTAATTTCTTACTGATTTCAATTCGATCAAAGATATCTCGGGTGGGCATTGATAGCGAACCGGAAGCACGACCGTGCCGATGCCGCGGGTGATGTAAATCTGAGTATCTTTACGCCGGGAAAGCCCGCTGGATAGACGTCGGTTTGCTAAAACCCTTTTTTCTTTATCACGGATTTTTATCTGTCCGCCGTGTGTGTGACCGCTGAACATCACGTCGATTCGGTTTCGAACAGCCTGCCTAATGATTACCGGATTATGTGCCAAAAGCAGTTTCATTTCGTCCTCAAATGATCCGTGCAAGGCGGATGGAATGTCGGTCTTTCCCGCCATATGATCGTCGACTCCGCACAGCCAAAACGACGCACCGCGCGCTGTAAAACGAAATCCATCATTTACCAAAACATTTATTCCTTCGCCGCGCATCAGATGAGTCACAAGATCTGCATCCGTCCAGTGATCATGATTTCCCAAACACGCATAGGTTCCGAATTCCGATTCCAGATCTCCCAAAACCTCAGCCATAGGCGCAATAAATTCCGAAGCGTGCGAGACGTAGTCGCCGGTCAGGATAAACATATCCGGCTTTAGTCCATTTGATATTTCAACGGCATTTTCAATGTGTCTGAGATCGGTAAACGGACTGTGGTGAATATCTGAGAGGTGCACGATTCGAAGCCCATCGAGTTTTTCGGGAAGCCGTTCGAGGTAAATTTCTACTTCTTCTACGACGAGCGAGTTTGCCTCGTTTATCGCAATTTTTGCAACTTTCGAAAAGTTGCTGGCAAGATCTCTGAGCGGAGTTTCAGAACCAACTACAGTTGAAATCCGTTCGGAAAGCCTAGCTCTCTGTGCCGCCGCAAACCTCATAATTTATATTTCTTGGGATGTTAATTCTTTGTTACAGGAAAGTACTCTAATTTCATTTCTAGCACTTTAAATTGGAAAAGTCTAGACCGACGTCGGGTGTTTCGACTAGCTCACTGCTACAGTTTCCAGAATATCGGCACCAAAATTATCGAGACTATGAAGACAACAATCGTCAGGATCGTGCCGATTTTTACAAAGTCCATAAATTTGTAGCGACCCGGCGTATAAACCAAAATACATGCGGGTTCAAGCGGAGTTATGAAAGAGAATGAAGCCGCATATGTTATTGCAACTGCAAAGGTTCGCGGATTTACTTGGAGCAAAAGAGCGGTTTTTATTGCAACCGGCAAAACAACTAGTGCGGCCGCTTGATTCGACATTGGTTGGGTTAAAATTACGGTCAGAATAAAAAATCCGGCTAGAACGGCAATCGTTCCATAATCGCTAAAATATTTCACAATGAAGTCTGCAAGATAAACATCTGTTCCAGACGTTTCCATTGCAGCCCCAAAACTCATCATACAGGCAATCAAAACAAGCAGACGGAAATCAATTAGGGAATATAGCTCGGAATAACGCACGGTTTTTGTCGCAAGCAAAAGTAAAACCCCCAACAAAACGGCGATCGCCAATGGAATTTCAATTCCTGTAACGACCTTTGACAAGGAAAGACCTAAAAATAATGCGAAAGCCGAAATTGCCCATTTACGTTTTGCAGTTCTGGCCGCACTTGCCGACACATCCTCTAGCAGTAGAATCTCACGCTCAACAACAAAATGTTCTATTTTGCGAATATCTCCCTGAACAAGAAGCACATCACCGAACTTGAGCATCTCATCGCTCATTTTCTCAATGAACTTTTCACCGTGACGATTTATCGCCAATACCGTTAAATCATACATTTGCCTGAAATTTAAGGTTGTCAGAGTTTGTCCGATAAGTTTTGAATCCTTCATCACCAAAACTTCGAATATTTCATGATTTTCATCTTCTAATTCTTTCTCACTAAATTTAAAGTCCGGTTTTATCTCGAGACCAAATTCGGATTTAATATGGAGAATTTTTTCTAGCGGTCCTTCTACAATCAACAGATCACCAGCGTAAAGAATTTCATCAGAACCGGGGGAAATAATCTTTTCGGCTTTTCTAATTATTCCAATTACATTTAATTCCAATTCGAGGTTTATATTTGATTCTGATAAAGATTTTCCGATTAGGTGAGATTTAGGCAGAACAAGCACTTCTGAAATATATTCCCGGATCTGATACTTATCCGTTACAGAACCACTTCCGCCATAATCCGGCAGAAGTCTTCTTCCAATAAACATCATGTAAATAATGCCCAGAAGAGCGATAACCACTCCAACTGGCGTTAATTCAAACATCGAAAACGGTTCCATATTATAGCGGCTTAAAGAACCGCTGACCGCAAGATTTGTTGAAGTTCCGATTAAAAGACAACTTCCACCCAAAATCGTGCCGAAGGCAAGTGGCATCAAAAGTTTTGAAGGCGAAATTCTCGCTCTTTCCGCCAAACCCAACACAAATGGAATTAACATCGCCGCCGCTGTTGTGTTGTTCATAAATGTCGAAGCGATAGTTCCGACCATCATTATCAAAAACACGAGCAAGAATTCATTGTCTCCGGCAATGCGGAAAAGTTTGCGTCCAATCAGATCAATTAGACCGGTTTTGACCAAACCACCGGTCAAAACAAACAAGCCGCCAATGGTAATAATGATGCTGTCGCCAAAACCTTCAAGGGCCTGGTCAACCTTCAAAATGCCGAATAATACTAAACAGATGACGAGGATCAACCCGACTACATCGACGGGAAGTTTTTCAGTCGCAAACAGAACAAGCGCGACGAGGAGCAATATCAAAACGATTGCAATAGGGCTCATTTATTTTAGAATCGCTATTTTAAGTTTGCACAGATATCTCAGCTTAGTTCGTTACGGGAAACAATTTCCACCTTCCATCAATTCTGGCAAAAGATTTTCCCTATCCCCATTAAACCGAAATTCCTGATCCGCCGACAATATCTCTAAAACCTTGCGAGAAAAGATAATATCACCATCTTTGGATACACCCGCAATTTTTTTTGCAAGATCATGAACTGCACCCACATGCTTACCCTTTGTCACATTGTATTCGCCAGTATGGTCCCACGTTTTCAGACGTAACCGATAGTATCTCCCGCCTCTCTTTAAACAAGGTGTAGTGGTCAGTGGTAAGATAATGTCTTTGTGAAAACCTGCGGCGCCTTTTTGACTTTTAAAGAGCTTCACGTTGCCAAGGCTGTAAACGCGAAATTTGTGTCTGGCTCCCTATGATAAGAGCAGGCGTGATTCTGCGGCACTTAGAGTATTGGTTTGAAGCAGAAAAGATCCCGCTAATTCCATCTTGCCAATTTCGTTTTAAAGACTATTCCGATCCAGGATTGCGCTTCAAGACCGTTAGCCGAGGTAGAAAACGGACGAGAATAATCTCGACCTTTTCTCCACTTAAGTTAGTCGAATCGATTCAGCCGCCAATTAGACCGATCAAAGCAGACGAACCGTATACGAAGCTTTAAATCCCCTTCCGCTTTCCGGAACGATGTCCTTTAGAAAATTGGTATGATTTCGATAAAGTTTGTCGCCAACATTTTGCCCGCCGAATGTAAGAATGTGTGCGGTTCTTTTATAAGTCAAAGCATATGACACGTTGAAATTAAACAATCCATACCCTGCTGTCGGTGTCTCCAGTGAAAAAATATCGCCGGCACCGCGTTTACCAACCGCGAGAAATTCAGGGCGGAAGTTAAAGTTTTTCACACTAATATCAAGTCCGACGCGTGCACGCGCTGGAGTTATTCGTGGAATCGAAATGTCCAAATCTTTCAATTTCGCGTTAACAATATCACCTACGAAATACACCGCCAGATATTTATTCAAATCAACATCCAGCGATGCGTCCGCGCCATAAAAACGCGCGTCCTCTTGAACATAATTTCCAATCGGCAAGCCGTCTTCGACATCGACAAAGTTGTTACCGTCAATGTCCTCGGGCGAAAGATATACGAAATTGCTTAGTGCGTTGTAATAAATACTTCCATTGAAACGCACCTTTGCTGAGTTTTGTCTAAAGCTGAATTCGAAACCATTCGAGCGTTCGCGATCAAGATTTTCGTTTCCCCTCTCAAACGTCACAGTTCCAACGTGCGGACCAAAATTGTAAAGTTCTTCAAGCGAAGGAGGTCTAAACGAACTGGAGATATTCGCAACAAACGAACCGCCATTCCATGCTTCGTACCGCAAACCAAGAGAAGTCGATAGTCCGGTGAATGACCGCTCAGTCAGATTCGCACTTGTTGGCCGATAGCGGTTATTTTCGATCCTCGCGCCAAATTGAACTGCAAACTTCTCAAAACTATATTCCTCGAGGATAAACGCGGAAAAATTGTGTTGCCGCACGCGACCGTCCACGAGTTGTTCGGCTCCTTCGGTAAGATAGCTTTTCCTGTATCCCTCAAATCCAAATTGCCCGGATAATTTTTTCGTTTTCGCCTGTCCAAAAACGCCACGATATGAAAATACGTCGTTATCAAAGGTAGTCGCGACAGTGTCAGTTCCTCCTTCGCCTTCGAGTTCCTGATGTCGATAATCCGTAAAATCTACAGTAAACGTTCCAGAAGCAACCGGGCTCTTTAAATCCCGAAAGCCGCTGATCACGCGATAATTATTACGGCGCATTTTAATGTCGATTTGCGCATCCGGAACCGGCGGAAGCTCGTTTGCAAAAAGCCTCTTCATCTCATCAATTCTAAATTGACATGGCGAGGGATCGCCGCTGCAATCTATTCCGCCATTTATAATGCTCAAAAGTTCTCTTGATTCAAAAAGCGGTGCGTATGGAATTCCGTATCGCCGGCGATCAATTGTCAAAGTCGAACGAAAAAAAGCTTTTTCTCCAAAATATCCGTAGCTTCCAGACCCGCCGCGCGTATTCGAACCCGAATTCGGTATTTTCCCAAGCGGTGTATGAAAATCACTATCTCGCCCGGCATTAAAATTTATTTCAAAAAGATTGTTTTTTACTCCGTATTCAATTCCGCCGGCAATCCCTGCTTGTTGGCTCACCGTTCCGCCAAAGGTCGTAAAATAGCCGCTATAACCTGGATGCGGTTGATCCTCGTCATCCGTAACTGCGTTTATGACGCCACCAATCGCGTTACTTCCATAAAGCAATGTCGCAGGACCCTTTATGACCTCGAGCCGCTCCAGATTCATTGCGGCGATCGGCTCACCATGATCACCCGATCCCGAACCTATCGAACCATTTCGAATTCCATCCTGCAAAACGAGTACGCGGTCACCCTCAAAACCGCGAATCGACGGACGACCGGTAGCACCGCCGCCAAACGAACGAACTGATACGCCGGCTTCATCTTCCAAAACTTCACCGACTGAAGTGCTCGCTTTTTCCGCGATTCGTGTTGAGCCCACTGAATTCACTGAAGAAAATACTTCATACACCGATTGTTCTTGTCCCGAAGCGGTAATCGTCACCTCGGCGTTTATCGATTTAAGGCTTAAAACGAAATTTAGAATCGCCGCACCACCTTTGACCGTCACCGTTTGCGCCTTATCGGCGAAACCGTCGCTGTGTGTCGTAACGATATAGGTGCCGTCGGGAATATTCGCAAAAAGGTATTTTCCATCGCCATCGGTTTCGGTAATCCTCTTGAGATTCTTAATCTCGACCGTAACACCGGGAACTAACTCCGCGCTGCTTTTTGTAGTCACGGTTCCCGACAAACTGCCGGTTTGAGCAAATAAAACAGAACAAAACAATATCGCAAGACTAAAAGAAAAAATAAATCTCGAATTGGTTATCATTTAATTACAACTAATTTCCAAAATAGAACTAACAAAAAATCCCCAAAATCTCGATCTTACCGAGCTGCTGGAGCAGCTCGGTAAGCCAAAATTCTGAGAACGAAATCAAATACGTCCGCAAGATATCACCGGTTTCAATTGTCTTCCCCCAAAAGCACTTTCACAACCAAATTCCAGTCTTGAAACTGGATGAAAATGTCGGTTCCGAAGATGCCGGTAATTTTCGTTCTTGAGAAATCAATAATATCAATACAAATCTGAAATAGGGTTGTCAAAACCATCGCCTGATATCAGATATTGTTCGCTGCCACATCAGACCACCGCAGCTTCCAAAAGGGTCAAAGTAGATTTCAGCGTATCCAATTCTGCTTCGACTCCAATTGGCAAAGTAAACTGATCACGAATGTGTCCGAACGACAGACCGTAAATGACAGGAACTCCTAGGCCACCCAGACGGTCACGAAAAACGTCGATCATCGATTGCGAGGGGCTGTCATCCTCATTTTCCGTTTTGGTGAAAACACCAAGTGCGATTCCGGCAACTAGGCGCATATCGACCGACTGAATAAGCTGAGTAAGCATACGATCGACACGGTACGGCGCCTCGCTTACGTCTTCAAGAAAAAGAATTTTACCTCTGACGTCTTTTAACCCAAAATCAGTCCCGTTGAGCGCAGAGATCAGGCTGAGATTTCCACCAATCAGCCGACCGCGGCATTTTCCTCCATTGACTACTATAGTTTTGTAGAGCGTAGGATCGGCACCTTCCGGCGGCGCCGGCAATTCGATTTCATAAGGCGCGCTTACCTTCATTATGGTATTTAATACGTGTGTTCTTGTATAATCCGAAAAATCTGAAGCTCCAACCGGGCCATGGAATGTAACCAATCCGGTTTTTTGAAATATCGCGAGATGTAGCGCAGTGATGTCGGAAAAACCTATAAAAACCTTTGGATTTCGTTTTATCAAGCCGAAATCAATTTGCGGCAAAATTCGCGATGCGCCATAACCGCCGCGCATACACCAAATGCCATCTACTTCGGAATCCTGAAAGGCCCAATGCAAATCCCGAAGTCTCTCTTGATCCGAACCAGCAAGAAAGCCGTTTCGCTCGCGGGCATAGCGCCCGATCTTGGTCTTAAACCCGAGGTCAGCAAGATGCTGCAATCCTTCTTCAAATGTCTCTTCGGAAACTCCGCTCGAGGGTGCAATGACCCCGATCGTATCTCCGGTCTTGAGTCGTGGTGGTTTTATGATTTCGATCCTCACGCGGGAATTTAAAAATGTAGATTTGCTTAACACCGAATGCGCTATTAGGGGAAGAAGAGCTACTCCTTTTAGTGCTTCGCGTCGGTGCATAAATATTTTAGGAAGGTTTAGATTTTGCCGCTTATTCCACTTTTGTTTTTAACTCAACAGTTGTTGAATCGCCGCCTTCGGACAAGAATTCAATGGGCATTTTCCAAACAAGGGTTTTTATGTAGCAGACCCCTGTGTTGTCCTCACGACAATAATAGATTCTCATTGTCGATTTCACAATGGCTTTTCCCGTCTTTTTAGTTTCAAACGGAACGATGATCGGAAGTTTTGAAAACTTCGCTTGAGGCTTTTCAAATGCAATATCTTTATTATCAAATGAAACTTCAAATCGTTGCGGCGCACTAAGGTTTAAATGAAACCCGACGGGTAATTCGACATCAAAAAGCAAAGCGTTCTTACCGACGGGAATTTTACGTGCTGTTACATCGATCTGTTTTAAGTTGGGTGAAACAGAATCAGCCTGAATTTGCTTCGGAGGCGTCAATCCTATTATCTTCAACGTCGTGACATCACGGGTTTTGAGATTTACAATTCTCACGGCGTGATTATTTGTGTCTGCAACAAAGAGCTTATCGTCTGCGACGCTGATGCCCCCGGGCTCGTAAAAAGATGGGCGTGTGCCATCGATTTGTCCGGGTTTTCCAGTTCCAACGAAAGTCTCGACCGTGCGTTTTTCGGGATCAAGAGTTTTGATCTTGTGGTTGTAAGTATCAGCAACCAAAACCTTTCCATTAAAGAGCTCGATCCCCAATGGATGCTGCAAGCGCACGTTGTCTCCCCTACCGTCTCGATCCCCGAAGGAAAACAGGTCTCCTCCGACTAAAGTCTCAACCGTTTTCTTTTGAAAATTGATTTCGCGAATAATATTTGACTCGCTGTCGGCAACAAAAAGATTTTTCCCATCGGATACAATCCCCGAAGGCTGAGCGAAAGCAGCATCTTTGATGTTCCCATCGGTTCTCGCTTCCCAACGGCTTCCCGCATATGGCTCGAGGTAGTTTCTCTCCAAATCCATACGCCAAATCTGATGCGAGCCGGCCATTGCAATATACAAATCTTTGCCGACAAGCGATAGATCCCACGGTGAACGAAGCGAGGTTTCAAGTGGTTTTCCGCCAAAACCATTAAAGCCTTTGAGAGTTCCGGTCCCGCCAATCGTCTCAACCCGTTTGGACCCTAAATTTATTCGTCGAATAAGATGGTTTTCCGTATCAGCGACATAGAGAATGTCTCCATCAAGCGCCATTCCTTGCGGGTTATTAAAACCCGCTTCCATAAAATCACCGTCGTTTTGTGTCGCTTCGCCGCTTCCGATCGTTTCAAGCAACTTCCCTTCGAAATCCGTCACGACAATACGATTGTGATTTGAATCGGCGATAAAGAGACGCTTTGATTTGGCGTCTGCCAAAACTTTACCTGGAAACGCAAGCGGCAAATCGCCGACCTTGGCTCGTTCAAGCGCAAACTTTAGGGGCGTTTCATCCAACCTCCCATTCTTGCGAAACGTGGAAATCAGATCGCCTATAGATTTTTCAAGCGTTTCGTAATTGCCTTCACCACTTAAAGTCTTGACGACATAACCTTGAGGATCGATCAAAACCTGAGTCGGCCACGCCCTTACAGCATAAGAATCCCAGATCTTAAAGTTTGCGTCATTTACTACCGGGTGCTCGATACCGTAACGCAAAATTATCTGGCGAATGTTGTCGGTATTTTTTTCGTTTTCAAACTTTGCGGAATGAACGCCGATAACCACCAACTGATCAGCATATTTCTCTTCTAGCTTTTTCAGATCGGGAATGATGTGTATGCAGTTAACGCAACCGTAGGTCCAAAAATCTAGGAGAATTATTTTTCCTTTCAAGTTCGCTAATGAAAGCGGCTTTTCGGTATTCAACCAGCCGACATCCCCCTTCAATTCCGGGGCGCGAACATTCTGGTTTTGATCGGGATTTCTATCGATGGTTGAGTCCATTTGGAAAGCAAAAAGTGGAACCGAACTAAGGATACTGATCGCCACACACAAAAACAGAGACCATATAGTTTTTTTTAATTTCTTGCTAAGCATATTTTTAAAAGAAAGGCTTTAGTTCACTCTCTTAAAGATAGCGCACGACTTTCTTTTTATTCCAAAACTACACGTAATCTAAATCTAGATCGTGGAGCCTACCAGGAAACAGAACCTTCTTTCGAAGTGTCTATCTCCTCAGCTCCTTCGCCTTCGTTGAAAAAGAAAAGCTTCATTTGATCAAAAAGGTACTCATGCGTATCGGGAACCGAAACGTCCAAACCGAAATGATTTATCAGCTGATTTTGCTTTTTCAGCCATTCCTGCCAACAATTTGCGCATGTCGTTGAACCTATCCTCTCGCCCAATTCCGTAGGGATCGGCGAATAGCCTAGCGGTTCCGTTTTCTCGTCGCATCTTGCACAACTAAATTTGTCTTTTGAAAAAATTGCCATAGTTCCTCGCTTTTAAAAATTCATCCGTCAGATTCCGATCTTTGCGTTTATGCTTTCGTCTCGAGAATCGCATCAATCACGTCCTTATCGCTCGGTCGAAATATTCCAAGTGATTGGGTTTGATGATATTTTATCTTGCCCTTTTCATCAATTACGACGACCGCCCGCGCCGATTTTCCCGGAATCCAAGAACCAACGCCGTACTTAGCAACAACTTCGCCTTTTTCATCCGAAAGGAGTGCGAATGGAAAGTCGAATTTCGCGGAAAACTCTCCGTGCGATTCAACTGAATCGGTTGAGATGCCTATTATCTTCGCACCGGTTTGCAAATAATCGTCCCAATTATCGCGAACGGAACAAAGCTGCTTTGTGCAAACCGGAGTGTTGTCTCCCGGATAAAACAGGAGAACAATGACTTCCCCATGATGCGCCGATAACTTCCAACTTTTCCCCTCACCGTCCTTCAACGTGAAATCGGGGGCTTTATCTCCAACTTTCATATGTCTTTTTACTGATCCTTCGAATTCTTCACCGAAATAATTTCGGCGGCAATGCTTACGGCAATTTCTTCCGGCGTTCTACTGTTGATTTCGATTCCGATCGGCGTATGGATTCGTTTTATCCATTCGCGCTCAAAGCCGTCTATTTCCAAATTTCTTAGAAGCACCGCCATTTTTGCTTTGCTCCCAAGAACGCCAAAATACTTGAAATCTTTATCAAAGAGTTTGCGCACAACGATTTCATCAAATTTATAACCGAGCGTCATTACGACAACGTAAACGTTTTCGCCGGAGAAAATATATTCGCCAATTTGATCGTAAGATTCGATAATGTGTTGTTCATCAGCAAACTTGTTTTTATTAAGAGTATTTAAATCGGGACGGTCATCAAAAAGCGAAATGTGAAAATCCATTTTTGACATTAGTTCCGATAATGCCAACGCACAATGTCCGCCGCCCACGATATGGAGGCTATTTCTGTATCCTAGCGTTTCTTCGTATAGAAATTCATTTTCGCTTTTCTGTTCAAATCTGAAGCGAAAGTTTTGATCCTCGCCTTCCGGCGTTTTTTCCTCTGAAATCCGGAATTTCGAATCTGAAATTCTGAGAGTTTTTGCCTGGTGATTCTCAACTGTCGAAATTATTTCCCGAATGGTTTCCAAGTGCTCAGAATTGAGTTCAAAAAAAATAACGGTCTGCTCACCCGAACAGATCATTCCACTCGAATTCGGAGAATCTTTTCTGTGAACCTGCGAAACTACCAAGGAATTTTGATTCCCTTTCGCTATTTTCCATTCTCCGTTATCAATTTTCCATTTAGCGGCTTCGACCAGCTCGACTTCCATTACACCGCCGCCGATACTTCCACATAAGTCATTCGGGGCGACGATCATTTTATATCCCGGCCGCCCAGGCGAACTTCCGGAGCTTTCAGCCACCGCGATTAGCATTACAGATTCACCGCGCTCCAACCTGGCGGCGGCGAATTCCCATTTTTCTATATCGTTACTCACTAATTGGATCGAGATCAGCTAAACACACGTTTGATTTATTTCTCTAGAATTGATAAATATTCTTTCCAAACACCGACATTGCCCGCATATTTATTTGCCAAAACTTTTACTAATTGCATGATGTGATTCAAATCGTGTACCACCCAAGTCGAAATAAGTTGTTCGAGTGTCACCTCACCGAGTTCGGGATGAATTCCTTTTAATTTTAGCTTTTCTTCTGTCAATTTCATCGTTCGAAGTATGCCGACGTTTTCCTTTCGAGCATCCGCGAAAGTATTGAGCAATTCATTGAGAGTTTTACCTTTTGAAATTTCAAACTGCGCGAAGCGATCAAACGGTTCAAACGTCAGATTCTCACCCTGATCAAGGAGAATTTTCGCTCGCGGAATCCAATCCGTTTCCTCTCCGCAAATTAAATGTCCAACTACATCAAAAGGACTCCAGCCCTCCGTGTTCGTGTCGGTTTTGATCCAATCTTCCGAGAGATTTCCCAGCAGTGATTGGACAGTATCGGGTGTTTGAGAAAGAATTTCTATGGAATTTTCTATTTGGAATTTCATGAATTTTATTTTTGATGCTTTTCGTTCAATTCCCGCATTCTCCCCCGTACAAATTCATCAAGACCTTCTCCGGCGTAAACGGTGCATCAAATTTCATTGTGCTTTCTGGATTAAAAGCCTTAACGGCATTCCGAATCGCAAAGTATGCCGCGATGCCATACATCAGCGGCGGTTCGCCGACCGCTTTTGAGCGGAATATCGCTAAATTATCGCGATCAGTTTTTAGTGGCACAGTTTCGATGATACGCGGAACCGAATAAATGTCAGGAATTTTATAGGTCGAAAGCGCGCTCGAACGAAGCGTTCCCGTTTCGTCGTAGAAAATTTCTTCCATCGTCATCCAGCCAATTCCCTGCACGATTCCGCCTTCGATCTGCCCAAGATCAACCGCCGTATTCATAGATTTGCCAAAATCGTGGCAGTTTTTGACATAATCTATTTCATAAGTTCCGCGCAAACAATCGACCGTGACGCCGATTATCGCCGTGCCGTAAACGTGATATGCAAATGGATGTCCTTTTGCTATTGACCAATCAAAATTTATTCCCGGCGTTGTATAATGGGCGTGTTCGCTCAGGTTGACGCGCCGTAAATAGGCTTCATTGACGAGCGTTACCCAATCGAGGTCGGTTTTTTGTTCTTTACGAAAAACGAAACCATCGCGAACCGAAATATCCTCGACGGTTTCGGCTTCGACCAATTCTTTAGCAACTTCTTGCAAACGCCCTAAAATTTCTTCGCAAGCCATTAGTGTCGCCTTGCCATTCAGATCTGCGGCGGCCGAAGCAGCGGTCGGCGAAGTGTTTGCAATTCGCAGCGTGTTCGTTGTGTGAACTCTGACATTTGAGATCGGCATCGAAAAGGTTTGCTCTGCAACCTGTGCGATTTTTGTGTTTACGCCTTGTCCCATTTCAACCGCCCCGGTCGAAACTGCCACGCTTCCATCCGTGTAGACGTGGACGAGCGAACGGGCTTGATTCATAGGGGTTTTGGTAAACGAAATGCCAAAGCAGATCGGCATTATCGCGGCACCTTTTTTCAAAAGTTTGTTTTTCTTGTTGAAATCATCTACCTCATTTTGAAGCCCGGCAAAATCAAATGCGTCATCGGCTTGCGTCCAACTTGTGAGCGCCTCGCTTTCAGCAAGCTGTCCGTAGGGAAATTCCTCCCCATTTTGAATCAAATTCTTACGCTGAATTTCCGAAGCTGAAACATTGAGCTCATCAGCCGCGCGCGCAATTGCCGATTCGATGACAAACATTCCTTGAGGTCCGCCAAAGCCTCGAAACGCTGTGTTTGGTGGCAAATTCGTTCGGCATGAATATGCCACGACCGAAACATTTGGCACAAAATAAGTATTTGTTGAGTGAAAAAGTGTACGTTCTAAAACCGGCAAGGAAAGATCAGCCGCCGCACCGGCGTTTTGGTAAAAGCCCGCTTCATAGGCAAGGATCTTCAAGTCTCCATTTAAACCGATCTTGTAATCTGCCGAATACGGATGACGTTTGCCGGTCATTCGCATGTCTTCCATTCGGTGAAGCGAATATTTCACGGGGCGTTTGGATAACTGCGTTCCAACTGCACAAACGGCCGCCCAAGCGTTTGCCTGATCTTCTTTGCCACCAAAACCACCGCCGAGCCTTGTCACGTCAACCTCGATTTGGTGCATCGGCAATCCTGTTACTTTTGAGATCGCCCGCTGAACCGCCGTCGGGCCCTGTGTCGAAGAATAGGCTCGGATCCCGCCATTCTCCATCGGGATCGTATAAGCACCCTGCGTTTCGATATAGAGATGCTCCTGCCCATTGACATCCACACGACCTTCGAAAATATGCTTGCATTCCCGAAATGCCGCTCCCGCATTCCCCAAGTTAAAACGCTTTGGCTCCGCTATCAATTGAAATTTCGAGAACGCAACGCGCGGGTCCGTGATAATTTCTAAGGGCTCAATTTCCGCATTGATCTTTTTTGCGGCTTTACGCGCAAATTCCTCCGTTTCACCCAAAACGATCGCAATCGGCATTCCTGCAAAATGCACTTCACCGTCCGCTAAAAGAGGCTCATCCGGAATTATCCCGCCGATCTGATTCTCGCCAATTAGATCCTTAGCCAAAATGATTTTGAAAACGCCTTCGCTTTTCAAAGCCTCGCGGGTATCAAGGCTCTTCAAAACGCCGTGAGCAACGGGAGAATCAAAAACACACGCGAAAAGTGTGTCGCGCAATTCGGGAATATCATCGAGATAAACCGACTCGCCCCTGACATGAGATTTTGAATCTATGTTTTTCATCTTAAAAAACTCGAGTATTTATTTTATCTCAATCGGGCGAGTTCAACGAACGGCTTAAAAACTTAGGCTGGTCTTGTCGAGGAAGTTAAATGCCGCAGGAGATTATTATTAAACCGCGCGGCGGCGATCACGAAATTTGCGAGTTTCGGTGAATAGGAAAGTGGGTGAACGATCGAACACAATTTCAGCCTTCGATTTGTATTGCGCTGATAAATCTTTTCGTATCGAGATTTGATTGCCAAATCCAAACCAGACCCCGATTCGCGCCAACCCTTTGAGATTTCCAATGCCAAAACCTTGCCCGATTCAAATGCCATCAACATCCCGGAACCTGTAAATGGATCGATAAAGGCAGAAGCGTCACCAATTGAGATAAGATTTTCGATATCGTTTGTCGGCTGCCGTCCAAATCTTTCAACAGGAACTGCAAGCCAATCGAATTTTTTTTCTGAATCTTTCAGCGTTTCGTAGGCGCGTTCGTTAGAGTAGATCACATCTTTGAGGATCCGATCGGCATCACTGCGATTTTCTCGCGCGACATTTGAATCAACTATAAAGCAATGATTTGCGACGCCGTTTTCAACGTAGTTGAGCCCGCCATACCCACCTCGAAAAAAGTAGATTTCGCAGATGCCTTTTTCAAGGTTTACGTTCTCCAAATGCGCCTTAAAAGCAACATGTTTTATCTTTTTCGCCCGATGCCTTTGCCTCGTCTTCTTTTCCAATAGTTTGCTCAAGACGCGGGCCCGCCCGGTTGCGTCGACGATCAAATCCGCTGTTTTATTTAGAGTTTCACCGCGATCATTCTTTGTTACTATGCTTTCAATCCGTTTTCCGTCAAGCGAAATATTAGTTACACGCCTTCCTTCCAAAACTTCCGCACCCGATTCTCGAGCCTTTTCGAGCAAACAGTAATCCATTTCCGAGCGGCTTATTCCAAGGGCGCCCCCCATTCCGCCGGAAAACCATTTGCTTGGTACCGCCACAGATCTTCCACTTTCGGAAAAAAATCTCGTTTCGAAAATCGCTTCTCCGCCGATGTTCGATATTGAATCAAGTACATCTAGTTCTTCAAAGTGCGAAAAACATTCCGGCGAAACAAATTCCCCGCATAGCTTGTGACGAGGGAATTTATCTTTTTCGACTATACATACTTCCCAACCTTGTCGTCGAAGCCGAATTGCAAGGCTTGAGCCGGCGACTCCTCCGCCAATAATCAATATTTTTTGGTTGGATTTAGACGGCATTTTTTACTCCGTTTGCCGTCAAGATCAGTCGAAATGGAAACGAACGCTTGACGATGGGTGCATCCAGTCCGGCTTGGCCTGCTATATTTTCGAGTTCGGAAGGCTTGAACCCACGCTTTATCGATAGCGACCCATCTTCCCTGACAAGCGGGCTTATCGAAAACGCTGCGCAGAACAACTTATAAAAACTGAAAGCCGCCGGATGTCTATGCAGATCGATTACAAAAATTTTCCTTTTCGCTAAACGGGAAATCCGTTTTAATATCCTGATGATCTCGGCTTCGCGAAAATGGTGCGTAAAAAGCGAGCAAACCACATAATCAAATGAGTTATCCGCAAATGGTAAACGCAAAGCATCACCACAAATTGATCCGATTTCGTTAAAATCTTTTGATTCCATTAGAATCGATTCTGCCGATCGTCTATTTAATTCCAATCCAAAAAGAGCCGCTCGTCGATTATTTTTTCTCGCAAACCTCGCGCACGACCGAAGCAGCTCCCCCGAACCTGCCCCAACATCAAGCACGGAAAACTCTCTCAGATTTTCGCGGGCAATATCGCGAAATAATGATTTTGAAAGTGCCCGATTATCACCCGTAATTCGGTTTACCAGCCGAATGTCTTTCAAAAACTGATCGTATTCCTCAGCCGTATAATCGCCCGTATCGATTCGCTCAAGCTGGTAGCTGCGCTCGGAGAATTCGTTTAGCATCTCACTTTCCCCAAAATTAAGGCAGAATTCTTTGAACCAAATCCGATGCAGTTACAGAGCGCGATATTTACTTCACGCTCCCCCGGCTTGTTTGGAGTGTAATCCAGATCACAATCTTCATCCGCGACGTCTAAATTAATGGTTGGAGCGATTACGCCTTCATTTATTGCAAGTAGCGCAGATGCAATCCCTGCAGCACCCGAAGCGCCTTGAGGATGTCCAATTTGAGATTTTGTGGCCGAGCAGGCAACATCGTAAGCGTGTTTTCCAAGCGCATTCTTAATCGCTTTCGTTTCGATTCGATCATTAATTTCCGTGGATGTGCCATGAAGATTAATATGATCAACTTCGTCGGGCTTCACGCCCGCGTCTTCAAGAGACAGCGACATTGCCCGTGCCGGTTCGATACCATTTTCTTCCAGACGAACCCGATGATATGCATCGCATGTCGAACCATAACCCAAAACTTCTGCGTAAATTCGTGCTCCCTTTTCCAAAGCGCTTTCCAAGGTTTCGATCACAAAAACCCACGCGCCTTCCGCCAAAACTATCCCCGAACGATCTTTGGAAAACGGCCGTGAGGCTCGCTTCGGTTCGTCATTCCACTTGTTCGTCAGAACCGTCATCAGCTTGAATCCTTCCAAAATCCCTCGAGCGATCGGCGCATCTACACCGCCTGTTAGCATAACGTCGGCTTTCCCTAGCGCGACATTTTGTGCGGCATAACCGATTGCGTCTGTCGAACTTGTACAACCGGTTGAGACGATATGAGACATTCCGTGAAGCCCAAAAGCCATCGAGAGTTCGGAAGATAGAGCTCCGTGAGTTGAGCTGGGAATTGTGTAAACGCTTGCTTTCGCACCGTTTTGCGAATACCAGCCTTCATATTGTTTCTCCGTAAAGCTGAGTCCGCCGCCGCCTGTCCCTAAAACTACGCCAAAACGGCGACGCTGGTTAAGCGTTAACGTTTCGGCGTTAATTTGAGCATCCGCCAATGCTTCTCGAGCGGAAGCGAGTGCGAGCGGCACCGTGCGGGGAACATGTCTGCGGTCTTTTTTTGAGATTTCGGCATCTGCATCGAAATCTTTGATTTCTCCGGCAATCTGAACGGAAGAGGTAGAGACGTCAAAGGCTTCTATTTTTGACACTCCGCTTTTTGCTTCCTTCAAGCCTTGCCAAAACGATTTACCACCAATTCCAATCGGCGTAACACAGCCAAAACCGGAGATGACGACTCTTCTAGGTTTGCGAAAACTACTGAACATAGATTTATAAAAGCGAACAGGGTAAGAAATAGTATAGCGTTTATATTCGATTTTTGTAGAGATTGGATTCGTTAAGGCGAAGGTTCGATCCTAAAAAGTTCATAAAAGTGAGCGCGAAAAAGCTGGCTCAGAAGGAGGCGTTTGTATTCATCAGATCCGCGCACATCAGAAATTGGAGAAATCTCACTTTGAATTTTACTGATAGCGTCCGAAATCGTTTCATTCGATATCTCCCTGCCTTTCAAATAAGCAGACGTTTCTTGAAGATAAAGCGGAATTGGCGAAACACCTCCCGCTGCGACATGGGCCTCGGCGATCAAACCCTTTTCCGACGTCAATGAAATCGCCGTGTTGACCGTTGCAATATCCAAATATTTGCGTTTGCAAACTTTCTCAAAGTTGAAGTGGAATTCGCCGGAGGGCTTTTTAAAGCGGATGGTCGTTATCGTTTCATCCCCAGATTTTGCCAGATCTTTGTAGCCTAGATATAGATCCCTAAGTGGAATTGTGCGGGTTGCACTCTCCATCGGTCCCGGGTCGCCGCGTTGTAAATCAACTTCCGCATCCAATGCCAAAAACCAGACGGTCATATCGCCGATCGGCGAAGCATTGATAAAATTTCCGGCGAGGGTCGCCATATTGCGAATCGGTGTTGAGGAAACGAGCTTCAAATGTTCATATAAATTTGGGAAAATACTCTGCATTATCGGCGACTCAAGCAAATCCGTAACCGTAACCGAGGCCCCGATTTCGATGAATCCACGAGCGTCTTTAATTTGACGCAAATCATCATCATAAAAAACGTGGCTTCCATCTGCGTAGACCATTTCATCGTGCTTTTGTACGTAAAGGTCTGTACCTCCGCCCACTACGAGCTTTGAGTTTTGAATTCTGAGTGTTGAGTTTTCTTGCTGTAGATCTTCAAGGCGATTTCTTATATCTGAAAAATATTCAGGAACAATTTTTCTTGAAATCGCGTGATGAAGCGGAGATTCTTTGCCTTCGTCCGTTCTCACTCTATCCATTTCTAATAGAGAAAAAGCGGCTCGCTCGATCGATTTATAGCCGGTGCAGCGGCATATATTTCCATCAATTGCAGAGACTGCCATTTCAGCTGTTTTATCGGTCTTATCAATACAAAATCCGGTCATCGACATCACAAAACCGACCGTACAAAACCCGCATTGGGTTCCGCTATGTTCTACAAGAGCATTTTGAACAGGAGTCAGATCCCCGGAGCTGCAATTGATTCCTTCGACCGTGACCACGTGCTTTCCGTCGGCATTTGCAAGCGGAGTAAGACACGAAGTCATCGACCGGTATTCGACCCCGTCTTCCTTTAGCTCCCCGATCAAGATATTACACGCGCCGCAATCTCCTTCTCTACAGCCTATCTTTGTTCCCTTTAGATTCTTTTTGTAACGAACAAAATCCAGCAATGTCATTCCCTTTGGGAGCACGGTGTCTACGGTTTCATTGTTTAAGATAAAATTGATCATACTAGAACTTTCGTATCATAAACGCGCCGCCGATAATCAGCGCAATACCCAAAAGCCTCTGAATATTAACTTCTTTTACCGGAACACCCAGCAAACCATAATGATCAAATACGAGCGTTATGATCATTTGCCCGGCAATCAGCAGGCTGAAAGTGAAAGCGACCCCGATCTTTGGGACTAGCACGACGGAAGATGCAACAAAAAACGCTCCAAGCAACCCGCCAGTCCATGAAATATATGACGTATTTTTTAGAGAAGTTAAATTACCAATTGGAATTCCAGTCACCAAAATATATGCGAAAAGAGCCAGCGTCCCAACGACAAAAGAAACAAATGCTGCGAGGATCGGACTGCCCAGGTCTCCACCAAGTTTGCTGTTAATCGCGGCCTGCGTTGGCATCATCATTCCAGCAATTATTGCGAGAGCGATAAAAAAATATGTGTTGAAAAATGCCATTATTTCGAATTAATACTCGATTTTATCAGCCTTCTTTTCCCATTGTTCGAAAACGGAGAGTGCTTCATTGCGCATAAAATTTATTGTGTCGATTTTCCGCTCATCAAGATCCCGCGAAATTTCTTCATAAATAAATTCATCGTCAAACCCGACTGCCGCAGCGTCTTCCCTCGTACATCCGAAAAATATCTTTTCCAAACGCGCCCAATATATCGCCCCTAAACACATCGGGCACGGTTCGCAGGAAGTAAATAAAACACATCCTTCCAATTGAAACGAATCAAGCTCTTTACAAGCTTTTCTGATCGCTGAAATTTCAGCATGGGCCGTAGGGTCGTTCGTCGATGTAACACAATTCCAACCTTCGCCAATAATTTCCCCGTTTTTTACTACTACTGCACCAAATGGTCCTCCGGCGTCAGTTTTTAATCCATTTTCGGCAAGTTCGATCGCCCGAAGCATAAATTGTTTTTGATTTTCTGTCATTTATAAATACTGCGTCCGGCTAATCCTCCGTTTTCTTTCCAGCACCAAAAGTTCCATCACTTTTGCTACGGACCCGGTGTTTTCCCATAACATTGTAGGTGTATTTTTCAACAATCTCGGCGGGCGCAATCTTTGTAGCGATTTCCCACGTAATGTCCATTTCTGCGTTCGTTGTCGCGGTAGCCATTCTCGATTCCTGCATCATCACGATGCTGCCGTAAAAAACGAAGAGCATTCCAATGAGCCCGATCGGAATCGGAATCCACGCATAATGATTGAGTAACCCGACGACACCGATCGTGAGGCTTGTTAATACAAACATGACAAGACTGCAGTAAAAAACAAACAGCGCATTTTGCAGCATTCGAGAGCGGGTCGTAACCTTGTCGAGTAATTCAAAAACGACCTCGATTCGCCGGCTGTACAATGGAATCTCAGATTTATCCTTTGTCACGATAAGCTCATTCAGCCTTTGCTCTAATTCACGCGCCCGATCGATCACGCGCCCAAGCCGCGTCGATGTTGTCAAAACAAGTGTCCCGCTTGCCGAGATCAACAATGCGGGTGTGATCATCGCTGTGAGAAAGCCAACTGTTGAGGAAAGCTCCCCGACGCTGGATTTAATTAGATCCTGAAATATAATCAACAACATAAAATTATCAGCCGGAATTCGATACCAGTATTTACTATGAGCGAAAACAAAGGAACTATAAAAGTTTTACAACACGAAAGCGCCTTGCTAAAAAACAATCCGCTTAGCGATCCATTTGTCCGTGATCTGTGCGTCTATCTTCCGCCTGATTATAGCAAAAACGACAAAAATTACCCTGTTACGTATCTCTTAACCGGATTTACGGGACGCGGGAAAATGATGATCAATGACAATGCATTTTCGCCGAATGTCCCGGAACGCCTCGATAAACTGATCGCGAGTAAAACTGTAAAACCGATGATCGCGGTGATGCCGGATTGTTTTACCTACTACGGCGGTTCTCAATACATAAATTCGGCAGCAACCGGAAACTACGAAGACTATTTAACACGCGAAATAGTTCCGTTTATCGACGAAAACTTTCGAACGATTGCTGATCGAAATTCACGGGCCGTAATGGGAAAATCCTCCGGCGGTTACGGTTCCCTCATCATGGCAATGCGCCACGCGGATCTCTTTGGCTTGGCTGCGTCGGTAAGCGGAGATTGTTTTTTTGAGCTATGTTATCGTGAGGATTTTTCCAAAGCGGTTCGCGGGATCAAAGGAAACCCGAAAAAATTAATGGAAAAAATCTGGGACGAGGAAGCAAAAAAAGGCAAACACGATTTTGACGGCCTGAATATAATCGGAATGAGCGCGTGCTATTCACCAAACCTCGATTCAGAATGGGGTTTCGACCTTCCGTTTGATCTCGACACAGGGGAAATTCGCGATGACGTTTGGGCGCGTTGGTTGGAAAATGATCCGGTCGAAATGGTCGAAACATATGTCGAAAATCTAAAATCTCTACGATTGTTGTTTCTAGATGCCGGAACCGAAGATGAATTTGCGCTTGACCTCGGCGCAAAGGTTTTGAGTAAGAGATTAAAAAACCAAGGGATCGATCATATTCACGAAGAATTTGATGATGGTCACTTTAAGATCAGCTATAGGGAAAATCGTTCGTTCGAACTGATTTCTCAGAGAATGCAGGAGTAGGAACTTTTTTTCCTTAAGATTTATGAAAAGCTGGGAAAAAAGAGAGGACCAGAATCGTTAACCATTTCGAGGCCAACTCATTTATTTACGACCCGTTCAACCTCGCCGTCCATTTTTCCGATAAGCATATAGAACATCATCTTGTAATCGGAAA
Organism: Pyrinomonadaceae bacterium; assembly: GCA_037969475.1. Taxonomy (GTDB): domain Bacteria; phylum Acidobacteriota; class Blastocatellia; order Pyrinomonadales; family Pyrinomonadaceae; genus Aridibacter. The sequence continues at coordinate 28,551 of JBBKXN010000057.1, read as the reverse complement.
TAAAAGACCAAAGCGGATATATCCAACTAGCTGGTTTGTTTTTCTCGACAGCGAAATGTGCAAACCAAGAAAATCCGTAGCCTACAACAAAACAAAGCGGAATATAAAGATAAGCGCCGCTCCGCAAAAACCAAACTAGCATTACAATGCCAAGCGTTGTTCCAACAAAATGGAGGTAACGGGTCATCGGTTGACTGTGTTCGATAACGTAGAAATCCCAAAATTCTGAGTAGGTGTTTATTTTGCCTTTTTTCATTCCTAAAACTTTGCTCTAGCAATTTCCTCCGCCGCCATACAGATGATTCAACCAATAAAATGATTATAGCCCCAAGCAGTGAGAAACAAAGATTGAAATTTTGGCTTCCTTAACAAGCGCAATTTGTTTCCTACATGCCAACATGCCTGCTGTTAGGCCTGGGATGACAATAAATTACAAATTCCGAAGAGCAGGCTAATCTGATTAGTTTAACAAGGCCGTTGCCCGATCAACGGCAATCATCCTTTTATGCTGCCCGCTTAAATTCTTGAGCAGTGCTCTCAACATTGAACACGCGAATATCTTTCGCCCAACCAAGTTTTTCAAGGATGCGGATCGCGATCCAGTTCATATCAAACTCAAACCATTTCAAGCCGTGTCTCGCTGACGTAGGTTGTGCGTGGTGGTTGTTGTGCCAGCCTTCACCAAATGTTAAGAGTGCGACAAACCAATTGTTTTTCGAATCATCATTTGTTTCAAAACGCCTCTTACCGAAAATGTGGGCGAGCGAATTTACGAACCAGGTAGTGTGGAAACCAAAGACCGTTCGAACAACCACGCCCCAAAGCAAGGCTCCCCAACCTCCAAAAGCAAAAAGTAAAACGGCGGAAACAAGAATCGGAACATAAAAGTATTTCGCGATAAGCTGCTGACCGCGATCTTTTAAGAGATCGGGAACATACTTTTTAAACGTCGCTTCACTATGATCCTGCGCCGGACCCGAAAAGATCCAAAACATATGTGCCCACCAAAAACCCTCGCGGGTTGTGTGCGGGTCCTTGTCTGTCTCACAAAACTGATGGTGCATACGATGTGTAGCAACCCATTTGTAGGGCTCATTTTGAAGAGACATCGTTCCTAAGATTGTCAAAGTATATTCCAGCCATTTCGGCGCTTTAAAGCTTCGGTGAGTAAGCAGACGGTGGTAGCCCAAGCCTACTCCAAGACTCCCGACGATCCAGTTTCCGATCAGCATAATAGCCAAATTCGTCCAGCTAAACATAAAGAAAGCGGGAATTAATAGGAGGTGAAACGACAATATGATACCGGCATCGCGCCAGTTAATCTCTTCGGCGCTTCGAGTAAGTTTTTCAATTTTTTGCATTTAGAATTTCTTAAGAACTTATTTTGGGGCAATTTAACAATAACAGACCAGTTAGGATTAGAAAGTAATAGTTTTGTAATCAAATGGAAAAAGATTCAAACATTTTAAAAGCAGACTTTGTGGAAAAACGGCATGCCCGTTCGTGAGTGTTTCTTATTTGATTAGGAATCGTCTGAAAATAAGCCCGCAAACTTCTCTGCCCCGGTTGGTTCAATTGATGCCAACGCCATATTTTCTTCGACGTGATTAACCGAGGCCATTCCAATGAGAGCCGTGGTAACGCCCGGAGTCGAGCGTACGAACTGAAGACTGGTCTGTGCATCGGTTTTACCGCCAATCAGTTCGCGGATATTCAGCGGGACGCCTGCGGCAAGCTTTCCTTGCATTATCGAACCGCTGACCATGACCGAAACGCCAAGATCGTTTGCAGCTTTTAACGTCGAAACCGCTTTTCCATTTGCGGGTTGATTAGGCACGAGATGCGCTTCAGGCATTGCCAAATTATGAGGGAGCTGGATAAACTTAAATCCATTTTCATCGCCTCCTACCTGCCGGGCGATCTGGACAAATCTTTCGAGCGAATGATAACCCTGGTCATCCGGCAGTACGCGAAAACCATTCCACGTTGCGACACCGTAATAATTGATCTTTCCGCCGCTGCGATTCTCTTCCAGACGCTCAAACGCTTTGGCGATTTTCGCTTCAAAGGTTGGGCGATCAACTCCGCCGCCAAGCTGTGATTCGGGATTGTGTATGTAAAACAAATCCAATCCATCAACCGACATATTTTCAAGCGATTGATCTATCTGCGACTCCAAATAGTCTGGTGTCATACAATGGCTGCCGCCGATCAGATCGTCAAAAGTTGCAATACCCTTCTTTACAAAGTTATCTTCGAAATAGCCCCGCACATCGCCAGGAGGTTCATTATCAAAAGGTAAAAACCCACCCTTTGTGCAAAGAAACAATTCGTCACGGCGGCCGCCTAGTTCGCGTAAGGCTTTACCGATATTTCTCTCGCTTCGCTGAAAACGATAATTTGAGGCAGTGTCGATGACATTTCCGCCCAACTCAACGTATCTGACAATGGATTTCGTGTAATTCTGATCAGTATCGGCATCCCAATTTCCAAGATATGTCCCGATTCCGATCGATGAAAGATGCAAACCGTTAGTTTCACGAAAATGCCCTGAAGCTAAATCTCCAAAACCTTCCTTAAATTTTCCCGTTCCACGGGTTGTTGCGAAGCTCATAATTTTTCCTCAATAAGTTTTACAATTTCACCCAAAGCCTCTGCATCCGTATTTGAAAAGTCGTCGAGCACGTCGCTATCGACATCCAATACGCCAAACACATTTCCGGCGCGATCAAAAATCGGCAAAACTATCTCCGATTTCGAAGAAGAGGCACACGCAATGTGACCCGGAAATTCATCTACGTTTGGAACGATCACAGTTTGTTTGGTTGAATAGCAATGTCCACAAACGCCTTTATCAAAATCTATACGGGTGCACGCGAGCGGTCCTTGAAACGGACCCAAAACGAGCTGATTTTCCTTTACCAAATAGAAACCGACCCAGAAGAAACTGAATGCCTCGCGAAGTACAGCGGCGATATTCCCGAGGTTTGCAATAATATCCGTTTCATCCGCCGTCAGAGCCCTTATCTGCGGAGTGATCTCCCGATATATCACATCCCGGTCAACCGTCTTCGAAAACGTAATACTTTCAGCCATATCAAGAAGTGTAAAGTGGAACTCAGAAAATGAAAAGCGCGGGCGTTCTTGCCGCGACCGTTTTACTCTTCGAAGCTGATAAATGATAAATTCTTTCCAATGCTAGAAACAGAATTACGAATTACGGTCGATCTTGCGCGCGAGGCGGGCAAGGCGATAATGAAGATTTATCACGAAGGCTTTGAGGTCGAGGAAAAATTTCATGGCGATCATTATTCGGAGCCCGTTACGATTGCGGATAGGACATCAAGCAGGATTATCGTCTCCGGTCTTGCCAAGTCGTTTCCGGGTGATGCGATCTTGTCGGAAGAGGAGCCTGATGATATCAGCCATCGAATGTCAAAATCGAGAGTTTGGATCACGGATCCGCTAGACGGAACACGTGGGTTTATAGAAAAGGCGGCCGATTTCGCGGTTCAAATTGCGCTGACTGAAAATGGTGTGCCGATTCTCGGGGTTGTCTTCCAGCCACTCAAAGACATATTGTATTTCGCAGTCAAAGGAGAAGGCGCATTTCTAATAGAAAACAAGGGCGATTCGAAACGTCTGCAAGTTTCCGATCTAACTGATTTCAGTAAGATGACCCTGGCGGTCAGCCGATCCCATCGCAGTAAAAACATGACAAAGCTTGTCGATCATTTTGGTTTTGGAAACGAATATGCGCACGGCTCGGTCGGCTTAAAAGTAGGTTTTCTTACCCGTCAAATCGCGGATGTTTATATACATCTTTCGCCGCACACAAAATTCTGGGACTCGGCCGGACCCCAAATAATACTCGAAGAAGCAGGGGGGAGGTTGACTGATATTTTCGGCGAGGAAATTAAGTACGACATCGAAGATGTCAGGAATCACAACGGCATCTTTGCGAGTAATGGATTTTCACACGAAAAATCTGTCGCGCATTTGAAGCCGATTTTGAGTGAGCTTGGCAGGTTAAACGTGTTAAAGAAGAATGTTTAATAAAAACCCGATGCTAAGTCCATTCTCCAGTCTGCAGATCGTATGCAAGATTCGGGGCGTTTTCTTTTTTTCGTGCAATCATTTTAATATAGCCCAAATGCTTTCCCGCATCTTCGACTATTGAACGCAGATACCAATCAGTAGAACTTCCCTTTTTCGCCCATTCCACCCAGAGTTTCCAACCATCTTTCATTGTTTCTGATAAATCAATATCTACCAATCCGGTACGCTCCCAATGTTCACGCCACCAATCTTCTGAACGCAAACACCAGTAATCACTTGTCCACATCGGTTTGAGGTGCGCGGGTATTTCACCTTTAAATTCTTTTGTCATACCGGGTGAAGCAAATCCAATAATTCCGTTTGGCTTGAGAAATTGAACTATATACGGAAGAAAAAGTGCGTCCGTTCCGAAATACTGGATCGCATCTATCGAAACGATTGCATCAAAAAACAACTTCGGAAACGGAAGCTTTCTAGCTTCAGCAGATAGGGGAAACACACTGTTTTCAAGCTTGAATTCTCTGATCGATTTCAAACTCTCGCTCGGATCGATCCAGAGATCTGCGGCCCAAACCTGAACGTCAAATTCCTTTGCGAGGAAGATCGAAGATTTCGAATGCCCGGCACCAAGATCCAAAACGCGCATTCCTGGTTCAAACTGAATGTCGCGGCATAGCCATTCGGTAAGCCAAAGCGGATTAGCTCCGAAGCAATTTTCGACCAGCCATTTTGGATCGTACTTTGAGGCTAGCGGAAATTCGTTCTTTTTCGTTGTCATTGATCGGGTTCGTTTTTATTTATTTAAGGAGATCAAGATATTTCTCGGCGAGTTTTGCAATATCTTCGTCGTGATCTGTACCATTTATGCATCTCCGGGAATCGACAAACTCTGTTGCCGATTCGTTTATATAATCAGTAATTTTTCTTCCGGTAAATGAACCCATTTTGAAACCATGAACAAGGATAAATAGGGCGACATTTTCGTTCATTGCAAGATCGGGGTCTTTGGTCATATCAATCCCAAGTATCTCAGAGTATTTTTGATAATTTTTTTCCCATGTGAGCTGAACATATCCGCGGCCATAGTAGGGAAAGTATCGGAGATTCTCTTTCCGCCATTCCTCGCTTAACCAAAATGCTTCACGTACAGGTTTAAAGGTTCGGGCGGTTTCCCATTCAACGGTTGCGATGACGTAGGCTATTTGTGCTTTGAGTCCCATCTCCTGGACACCGCATTCCCATTTTATCGCTTCAATGACGCCTTCTTTATTCGAGAAATCGTGCACGCGACCACTGCCAACCTTATTGAGTTTTTTCTGGAGAATATCGACGGAAACGGGTCCGACTAACAAATTATTTCCTCCAAAAACGTCCTTTTCATACTCAGCCCAAGCCGTTCGGGTTTTTGGTCCGATCCAACCATCGAGATCGCCAACCGGATAACCGAGGCGATAAAGTGCCGTTTGGAGTTCGCGCATTTGATCGCGGTTTAATTGATGAAGCGCAGTATCGCGTCGAATCTTTTCGAGCAATTTTAGCTTAAGGGTAAGATCGATCGGAGCGCCGCCTGACGAACCAGTTCCACCGCTGGCACCTGCATTCTTTTTCGCAATCTCATCGGAAAGGAGTTTCGCAGCATCCGATCCGAGCAGGATCATATTTGAGCCAAATTTCGCGGCAATAAAAGCGAGCCATGCACTTCGCGTTTTTGATCCGGGCAATCCGTCGGGTGTACCCGCATTAAAACCAAGCTCATTTAATGCAAACTGTAACTCTTTGACCTGATCCCGCGTCAAACGATCAATCGGGGTTAAACCTTTTAATTCGAATAATTTTATGATTTTCATATTTGGAAGCTCTGCGAAGCCTTCGCCAATAATAAAAAAGCCCCGGACTATTTACAATCCGGGGCGCGAAAAAGAATCCCTTTTAAAGAGCTAGAATTTCAATCTTACTCCAATCTGTGCTTGCCTCGGTTCACCAAATCCTGCCGAAACCGTTCCGTCAAAGTTGAAGGTAAGCGGTCGCGGAAGGCTTCTCGGATTGCGATTATTAAAGAGGTTAAATGCCTCAAAAATACCCTCAATCGAAACCTTTTCGTTAATCTTAAAGGTCTTCGTTGCACGAAAATCAAATGTAAATAATTCGTTATCGAGCCGAAGCGTGTTTCGTTTGATGATATTTGGAAACGTTCCGCGGTTTACTTCAGAAATCGGTTGTGCGGAGCGGTATTGCACGATCGGTGAAATCATAATGTCATAAGGTAAATCGAATGTCGCAAATGCATTAAAACGATGTCTTTGATCGCGGTCAGACCAATTATATTCGGGACCCAGATCACGAGGATCTGCGTATCTGAATGTAAAAGGATCTCGTTCATTATCGTCGTCGGATTTATCCCACGACAAAAGATAGTTAACCTGAAACTGGAAGTTGTTAGTGAAGCGTTTCGTCAGCCCAAAAGTTATCCCCTGATAGAGGGATTTTGCTGAACTTTCGGTCGAACGAATTTCGCCAACACCTGAGCCATTCGCACGTGCGAATATCTGAACGCCGTTGTAAAGCCGCGCATCATTTCTATCCACAAATCTCGTAAGTCGAGTCGATTTTGCGTAGTTGTATGCGACAAGCAAATTAATATCCGGATATATTTCCCTTTCTACGCTCGCACTATATTGGATAGTCCGTGGGTTTTTGAAATTGCGTTCGAATACCGCAACACCCGGATTGAATGGATTAAAACCAGCCGTTGGGACAATTCCGGGATAAACCGGACAGCCGCCAAGTCCAGGTCCGCCGCAAAGGAAATTAGCAAAGAAGATATTTCCTGCGATCACACCGTCAGTGTTTCTCGGACCGGCAACCACCAAACCGGGAATTCTTGCATAATAAATCCCCGCACCCAATCGTATTGCCGTCTTACCATCATCGCCCGGCGACCACGAGAGTCCCAATCGCGGTTGGAAACCATCGGTGAAATCCGGAATCGAACCATCGGACGGAAAACTCGGGTTACTTAAAAACTGTCCGTAACGGGTATCCTGCGGCGGGGTGATCGTATTTGGCTGATACTGTCCTTCCCAGCGAAAACCCATATTCAACGTTAGATTCGGGCTAAAATTCCAAGTATCCTGAACGTACACGCCCGGTTCAAAATTTGAATAGGCCTGCGTACCTGCTTCTTCTACTGTTCGATTCCCAATCGGTGCAAACTGAAGAAAGAGATCGAGTGAATTCGCGTTGACCCCATTTATGTAATTCTGGAATCCCTGGATCGCGTCCTGAATCGTTCCGCCAGCGAAAATATAACGGCCGCGGGCAAATCCGATGAAAGTCTGGGAAACCCTTACTCTGTTAATATCAACACCGAATTTCAACGTGTGGTTTCCGGTAATGTAGGTCAAATTATCCGTAAACTGAAAGCGTGTGTCATCAGATGGCACCGGCAGGAAAAATGGTCTTCCGAATCGGTACGAAATATCACCCGCAAATGTACCAATTGTAGTGTCCGGGAGATCAGGCCCGTCATAAAAACGTGGTCGCTCTTCCTTTGCCCATTGGAAACGAAATTCGTTCAACACATATGGTGTTATTGTCGAAACCAGCTGACCGATAAAGGCATTCGATTTATCGGTTTCACGACCATTTGCGCTCGCCCCCCATGTCGGAACATCGAATGTCCCGTTGACTTGCTCGGCTCTGCTGAAATTGTGCCGCAGTGTCAAAAGGTTTCGGTTATTGATATTAATATCTACTTTTGCAAGCAATACGTCAGCGACATCGGTACGCTCAATTATCGTTTGTTCGTTTGCGGAATTGAATCGCGTCGCAAAAATATTTGCGAGCGTCGGGTCAATACTATTTGGTTTGTTACTTCGGCCATCATTCCTTTCATAGGCAAAGAAGAAAAACGCTTTATCTTGCTTAATCGGTCCACCTACATTTCCTCCAAACTGATAAGTTCGCGAATCCGCGGTAGGCAAACCCGCATCCACTGCATCCTTATTTTGGCTCGAAAGTGCATCATTTCGGAAAAACATGAATACGGACCCGTTAAATTCGTTTGTTCCCGATTTCGTTACAGCATTGATAAACCCGCCGCTTGAGCGTCCGAATTCCGCCGAAGCACCAACCGGTACAACCTGAAACTCCTGAATAGCCTCAAGACTTACTGTAAACGCAGGACGTTGTCCGCCACGCTGCTCTCCAAAAAATGGATTGTTTGCGTCAGAACCATCGATCGAGAAATTGTTTTGAATACCTTTTTGCCCATTGATCGTAATTTCGTCACCATCAGGTCCTTGAACGATCGAAACTCCGGGAGTCAGCTGAACAAACTTGCTAAAATCACGGCTATTAATTGGTAAATTGGCAACCGCGCGTTCGTTGATCTGGGTGGACAATTCGGTTCGCGCCACCTCAACTCCCTCGCCGTCCACCGTGACATCCACCGTCGCCGCTGCCGTTCCGACCTTCAAATCGATTCTCAGCGCCTGAGTTTGTCCAATCGTAACCTGGAGATTCTGCAGCACAAAATTTCCAAACCCTTGCGCCCTCGTCGTCACCGTGTATCTTCCGAGAGGCAAAAGTGGAGCAGTAAAAAAGCCGTCAGAATTACTCGTAACGAATCTCTCAAATCCTGTTCCGTTGTTTCTTACGGTAATCGTGGCACCCGGGATAACCGCACCATTGGGATCATAAACCGTGCCCTGAATTAGCCCGGTGGTTGCTTGTGACTGTGCAAAAATCGATACAGACATCAACAATGATACTGATAGACTCAACAAAAATTGGGTACTTTTTTTCATTATTTTTTCACGTCCTTACTTAACGTGGAAACCCATTTTTCAAAAGGCTTCCAGATTGCTTTTAACCTGAAAATTACCACACTTTCGATCAAAAGCAAATTATACACTCGGCAATGCTTGGCTGCGCAGAAAATATAGCGCTCATAAACCTTTCGGGCGCAGCACGGATTGGCGTATGATCCAGAAGAAAAGCGGATCCGGTAGTAGTTTCCGAAGTGTCAAAAGCATTCTTGAGTTTGCGTAATATCGCATTTTCCAGCTTCCGTCGGTTACCGCGTTGTAAATTACCTCAGCAACGAGCCCGCCATCGGGTGCGTCCTCTCCCGATTTCTGCAAATTAGGCAAAGCCTTTTCGATGAACGAATCATAAGCCGTCAAACCTTCTTTCCGGGTTATATCTTGCGATCGGTTGTAAAAATCGGTCTTGATCGGTCCTGGCTCAATGATCTTGACTTTTATATTAAACGGGCGAACCTCATATTGCAGCGATTCGCTAAAACCTTCGACCGCCCATTTTGTGCCGTGATATAAGCTGTATAGCGGAAAGGTCAACCTTCCTCCGACCGACGCGATATTTACAATTGTACCTCGTTTTTGCTCACGAAAATAAGGTAAAATTTCGCGGCAAACATTCATCAATCCAAAAACATTCGTTTGAAACTGCTTTTCAATTTGCTCTGGTGAAGCAGCTTCAAATGCCCCGATTAAACCATATCCCGCATTGTTTACGATGGCATCTATTCGGCCAAATTTCTCGAGTGTCTCCGCAATCGCCGATTTAATCGAATCGATTTCTGTAACATCCAAACGAATACATTCGACATCCGCGATTCGCTGCAAGTCAACTTCCTTTTCCGGTGAACGCATACTAGCGGCAACTTTCCAGCTTTTTGTCTGGAAGAGTTTTACGGTTTCCCTTCCGATCCCACTGGAGGCACCGGTTACTAAAATTACTTTTTCCATAATTGTGCTTTACGCAAATTTGCCGTACTTGTTCCTATTCTAGGCATTCGGTTACCCAATTTAAGCCTCTCGCCAGCTCGATGGCAAATAGCCCGCTTCAGATGCTAAGATGTTGGAAATGAAATTTTTGCATATTTCAGATGTCCATTTGGGCTGTACCCGTTATCACTTAAAAGAAAGTCAGCGCGATTTTTTTGACGCGTGGATAGACGTTTTGAGGAAGTATGCGATTGACGAAAAGGTTGATTTCGTGATTATGTGCGGGGATTTCTTTCATAAGAGAAGCGTCCCGCCGGAGACAATGAATTACGCCTTTGCGGGACTTACGATGTTAAAAGACGCCGGAATCCCTGTTGTGTCGATCGAAGGAAACCACGATCAAAAATATAATGACAACGATTACAGTTGGCTGCGTTCGCTTGCCAATTGGAACCTGCTTTATTTGCTCGAACCCAAAATAACGGAAGGCAAAATGGCTTACGAACCTTGGGATGACGATAAAAAGCGCGGTGGTTTCCTGGATTTAGGCGGCGCAAGAATTTTCGGTTCGGATTGGTTTGGCGCGTCTGCAAACAAGGCGATTCCAAAACTCACAGATGCGATCGAAGAAAATATGCGCGAAGGTGCCTTTCATATTTTAATGCTTCACACCGATGTCGAAGGACACCAGACCCATCCTATCCCTGCGCTGACAATTGAAAATCTGAAAAAACTGAAATCTGTGACTAATTATGTTGGACTTGGGCATACGCATAAATGCTATGAGATTGAAAATTGGGCATTTAATCCCGGATCGCTCGAAATTACCAGCATCGATGAATTTAAAGAGATCCGCGGCGCGTGGCTTGTGGAAGTTGATGAACAACATAACGTCAAAGCAAACCACGTTCGCGATTATACGCAGCGCCCGTTTCAACGTTTGAGTTTTGACGTTGATGGATATTCGGATACTAAAAAACTGACAAAGGACATTTTGGAAAGGGTAACGAAGGAAGCAAAAATACCGGAGGGCGATAAGAAACCAATTCTGGAAATAACGCTTCGAGGCCATCTCGGATTTCCCAATTCGAGTTTGGAATTAGATAAAATTCGCAGAAAGGCCCAGGAAAAAACTGATGCGCTGCATATCAGAATTAGAAATCATTCGGTGCCGATCGAATACGGCGATAATTTGGACACACATGACCAGAGCCGCGAAACGATCGAACGAAGTGTAGTAGAAAGATTTGTCGCGCAGGATAATCGTTACAAGAAAAGAATTAAAGAAGTGTCCGAGGCGGTTTTAGGAACAAAGCGAATGGTTATGAGCGGTGAATCACCGGAGAAAATTTCTGATTTTATCGCGCTAACTATATTGGAAAATGATCTTACAGAACCCGAGATCGATTCGAATCATGAATCGTTGCTATCGGACCTCTCCAACTAAACATGTCAGAAGAACTCAATAAAGTTTTAGGAATCAAAGAGTTGCCGATATTTCCGCTGCCTTTGGTTTTGCTGCCGTTTGAATTTCTGCCTCTACATATTTTTGAGCCTCGATATAAGGAATTGTTGACGGATGTTCAAATGACGAAGAATTTGTTTGGAATCTCGCGTTTTGAGTCTACGAATATGGAAAAAGAGCGACCAGCGGTTGATTCGGTAGGCTGCGTTGCTGAAGTTAATGATTCTCAGACACTTGATGATGGTCGTTCAAACATTCTTACGATCGGCGTAATTAGGTACAAAATAAAGGGTTACATAGAATCGTCCAAACCATATCCGATTGCCGATGTTGAATTTTTTGAAGACAATGACGATAGCGATACAACAATTGCTTCCAACGATGTTTTTGAACTCTTTCGAAAAATTGCAAAAGCCGCGCACACTGCGAGCGGAGAAATCGGTCAGTTTCCTGAAATTCCGCAGGCTCCTCCCGAACAACTTTCATTCCTTATAAGCGCGGCATTCAACCTCGAAAATGACGTAAAGTATGAAATTCTAAAAACGCGTTCGACGTCAAAACGACTTGGCCGGGTTAAGAAAATTTTACAAGAATCCTTACTAAAGTTGGAAGAAACTACGAAAATCAATAAGATTTCCCGTACAAACGGTCATTCAAGAAAGAATCTTGATTTGGACGGAATTTGAGTACAAAAAACTGTCTGTATTTTTTACTCTTGCGCTAAATTTTCCTTGAAGAAATATATAACCCGCTGATCATAAAAATCTGCCTGTTCAAGAGTTGCGTTTGTCAGATCAAACCCCGATGGGGTGAGGTCAGTAAAGGCTTTCACGTTGTTTTGTCCTGAAAAACAAATGCTCAAATTTGATGTTGAAGTCTGATAGGCTGGTGCTTGAGGACCGGCAAGCAGAAGAACTTTTCTGCCGGTAATTTTTTTTGCCAGATCACAGGAAAGCGTACGATCAAAACAGCCGGTCGCATAGTATGCATAAGTTCCCAATTCGGCGAGAGGTGCCGTGACAAAACTGGCAAACGGATTTCGAGCATAAACGACCGATCCTAAAAGACTATTTGATGACACGGGTACCGACTCCAAAGCGATGGCTTTAACACTTTCATCTTTAACGGCAACACCTAAACCAACTAACGCTCCAAGCTCAATACCGTAAATCCCTATATCTTTTCCGACCAGGGATTTTCCGTTGCTAACCTGCGCACTGCGCAAAAATTTTATCGCACTTTGAATGTCAGTCACTTCGCATCCGGCAAAGGTTGTATGTTCGACATTCGGCTCAAGACCGTGTCCGCGCAAATCCGGCATTAACACTGTAAAATTGGTCGTCTCGCTAAGTTTAACTCCAAAGTTCAGGATATGAGAGCGGTCAGTTCCATACCGATGAAGAAGCACTACGGCCGGTGCACCGGCAACACCCTTTAAAAGCCAGCCGCGGCTGGTTGTACCATCTTCGTTTTGCCATTTTTCATCCGTGATCTGCGCACCTCGCGAACTCAATTGCGCAAACTCCTCGGGAGTTACCAAACTTTGTGAACGCTGTGGAGTGGCTACTGTGTTGACTAGCCAAATAGCGGCGCCGATTGATGCGAGCCCGAGCAACACCAGCACTGGAAGCAATAACTGATAGAAACTTTTCAAAAGGCGCTTGAGCTTTAGCATCGTCAATTAAAATTTCCTATAAAGAAATAAGGGGGAATACAACGTGTTGTGAGTGTTCAGAGTCTTAAAACAAAAGACTTCCGGTGAAGTCATTAAAAATGTTACCATACTCAAAGCCTAAAAAGGAAGAGTTTCGCCAATATAATGAAAGTAAAATTTACGGTATGCCTGCTTTTAGCTTGTGGATTTCTCATAAGCGTATCTGGACAAACGAAAGTCAATTACGGGACGGAAAAAACCTCTAAAAAAAACCAATCACCTCAATTCTTTCCTTTATCTGAGTTAAAAGAAGGAATGACCGGAACCGCGCGAACTGTCTTTAGCGGAAGTACTCCCGAAAATTTTAATGTCGAGATTCTCGGTCTTCTTCCGGATGCAATTGGTCCCCAACAGGATATGATCGTAGGTCGCATTTCCGGAGGCGGCGCAGATAGAACACAGGTTTTTGCAGGAATGAGCGGGTCGCCCGTATATATTAATGGGAAACTCCTTGGGGCAATAGCTTATGCCTTTCCATTTTCCAAAGAAGCAATTTGCGGAATCACCCCGATTTCGCAGATGGTTGAGATCTTCGAAGAAAGCGAGATCAAATCATCCGAAAAGCGGGAACCGCGTAGTTTCTCCTTTGCCGAACTTGCATCCACAAGCACAGACCCGACTTTTCCCGTTCAGGCGACTGTTTCAAGCTCTATTCTTAGCGGCTTGGACCAAAATTCCCCGCTTCAAGTGCTGGTCGGCCAAAGATTTCAACCGATAGCTACGCCGCTCGCGTTTAGCGGATTTTCTCAAGCCACCTTAAATAAATTTGCACCTCAGCTAATGAACGTGGGACTTTTGCCGGTCGCTGCAGTTGGCGGCGGCTCGAAAATTACTCCGCTTAAGAAAGCCGATGAAACAACCCTTCTAGGTGGCGACTCCGTAGTAATGCAGCTCACGCGCGGCGATTACTCGCTCAGCGCCGCGGGTACTGTTACCCTCCGCGTTGGAGAAAAAATTTACGCATTCGGTCATCCGTGGTTGAGCTTGGGGACCTCGAATCTGCCCATGTCGGAGTCACACGTCATTACGGTTGTTCCAAGTATTAGTAATTCTTTTAAGTTGACCGTGCCGGATGCAATGGTCGGAACAATGACACAGGATCGTGCCACGGGCGTATTCGGAAAACTCGGTGAAGTTGCAAAAATGATTCCGGTCAAGCTGAACCTGACGACCAGCCGTAACCAAAATAAAACCCTCAACTTCGAGATCGCCAATGACGATTTTTTGACACCGCTTCTGTTGAACATCGCGATTTACAATTCCATCACGGCAAACGAACGTTCGATTGGAAACTCGACCGTTGATATTACAGGCGAAATAAAAATTAAGGGCGGCGATTCGGTAAAAATAGGACGTCGTTTTGCGGGGCCGCAAGCATCTCTTTTAGCCGCGTCAGCCGTTGCGATCCCAGTTTCCGTTTTACTTCAGAGTCGCATGGAAGGTCTTAATATCGCCGGGCTCGAACTGACGTTAAAAACTCAGGACGACGTGAAAACTGCCGTTTTGGAACGAATAGGATTGAGCAAAAATGAAGTCAGAGCCGGTGAAGAGTTCGAAATTCAGGCTTTTGTGCGATCCGATTCGAGTAAAATTTTTATGGAGCAAATATCGATAAAAGTTCCGGCGGACACGCCGCCCGGCAAGTTAATGATCTCGGTCGGCGATGGATCGGCAATTCAATCCCTTTCGGCAACGTCAAAATTTGTCCCGAAAAACGTTGCAGAATTGGTTGACATATTAAACAATCTGAAAAAAAATGACCGACTCTATGTTCAGATGCATAGAGTGACAAATGGTGCCGTGATCGGTGCAAGCGAATTGCCAAACTTACCCCCTTCAGTACTCGCGACGATCAACAATTCCCGCGTGGCTGGCGGATTTCAGCCCACTCTTCAATCCTTGGTATCGGATCAGACAGTTCCGCAAGCAGAATTTATTATCTCCGGACGCCAAACGATTGCCGTTGAAGTCGTGAGATAGGCGTAAGTTTTAATATGGAAAACGCTGTAACTCTGAGATGAGTTACAGCGTTTTTCTTTTTAGTTTTGTCTGGATTACAAGTTGAAATTAAAACTTACGAATCCGGTTGCTTTTACCGGCTGCCCGAAGCGCGTAAACGGCCGAAACCGCCATTTAACAGCTGCGTCGCGAGCCGCCCTTTGTAGAAGAGCCGGACCATCGGCGTTATCGACATTTGAGACGTTTCCGTCCTCGTCAATCGTAACTTCAACCTTTACGACTCCCGTCATGCGCATATTTTTTGCTTGGCGGGGATAAACAGGTGTTACACGTTTCGTAGCATATCCAATCAAAGAACCGACCGTCAGCGGTGAACCATCATCATTTTCCTCACTTACGCTTGCCGATGTCGAGGAAATCGCCTCACCCTTTCGAATCGAGGCAGTCGACTCTTCTTTTGATTCTTTTTTTGTTGGTTCTGTTTCTGAAGGCTTTGGCTCAGTTTTTTCCGCAGAACCGATAATTCGAATGCGTTTATCTGACGGTAGCGGGCTCCCGCTCAAAGGCTGCACTTTTGGTATATCCGCTTTCGCAACTGCATTCTCAGGTAATGCCCCTTTTGGTGTCTCGACCTTTTTTTCCTTAATTGGCAAAGGCTTCGCAGGCAAATCTTCCGTGATTGGCGGGCTTGTACTCGCGGCTGTTTCTTTTAGCGCGACGGCGTCAATATATTTCTCATTCACCGCGACAATTTCGATGTCCGGTGAATTTATGGGCGAATCATCGACCGCATTGATAACGCGGCTTCCCGAAGTCACAATCTGCTGCCGGGCATATGTAATTTCATTTTCCCAACGTTTCGCATCGAAACCGTCTCGCGAAATTTTTGCTCTGGATGCGCTCGCTTCTTCCAACAAGGCGAGCGAATTTGCAGCAAACTTTTTATCTTTTCCCAGAAACTTGGATTGATCGATGATCAATTCAAGCGTAGTCCGCATTTGATCGAGATCTTCAACAGCATAAGAGGGCAATTTCTCATCCGAAACATTTAAACCAACGACTTCATAACGCCTTAGTTGGGTTTTCGCCCCGCTTACAACCTGTGCCGCAACAGCGATATAATCCGCAGCCGCGTTAGGCGATCTGTCCTTAAAAAGTTCATTCAAAAAGGCTTGAGTGCGTTTATAATCACCCTGCTCAAGGTAGGCATGCATCAACAGCACATTGAGCGCCATCTGAATTGCACGATCATTTGTTTCACGCTTAATGTTCTCAAGCTCATAGATCGCGGCGCTATAATTCTTAACTACCAAATGCGCTTTTGCTTTTGAAATGCGCTCGCGCATAACATCCGCCGATGTTGGAGCTTGTGCAAGAATTGTTGTTGAAATTATTACGAAGAATAAACACGAGAAAAGGATCCGATTGACTTTCGGCAGCATTTTCAGTCACCTCTAAATTTTGGACTTGATGTTTTCCGAAATGGGTCTTTTGACGATTAGCGGTTGGAAATACCGGGACCCAACAAATGTCCATATATTATGCTTTTCGAAAACCAATATTGCAAATCTATATGCGTATTTCCTTATGACTTCGATAACATTTATTGATTCATCAAACTTTTGACGATTTTTAAACGGAGTTCGTTCGCCTCTTTTTTTATCCGAATTTCGTCTAGGGTAAGAAGCCGTCGATTTCTCATAACCATTTTGCCGTTAATGATCACCGATCTTACATCGCTCGCCTTGGTCGCATAGACCAAATTCGAATAAATATGGTAAAGCGGCGTCTGGTGAAGCCCATCCAAATCGACGATTACGATGTCGGCAAGTTTACCTGCTTCCAGTGAACCGATCGTTTCTTCCAAATGCAGCGCGCGCGCTCCACCGATTGTTGCCATTTCAAATGCTTGTTCGGCGGATACGACCTTTGGATCGCCGGAAAAAACCTTATGAAGCTTTGCGGCCGTGTCCATTTCTTCCCACAAATTTAAATCATTATTTGACGCCGCACCGTCCGTTCCTAACCCGACCCGCAATTTCATAGCAAGCATCTTTGGAATCGGCGCAACGCCAGCTGCGAGTTTCATATTTGACTGGGGACTGTGTGCTATCCCGACATCGTTGCGTTTCAATATCTCGAGTTCTTTCTCATTTGCCTGTATGACATGTGCGGCAACGGTTTTATTGGTAAAAAAGCCGATCTTATCGATATATTCAATCGACCTCATCCCTTTATTCTTTACTACAAAATCGGTTTCACTTTGGGCTTCCGCCAGATGCATCACGAGCTGTGTGTCGTGTTTTTTGGCGAGATCGCTCGTCATTTTCAGATGTTCTTCGGAAACCGTGTAAGGCGCATGCGGCGCAACCGCAGGAACGATTAAGGGATTATTCTTCCATTTCTTTACGAACTCTTCGGTCCCGGTCATCGCGGCCTCGAACGTTTTATAATCCGGCGCCGGAAAATCGATAAGCGTTTGCCCCAAAACTCCCCGGACACCGGCTTTTGAAGTTTCTAGAGCAATTGCATCCTCAAAATAATACATATCGCAATAGGTCGTTGTGCCGCCGCGAATCATTTCTGCTAATCCGAGCCGAGTGCCTATTTGAACAAGACGTTTATCAACGTTTTTTCCTTCTGCCGGAAAAATATATTTTGTGAGCCATTCTTGAAGATCGAGATCATCCGCGATGCCGCGAAAAAGCGTCATCGGAATGTGGGTATGTGTGTTTACCAGCCCGGGAATTATCGCCTTGTTTCGGGCAAAAACTCTTCTTTTGCTGACGTATTTAATTGAAATTTCGGCAGATGTTCCTACGGCAACGATCCTGTCTTTTGCAATCGCAACCGAGCCATTCTCGATGATGCGCCGATCCGAATCCATTGTCACTACAGTGCCGCCCTGGATGATTAGGTCTACTGATTTTCTCTGAGCTGAAACAGAATGGTGGAAGGAAAACGAAAGTAAGATTGCGGAAAATGTAAATAACTTTTTCATAACAGAAGTTACTACACTCGAGATTCGTAAATCAACCTCACGCGTACGGCTAGAATGTTTCCAAGATCAAAAAAGCATCCTCACTTAAACAAGAAATTTCGTATCAAAAGGCCTCGGCAGAAGTTCTTTACTGGAAACCGTTTCTTCTTCGCCGTGAAGATTCGCAAGCGTTATCGGCACATCGCCGCAGAATTCCCAGATTATCTGCCGGCAAACTCCACATGGCGGTGTAAGATTTTCCGTGTCTGCGACCACAGCCATTGCAGTAAACTCGGTTTCACCTTCGGAAACCGCTTTCCAAATCGCAACTCTTTCCGCGCAAACGGTTAATCCATAACTTGCACTCTCGACATTGCAGCCCGAAAAAATTTTCCCGTCTTTTGTAATAACCGCCGAACCGACTTTAAATTTCGAGTACGGGGCAAAAGCCATTTCGCGAACCCTTTTTGCCGATTCAACTAAATCTTTTGTTTTGCTCATAAAACTAAACTGCTGCGGGATTCAGATGCACACATCGGCTAAGCGGAAACGTGAATACGTTCCTGGTCTAAAAGTTTCCCGCGAACAAGTCCGCTGATTTGATCGAGTACAATTTGGCTCTCTCCCCCGTCCGGGATAATGATGTCTGCTACATCTATTGAGGGCACCACAAACTTTTTGTGCATCGGGCGAATTGTTTTTTCGTATTGGGTAAGAGTTTGCTCAAGCGTACGGCCGCGTTCTTTAATATCCCGCCGTACTCTTCGCATTAGTCTTATATCCGCAGGCGTATCGATAAAAATTTTTACATCTAACAATTCTACGATCCTCGGTTGAGAAAATATCAGAATTCCCTCGAGGATAACGACCGGCTTCGGTTTGGCCGAAATCGTCTCTTTGCATCGAGTGTGGGTTGTAAAATCATAGATCGGGATCTCGACAGCTTTGCCCCTGCGAAGTTTTGCCAAATGCTCGACGATTGATTCAAAATCCACAGCATCCGGGTGGTCGAAATTTGCGCGGCGGCGCTCATCTAAAGGCACATCGGAAAGATTCACATAATATGAATCCTGCTCTATAAGGAGTACATTTTCGATTCCGACCTTTTCGGCAACTTTTCGAGTCACCGTAGTTTTCCCGGAACCGGTGCCGCCGCATATTCCAATAATCATAAGTTCTCAGTCAATCGCTTGATAACCCGGCGTAAAAGCTCCTGAAAGATATCGGCAACTTTCTCGCCGGTTTCCATAACCTCGTCGTGGTCAATCGTTTGGTTTGTAATTCCAGCCGCAAAATTCGTTATACAGGAAATCCCTAAAACTTTAATCCCCTGATGCCGCGCCGCAATGGCTTCCGGCACAGTGCTCATACCGACCGCAGATGCTCCAAGCATGCGGAGCATACGAATCTCCGCCGGTGTTTCGTATGTCGGGCCTGAAAGCGCGCAATAGACGCCGCGTTTTAGAAAGTTTCGCACCCTTTCGTCCTTACCCTGCTCAAATCTTTCCTCGGCGATATTTTTCGCTTCTGTATGTGCGATCTGCTGGAGCTTAGTATCATAAACCTGAGTCAGATCCGGAAAACGAGGACCGAAACGAACATCGTTTTTGCCACGTAAGGGATTAACGCCCATCATATTAATATGATCACGGATCAACATCAGGCGCCCCTGCTTGAAACTTGTCAACACACTGCCCGCGGCATTTGTTATGATCGCAGTTTTTATACCAAGTCTTCCGAAAACACGCATCGGAAACATCACCTGCTTCATTTTATAACCTTCGTAAAAATGGAATCGCCCCTGCTGGACTGCTACCGACGCACCTTCGATTTCACCGAGTACTAGTCGCCCGGCGTGTCCTTCGACTGTCGAAACAGCAAAATGGGGTATTTCGTCATAGGGTATTCTTACGGCGTTTTCAATTTTATCGCCGAAAGAGCCCAAACCGCTTCCCAGAATCAGAGCGATGTCCAAATCCCGCTCATACTTGGATCGGATATAGTCGGCCGCCTCCGTTGCTTTTTCGTAACTCATATATCGATATCAATTTCCTTTACTATACGGAATCCCGAGTGCCTTAGGAGCCCTCGACAAGCCAATAAATCCTGCGAGAACAATTATCGTCAATACATACGGAAGCATTTCGATAAACTGTACGGGAATATCGGAAGCTCCCTGAATCTGAATCGCTACAGCCTCCGTAAAACCAAAAAATAAACACGCGAAAGCCACCGGAATCGGACGCCATTTAGCTAGTATTAGGGCGGCAAGAGCAATAAATCCTTTGCCGGATGTCATTCCACGCGTGAAAAACGATGATTGTCCGATCGACATATATGCACCGCCCGCAGCCGCCAAAAGCCCACTAAGAATTACGCCGGTATAACGCATATTAAGCACGTTAATGCCGGCCGAATCCGCCGCTTCAGGGTTTTCGCCGACCGCTCTGAGCCGCAGACCAAACGGCGTTTTATAAAGCACATACCACGCAACCGGGACAATCAGAAAGGCTAGCAGAGACGCAACGTTTAGACCGAAAACTTCCGGCAGTAGGTTTTTCCGGGCAATTTGTTCCGTCGAACCTGCAGAATCATACATTGCGCTCGATAAAAGCGCCGGAACACCGAGCATCAGGATATTTATTCCAAATCCGGCAACAACTTGATCAGCCTCAAATTTGATAACGACTATTGCAAAAATCAATGCTGTTAATCCGCCCGCAGCGATTCCGCTCAAGAATCCGATATAAGGATTTCCGATCTCATATGTAACGACAGCCGCCGTAAAAGCTCCCGACAGCATCAATCCCTCGAGAGCGATGTTAATAACGCCCGAACGCTCGGAAAAAAGCCCGCCAAGTGCAGCGAAGATCATTGGCGTCGCCATACGGATCGCCGAAAAGAAAAGTATAGGAATTGTAATAGTAAACAGATCTTCCATTTCTATCTCGTATATCTTTGGAGTGCGGCAACAAACAAAATTATTATTGCCTGAAGCACTTCAACCAAATCTTTTGAAACGTATCTCGTAAACGCGTCGACAAAGATTCCGCCACGAAGCAATATCGCAAAAAATATTGCAGCTATGAAAACTCCAAGAGGATGATTTCGACCGAGAAGCGCTACGGCGATTCCCAAAAACCCCCAACCCGCCGAAAATCCATCGTAATAATTGTGTCGAAATCCCAAAACCTCACCAATTGCCACCATTCCTGCCAGGGACCCTGAAATCGTCATTGCAATAATTATCTGTCTTTTTGGAGAGATTCCTCCGTATTCAGCAGCCGAAGGGTTTTCGCCAACCGCTCGAAGCTCGTATCCCCATTTCGTTTTCCACAGAAATACATAGACGAGAAAACACATCAATATCGCGATTAAGAATGAAACGTTGAGTTTTACATCCGCTGGAATAAAGCCCAGATATTCGTTTAACTGAGGAATCGTCGCGGCTTTGCCGATTTCGGCAGTTTGTAAGATCGGATCACCCGGGATCTTGTAATGATACTGTGTCAAGTAACTAACGAGAGCGAGAGCGATAAAGTTGAGCATTATCGTATTGATCACTTCGTGCGAACCAAACTTTGCCTTCAAAATCCCCGGAATTGCACCCCATAATCCTCCTACAATTATGGCGGTCGCCATACAGAGTGGAATAAGCAAAACCGCCGGCAAACTCATCCACGACCAATCTTCCTGTTTACCAAAAATGTCTACGACCGTGCCGCCGAATTTTATTCCGACCCAAGCCGTAGCAAATGCTGCAACATAAAGCTGGCCTTCAGCACCGATATTCAAAAGTCCGCAACGAAAGGCGACGGCCACGGCAAGCCCTGTAAATATCAAAGGCGTCGCATAAAAAAGAGTCTCGGCAACGCCTTTTGAAGAACCGAATGAATTCTCGATCAATAATTGAAACGTTGTAAAAGGATTATCCCCGATCAACAAGATGATAATTCCGCCGATTACAAATGCGGCGAAAACAGCGATCAAAGGAAATAATGCTTCGCGAAATATATTCATTTATGCCAGTCACACGCCCGCATACGAGCGTGTGCAAAAAACGATTGTCCCTAGAATTTTTGGATAGATGCGGTGTAAATATAACCTTTTCAATACTATAATGTCACCTGAAAAACTTTAAAAATTACGTTTTTCTCATCGAAAAAACTTTTCTATTCAGACTTGACAAACGCACACTCAGATTTTATTATTCTTATAGACTAAGCAATTAGTTAAAATGATCAATTGACTTAGGATAATAGTCGTAGGAGGTTCAGAGAAATGAGTATTATTAAATATGATCCTTTTAGGGAGCTTAGAAGTTTGCAGGATGAAATGAATCGAATATTCAGCGGGAATATTCCCGGGCATTTTAGCCATGAAGACATGGCGAGCGGAGGCTGGTCACCAAGCGTTGACATTTACGAAAGTGAAGGTGAGATCGTGCTTGAAGCCGAGCTTCCGGGTATGAGCCGTGACGATTTTGAACTCTCGATCGAAAATAATGTTATCACGCTGAAAGGCGAGAGAAGCTTCGAAAAGAAACAGGAAGGCGATAATTATCATCGGGTAGAACGCGCTTATGGCGCATTTACGAGATCCTTTAGTCTTCCGCAAACAGTTTCGGCCGAAAATACTAAAGCCGATTTCAAAAATGGGGTTCTCCGTGTGAGTTTACCGAAGAAGGAAGAGGCGAAATCGCGCAAAATTAAAGTTTCGGGTGAAGACTCCGAACCTAAAGTGATCGATACTGAAGCAAAAGCGAGTAACGCATAAGGATAATTTTAGTCAATAAGGTCGCAAAGGACGCCAAAAAAACTTGAA
Source organism: Pyrinomonadaceae bacterium (assembly GCA_037969475.1). Lineage (GTDB taxonomy): Bacteria > Acidobacteriota > Blastocatellia > Pyrinomonadales > Pyrinomonadaceae > Aridibacter. The sequence goes on along the minus strand of JBBKXN010000057.1, from coordinate 5,800 downwards.
ATAAAGCTTAGCGTAATTCGGCTCCTTTGCGGTTAATTTTTGTAGTAAATAAGAAGATGAGATTTGATAAATTTACAATTCGCGGACAAGAAGCGGTTCAAAATTCGATTGGTGTGGCTGAAAAGAACCAAAATCAGCAGGTTGAACCAGAACACCTCTTAGTATCCATGCTTGAGCAGGAGAAGGGAGTCGTTCGTCCGATTCTTGGGAAGATTGGAGCAAACCGGCAAAAAATTGCGTCTGAACTGGATGCATCCATTGAAAAGCATCCGAAGGTGACTGGCGGACAGCAGTATTTTAGTACGCGAATAAACGCTATTTTCGCAGAGGCCCAAAAAGAAGCGGAAAAAATGGAGGACGAATATATTTCGACCGAACATTTGCTTCTGACGATTGCCGGAGAAAAAGATGGGGATGCGGGGTCAATACTGCGTGAAAATGGTGTGACAAAAGAAGATATTAAAAAGCTTGTCGAGGAGATGCGCGGCGGTTCGAAAATAACGGATCAAAACGCGGAAGACAATTTTCAGGCCTTGGAAAAGTACGCCCAGGACTTAACTGATTTGGCCCGAAAAGGAAAACTCGATCCGGTGATCGGTCGGGATGACGAAATTCGACGCGCGATTCAAATCCTTTCTCGGCGCAGGAAAAATAATCCCGTTTTGATCGGCGAACCGGGAGTTGGAAAAACTGCGATCGTTGAAGGTCTTGCGCAAAGAATTGTTTCCGGTGACATTCCCGAAACGCTTAAGAATAAAAGGCTTGTCGGGCTCGACTTAGGTGCGATGCTTGCAGGAGCGAAATATCGAGGCGAGTTTGAAGACCGCTTAAAGGCGGTTTTGAAAGAGATCGAAAAATCAGACGGGCAAATAATCCTGTTCATTGATGAATTGCACACGCTCGTTGGCGCAGGTGCGTCTGAAGGAGCGATTGACGCGTCTAATATGTTAAAGCCGGCCCTGGCGCGGGGGACACTAAAAGCAGTCGGGGCAACCACACTCAACGAATACAAAAAATACATCGAAAAAGATGCTGCTTTGGAGAGGCGTTTTCAGCAAGTTTATGTCGCCGAACCAAGCGTTGAAGAAACGATCTCCATACTCCGTGGACTCAAAGAAAAATATGAAGTTCATCACGGCGTTCGAATTACGGACGCTGCAATCGTTGCCGCGGCGACCCTTTCGAACCGCTATATCGCCGATAGATTTTTGCCGGACAAAGCTATTGATCTGATCGATGAATCTGCATCGGCGCTCCGAATCGAAATCGATTCGCTGCCGGAAGAAATAGATGAGCTTGAGCGTGAGATCCTGCAGCTTGAGATCGAAAAACAAGCCTTAGGACGTGAAACAGATGAAAAGGCCATAGAACGACTCGAGGACATTGAAAAACGCATGGCCGACCTGCAGGAAAAATCTTCAGCCATGAAGGCAAAGTGGCAGTCGGAAAAAGCTGAAATCGAAAAAATGCGGACGGCGAAGAGTGAGCTCGAACAGGCTAAGCTCGAGCTCGAGCGCGCACGTCAGGCAAGTGATTTAAATAAGGCTGCAGAATTGCAATACGGAAAGATCCCCGAACTCGAAAAGCTTCTTGCGGATGAACATTCGCGCCTGGAAGATCTTCAGACGGATGGCGTTATGCTCAAAGAAGAAGTCGGCGAAGAAGATATTGCGGAGATCGTCGCGAAATGGACAGGAATTCCGGTTTCGAAAATGCTCGAAGGCGAGATGCAAAAACTCCTCAAGATGGAAGAAAATTTGCGCCGCCGTGTCATCGGTCAGGACGAAGGACTCATTGCGGTCGCGAATGCCGTGAGGCGTTCGCGCGCAGGATTACAGGACCCGAATCGCCCGATTGGTTCATTTATTTTCCTCGGCCCGACCGGGGTCGGTAAAACCGAAACGACGCGTGCGCTCGCAGAGTTCTTATTTGACGATGAAAAAGCGATGATTCGTCTTGATATGTCCGAATATATGGAAAAGCATGCGGTCGCACGTATGATCGGTGCGCCTCCCGGATATGTTGGGTATGAAGAAGGCGGACAACTAACGGAAGCGGTTCGAAGACGCCCATATTCGGTAATACTTTTCGATGAGATCGAGAAGGCTCACCCGGATGTATTTAATATACTTTTGCAGATTCTCGATGAAGGACGCCTGACCGACTCGAAGGGGCGAACGGTTGATTTCAAAAACACGGTACTGATAATGACATCAAATCTCGGGTCGCGTGAGATCCAGGACAGGAATGATCTCGTTGATACATCAGCTAAGGATATGGTTTTGGGTGTGTTGAAGGGCCACTTTAGACCTGAATTTCTTAATCGAATCGATGACATTGTCGTATTTGAACAGCTTGGAAAAGATGATCTTGCAAAAATTGTCGATGTTCAGCTCAGACGCCTGCACAAGCTTCTCTCGGACAAAGGCTTGACAATCGAACTGGATGATTCCGCGAGAGATCTGCTTTTGAGCGAAGGATACGATCCAAATTTTGGTGCAAGGCCTCTAAAACGTGCGATTCAAACTTTGATTCAAAATCCGCTCGCGGTGAGGATATTAGAGGGCGAAGTATTAAATGGACAAACGATAAAAGTTTCTGCCGAAGACGGAGAAATGGTGTTTACGCCAGTGTCAGCAAGTGCTTCGGCATGACGTGCGTTGGTTGGTCGTGAAGGAATGGCTAGCCTCTTGTCGGGAGCCAATTACGTATTCCGAAAGTCTTTGATATCCTAGGGTAGAAATATTATTGGGAATCAATAAAAATTATTAAATGGCGTGGTTTAAAAAAGCGAAAATGAATGAAAACGAAGAAATAATTGACGAAAGCGGAGAAATTCCGATAAATGATAAAAGGCGATTTAGCGAAGAAGGCGAAAGAATTAATGTCGAAGTAAACGATGGTTCAGATGGTGAAGCCAATCCTGAAATAGTTGATGCTGAAGAGCCAAAGCCTTTAGAAGTTATAAAACTCGAAAACGCTCTCAAGGAAGTTATGATCCGTTGCGACGCTGCGGAAACGAAGCTGGTAGGCGTTCAGAAAAGATTTGAAGAGGAAAAGGCAACGCTCGAACAGGAGACTTCTGAAAGACGCGAGCGAATGAAAAAATCGCTTGAGCAGAAAGCCGATCAGGGACGTTTTAATTTTTTGGCAGCACTTCTTCCGGTCTTAGACAATTTGAATTTAGCTGTCAGTGCGAGCGAAGCGGATGCTTCGTTTGAGAATCTTCTCGTGGGTGTAAAAGGAACGGCACGAAGTTTTGAGAAGGCGTTGATGAATGTTGGCGTCGAAACGGTTGCATCGGTCGGCGAGAAATTCGATCCGCAACTTCATGAGGCGGTTGACTTAGTCGAAACAGACGAAGAAAATGACGGAATTATAATGGCCGAATATGCCCGCGGATTTACGTTTCACGGAAGGCTTTTACGCCCCGCAAGAGTGCAGGTCGGGCAGGCTGTGCAAACGAAAGAAGCCGGAGAATAGGCAGGTAGTATATTTTATTGGTTTGCCGCAAATGTCTAAACTTAAGCTTAGACATAGCGGCTTTCATTTTGAACAAAAATCGTGAAGTTAACTTCGTTTTCTATTTTCCCGGCATTAGTCTTAACCGCACTCTTCTTGGGTTGTGGTACTAAAATCGAGAGAGAAGTGCAGGAAAATTCCGATCTGGTTGTCAATATCGCTCCGGTTGAGGTCAAAACGGCCGGGCCTTCACCATCTGCGGTCGATGTTCCCGAGTTGGTGAATAAATCAGCTTCTTATTTCGATGACCAATTTGGAAAACCTGTAAAAATTACACTAATAGAAAATGTGCCGGCGCTCATGCCGGGCGAATATCGCGAATATCAAATTGAAGGGCATCCAAAAGGGTTATCCGTAAGATTTCATCGCGATAAAGCAAAACGTTTTAATTTGCTGCTTGGTAAACCAGGAGAATCCGCTGAGAAATCTTTAGCGAAAATTTTTAGGATCGACGTCAAAGAAATGAACCGGGTCAAAACCGATCCGCTTTCGGAAAGCTGGACAGGAAGATCCGGTGTGGTTAGTTTTAAGACAGCTTACGCGAAACGAGATAAACCAGGCGGCAAATTTGTAATGTTGCACGCCGAGATCGCAAATTAACGATGAAAATTTCTGAGAAAGAACTCGCGTTCCTGCGGGGATTAAACGTCGAAACGGATTGGACTTCAAAATTTACTGATTTCTTCGACAAAAAATTTAAAGTTGGGAAAAAAGATACGTTTCTTTATCTAAATGCCGGTTCGGGAAATCACGCGCTTGGTTTAAATAAGAAACTCGGTAGAGATTCCGAAATGTTTGCGGTCAGCGAAAACGGCGAACTCCAAAAGATCGCGCAGGAAAAAGCGACTGCGATTAAATCGGATATGTATTTTTCGACACATTTGCCCTTGGTTGAATCAGAGTTCGTCATCGCGGATGCCAGTTTTGTTAAACCGGGTGAACTTGATGAGTTTATCGCAAACGCAGTAAAGCTATCTAAGAAAGAGATCGTATTTTTCTTACCGACCGCTGGGAGCTTTGGTGAAGTGTTTTCATATCTCTGGGAAGTGGTTCTGGATTTAGATCTGATTGAAAAAGGAGCGGAGGTCGAGAAGCTAATATCGGATCTACCTGCGGTTTCGGAGCTCGAATCTTCGCTTTCGAGTTTGGGCTTCAAAAAGACTCAGACAAGCACGAAGAACGAATCTATCGAATTTGAAAGCGGTAAGGCGTTTTCCGAATCTCCACTTATTAAATTCTTCTTGATGCCCGAATGGTTAAAATTTTTAGCCGGAGAAGAAAAAGAGCAAGTTATCAAAAAACTCGCTCAGAAAATTGATGATGAATCCGGCGAAGTAAATTTTCGCGTTTCAATAAAAGCTACTCTACTTAGCGGAATAAAAAAATAGGTTTGCCAAATAATCTACGATTGCTTCGCTTCAGCGCGTTTTCTCATTTCCGACATCAATTCGTCGTCCGAAACACTTGAAATTTGAGGCGCCTCTGCCTTTTCGCTTTCTCCGTCAGTGCGGAATTCGCGTTCGGCTTCTTCCAAGCCTTCCTTGAACGCCCTGCGGCTCTGACCAAGCGATTTCGCAAGTTTTGGTAAACGGCTTGCTCCAAAAAGCAAAAATAGAGCCAAAACAATTAAAATAATTTCTGTCGTTCCCAGCATAATTCTTAAGTTTCCTTTTATTTTAAAACTCTCCAAGAAAGTTTTATCTGACCAATAATAACGTTATTTGGACGAATTATCATCTATTTTCTACCTGAATCGGAAAAAATGTTACACGACTTCCAGAATGGCGCCAACTTCGACAAGCTTTTCGCTGAGGTCCTGAGCCAAAATTTCGTCTTCAATATCAAGTGTTATAACCTGTCCGGCGGAAACAGCCTCAAACAATTCGTCCGTCTGCTTCTCATCAAGCATAAGCTCGGTAATCAATATTTCGGTCATTTTAAGCTTGTTAAAACCCGTGTCCCAGCCCTTCAATTTTATCTTTGCCATTGTTTAATTCCCTTTGTCCCGGAATCGGTCTGTTGCATCCACTAAGGCGGCCGTAATTCCCTTTTCGGAAATTGAGTGGCCGGCATCGTCAATCACCTGCAGATCCGCTTCGGGAAACGCTCGATGTAGTTCCCACGCAGAGATCATCGGGCAAACGACGTCGTATCTTCCCTGAACAATAACAGTCGGAATATGACGGATCTTATCGATATTCTCTATCAGGTAATTCTCCGTAGGAAAAAACGAATTGTTCATAAAATAATGACATTCGATCCTTGCAAGCGAGAGTGC
>JBBKXN010000056.1:0-12986 GCA_037969475.1 Pyrinomonadaceae bacterium | reverse complement strand
GCCCCAAATAAAAACTCGAAGATCAATACATTGAAATGCTTCAAGACTGGAAGCGCACAGGCGAAAGCATCTTATCGGAGGAGTTTTGCATGATGGTGCGGAGAAAACATTACTACTGTTTCGAGATACGCTCGTGATCAATATTTTCTATCGTAATCTTTCGTTTCGTTTATTGACAAAGTTGCTTCGAATTCAAAATTTTTCCCGATGAGAGCAGTTTTAGTTCCCATTTTTTTGAGTTTCGCCGACGATGTAGCTATCTCTTGCGCGGACTCTCAGATCCGGACGATATACTCTGACCTTTATTCCCTTTCGTTCCCCTTTTTCTCCCGCATTTATGGGCGAATATCCAATACTATATTGTGTACGAAGTTCTTCGGCAATTCCCTCGAATGCCTGATACAGCAGAGTACGTGAGCGCCCCGCTTCAAATAGGCGACCGCCCGTATATGAAGCAAGTTGTTCGAGGAAGTTCTTGCCAAAAGTTTGGGCTTGCGCATCTCGCACACCGCCTCCGCCCATTATCATTGGCGGAGCGCCCATCACTGTCCCGCCCGAAAGGCTTCCGAGAAATGTGTTGTAAAAAACCGGATAGATCAAAGTGTCAGATTCTTCGGCGTCTTCAAGATTGCTCTCATACCCATTTCGCCAAGAGCTTGTGTCAACCCCATCGGTAAAAAGCACGATCGCCTTTCGTCCCTTTATCTTATTCATACGCTTCTTGAGCGTAAATTCAACGGCGCGATAAAGCGAAGTGCCCCCGCCAAACCGTGCTTTTTCGATCGCCCTATCGATTTTTTCTTTATCGTTTGTAGCTTCAGCAGTTACATGCACACCTTCGCTAAACTCGATCACAATGACCGTGTCCCGCGGCTCAAGCTGTCTGACAAAAAGTTTTGCAGCCCAATGAATATCTTCGATCTTAAACTGCGTCGATCCGCTCGTATCAATTACTATCGCTACCGTAAACGGCTCATCGCTTTTTCCAAAATATGCGATCTGTTGTTCGACCCCGTCTTCAAAGATCTTAAATTCCTTTTTTCCAATGTGCGGTACGTAAATTCCGTTTTTATCAAACACCGAAACCGGGATCGTCACCAAGCTTGTATCAATGGAAATTATCTCGTCTTCTCCGCCATCGGTCTCGGTGTTGTCGGATTTTGTTTCAACCACTATAGGTTTATTGTCGCGTTTTTTCCTTTTCCCGGGCGTCAGCAATACCGGCTTAAACGGGCGTGATTCGGAATAAACATTTGGGTCAACGACTCTGGCATCCGCGACCGTTTCCGGCAACGGAGTCGATCTAGTTTCAGTTTTTATTCTTCTTCCCGACTGTGCATTCACCGATGCAAAAAGCAAAACCATTATAAGAATTGAGGATGCGAATCTGATCATTAATTTTCTCCAACAAAAAACGAGTTAGTTACAAGTGCCCCGTGAGATGCAAGGCTTAACATTTTCGTTTGCTTTAAGAGCTTAATTGGGGCGCTAACAGGAACGCGGCACGTTCGATTTCGCCTAGCCAAATATTCCTGTGGTCGAACATGAGGGCAAATGATGCCATCACTTCATAATTTTTTTATATTAAAATTCGTAGCCAAAATCGTAGAAATGTTTGCCATCTCCGATTCTAATTATCATCTTCCCTGAAAGACCTTCCAATTCTCCGGTCCCGGAATCCGGAACAACCTGAAGACGCATAAAATTCTCCGTGCCCTGCATTGTGGCAAAATGCTGAAGTACAAAACTTCCCTTCTTCCCCGACAAGCTCCCCGTAAACTGCTCGATCGCGGTGTAGCCGGCGGATCCTTTTACGGATGTCATCGCGGTTAGCATTTCACCTTTGCTCGTTCCTGTTAAACCGCCCGTGAATGTCTTGTCTATCGACATGCGCCCAAGCACCATCCCATTTTCGCCCTTCGCATAAGTTTCGAGGGGCGTTAGTTCGACTTCAAATTCTCCTGAAACTTTCATAGTCTTCGGTTCCTTAATTTTTTTAGTATCGCTCGACCGCTTCGATGCAAGCTTTTTTACCGTCCGCGTATCCTGTGCCACAAGCGACACGACTCCGATATAGGCAACAATTATAGCTGAAATAATTACTCTCATAGGTTTCGTCATCTACTCCGCTTTCTTATCTTCCCCGCCTTGAAGCTCTTTCGCTACCTTCTGAACTTCATCCAAAACTCTCAGCAAATTTCCGCTCCAGATTTTCTCGACCTGCTCTTTGGTATAACCGCGCCGGACAAGCTCAACCGTCACGTTAAGCGTTTCCGAGGCGTCTTTCCAACCCTCTATGCCGCCTCCGCCGTCAAAATCCGAGGATATACCAACATGATCTATTCCGATCTTACCTACCAAATGGTCGATGTGGTTAATAAAATCTTTAACATCCACCTTTGGAAGCTCTTTTTGTGCTTCATCTACCAAAGGCTTTGCCTTTTCGCGAAAAACTGAAAACGCCTTTCGATACGCTTCCTGTTCCGCTTCTGGTAATTTCCCGACATCTTCCCTTTTCTTCAACTCAAACTTCTCTTTATCGGCAATTTCCTTATAAACCTTGTCCCGCGCGTCATCTAGATTCTTAGCCTTCTCGACGTTGAGATAGCTCCCGAGCGCTACCGCCTGAACCACTCCGCCATTCTTCTTGACCCATTCAAGCTGTTCGTCATCAAGATTGCGCGAATGATCTGCGATAGCCCTCGCCGATGAATGCGAAGCGATAACCGGAGCTTTCGAAAGCTCGATCATCTGTTTTATTGCCTCTTTCGAAGGGTGGGAAATATCGATCATGATTCCCCATTTGTTCATTTCCGCAACCGCTTTTTTGCCCTCCTCGCTCAAACCATTGTGTTTCCAATCCTTCTCTTTTTCTCCCGTGTTTGAATCCGAGAATTGACTGTGTCCATTGTGCGCAAGCGACATATACCGCGCACCGCGCTCGGCAAATTTCTCGATCAAACTCAAATCTTCCCCGATCGGATATGCATTTTCCACACCGATCATCGCCACAAGCTTCCCTTCCTTATGAATTCTTCGAACGTCTTCCGAAGTCTTTGCGAGCTCAATTTCGTTTGGCGCAAACTTCGTTACCAAACGATCGATCGCATCAAACTTATCGATAGCATTTTCATATCCTTTCTTGTAGCCCGGCGCATTTAGCTCCCCTTGCCCCGTGTAAACAATAAACCAGGCGACATCCAATCCGCCCTTCTTCATCTTTGGCAAAGTCACCTGCGAATCAAGATCCTGCGTGTAGTTTTTCGCGTCGGTGAAGTTTTTTGTGTCGATGTCATCATGCGTATCGAGTGTGATAACAGCCTCATGTATCTCCTTCGCTTTTTCTAATATCTCGTCTTCACTCATTTTCGATGTGTCCACTTTTTCGAACCCATCTTTTGCTACAGGTTTTTCCACTGTTTGCCGACTGCACGAAACAAATAGGATAGTTGCCGCGGTTATAATTGCTAGTAAGATTCGTTTCATAATATCTCCGATGTTTTTTGGTTTGGATTCGTAGAGAATACTTTGAAATGGGTTGGTTGAGCAAATTTCGCAACGGTATGGCCGTCACAATGTACGACATTTTGAAAACAAAGGAATAAATCTATACCCCGCCGGAATTTCTTGACTTCATACAAAGGCAGTACTATTTTTATTGCATCACATATTTTTCATATCAAATACCAAATAAAGGTATGTTGTCGAAAACTTGTCTAATAATTTTCTTATTCGGTTTCGCTGTTCAGATCAACGGTCAGGCTGATGAATTTTGCGCGGAATCTGGAAATGCTCCTTCGTTAGATTCACCATTCGCTCACGTCCCGTATGTTTTTGGAAAGATCAGAATCTCAGGATTGGAGCCGGATGCTAAGTTTCCAAACCTTTCGATCACGCTTTCGGGTGGTCCGCGTCCCAACGAAAAATTGAGAATTGGAAAAACCGGAAACTACTGCTTTAAACTTCAATCAGCCGGCGGCACGTTGGTAGTCGAGATTGATAACATTGAGGTTTCGCGAAAGACTCTACCTGCCGCGCTTGGCCAAATACGTGAAGATTTTGAAATTCAGGCTTTGCCGGCGAATAGGTCTCCTGCGCCAGGTGTAGTTTCTGCCAAGTTTTCACGTCCGGTAAATCCGCAAACGGAAGGGTTTTATAAACAAACCTCGGAAGCGGAAAAAAATAAGGATTTGAATAGAGCCGTAGCACTCTTAAAACAAATCGTTACGCTCGATCCCACCGATTTCGTCGCCTGGGCAAAACTCGGATCAATTTATCAGGATAAAAAATCCTACACAGAAGCTCTCGCAGCTTACAAGAAATCACTAGAACAAAAAATCGATTATACGCCCGCATGGATAAATGTTGGAATGATTCGAATCGCGCAGAAAGAATATGAAGCAGCCATCGCAGTGCTCGAACAGGCGGCGGAATTCGACTCCAAGTCGGCGCGCGTTTTCCAACTCCTCGGCGAGACATACTTGCAAACCCGTCAGGGCACTCTTGGGGTAGAAGCGTTGAATAATGCGCTTCTTCTTGACCCGATCGGTATGGCGGAGATCCACCTGCAACTGGCGCACTTGTACCAACTCGCAGGCGCAAATCACCTTGCAACGCGTGAATATAAAGCGTTCCTCGCGAAGGTTCCGAATCATCCGGAAAGGAAAACGTTTGAAAGCTTTATCAAAAAAAACCCGGATCGGGAAAACTGATCTGTCCCGGAAAGTTCGTGCAAAACTACTGAAGAGGCGCGAATATTTTGTTTAATTACCGGGGGAACCCGTGACCGGACTAGTACGTATGGGGTAATAATAAAATGAATAATATCGTAAGAAACATCTTGGCTGTCATCGCCGGAATCCTGATCGGTTTTGTGATAAACATGGGAATCATTCTGATCGGCGGTTCGATCATTCCGCCTCCGGAAGGCGCTGATATGACAACGATTGAAGGAATGAAGGCGGCAATGCCGCTGCTTACCGCAAAACATTTCATTTCGCCATTCCTCGCCCATGCGTTTGGCTCCTTTGTCGGAGCATTGGTTGCTGCGTTGATCGCCGCCAGCCACAAGATGTGGTTTGCATTGGGAATTGGAGCGTTTACGCTGCTTGGTGGAATCGCTGCCGCCTCGATGATTCCGGCTCCGACGTGGTTTATAGTTTTAGACCTTGTCGCCGCCTATATCCCAACGGCTTTCATAGCAGGAAAACTGGCGTCCGGTAAGAGGTGATGGATCACGGACAAATAATCAACGAACTCGCGAGAAACCGAAAGGTTTTTGACGCGCTATTGAGCGAGACGGAAAATGAAGCTACGCTCTGGAAACCTGCTCACGACAAATGGTGTCTGCTCGAAGTGGTTTGTCATCTCTATGATGAAGAACGCGAAGATTTTCGTGCACGCGTAAAACATTGCCTTGAAGATCCTGCGCGTCCCTTGTCGGCTATCGACCCCGTCGGCTGGGTAGAAAAAAGAAAATATATCGAACAAGATTTTGATGAGAAGCTATTAAGCTTTCTTGATGAAAGAAAAATCTCGATTGAATGGCTGCGGTTGCTCGAAGATCCGAATTGGGAAAACGCTCACGACCACCCGACGCAAGGTAGAATGTCCGCCCGGCTTTTTCTAGCAAGCTGGCTGGCTCACGACTACATTCACATTAGACAGATAAACCGTATTAAATATGAGTATCTGGACGCGACCACCCAAGATTCCTTAAAGTATGCGGGCAATTGGTAGCTAAAACACCGCGTATTTGTAAACTTCCTTCAAGCTGACGCGACTCAGACAGAATTGTGTTGATTTAAGATCTGAGTTGTCTTATTGTTGTTTCAAATTGGACTAATATTTTAGCAAGGAGAATTTACCATGCAGCAAACCGCCCCCGTTGGACCGGAAATAATTTTTCAAACGTTAAGTGCATATCAGCAGTCATATGCTCTAAAAGCAGGAATCGAGGTCGAGCTCTTTACAAGAATGGCCGAAGGAAATAAAACGGCCGAAACGATTGCACGAGCCTGCAATGCCTCCGAACGCGGAATCCGTATTTTGTGCGATACGCTAACGGTTTTAGGTTTTCTGAAAAAGGAAAATGATGAATATGAGCTAACTGACGTGTCCGCTCAATTTCTTGTTAAGGGTCCCCCGTCTTATTTGGGCGGCACGGCAGATTTTATAATATCGGATAAATTGATTCAGGGATTTGCCGGTCTGCCAAATGCTGTGCGCCAGGGAGGCTCGACGATCGCGGAGGGTTCGCTCGACCCGGAAAGCCCGATGTGGGTAAAATTCGCGCGTGGAATGATGGGAATGATGTTTCCTGTCTCGCAAATTATCGCCGAAAAACTCGATTTTCCACCTGATCAAAAAATTAAGGTGCTCGATATCGCTGCCGGACACGGGATATTCGGTATTTCCGTTGCCCAAAAATATCCAAATGCCGAGATTCATGCGCTCGATTGGGCAAACGTGTTGGAAGTGGCGACCGAGAATGCTGAGAAATTTGGAGTTGCCGATCGGCATCATTTGATTGAAGGTAATGCGTTTGAAGAAGATTTTGGTGAGGATTACGATGTCGTATTGCTGACAAACTTCTTGCACCACTTTGACAAAGCAACGTGCGAAAAACTCCTCTCGAAAATTCACGATTCGCTAAGCGACAATGGAAAAGTAGTGACGCTCGAATTTATTCCAAATGACGATCGTGTTTCGCCTCCTACGGAAGCCTTGTTTAGCCTGACGATGCTCGCCGGAACCCCTGCCGGTGATGCCTACACCTTCAAGGAAATAAAGGAAATGTTTGAAAACACCGGCTTTTCCAGCAGCGAGCATATACCGCTCGCGCCGCTTCCTCAGCACTTGGTGGTTTCGGTAAAATAGTCGTTATGAAACCTGGCGAGCGCGACTTCTTGCCAAACGGCTTGCGGGAATCCGCATTCCCAATACGCATATAAATCGTATAAAATATCGATTTATATGCGTAAACTTTTGTTAACTGCGATGATTCTTTTGTCGATCGGCTGCTCGATAGATACATCCATCGCCCTCCAAGACACGGAAGAACGGGAAATATTGCAGCAATTCCAAGCTCTCGACTCCTTGCATAAGGTAAAAATCACAAAGGAAAATGAACCGGGCGAAAAGCTCCGGTTATGCATCACACTCGCTGATAAAAAAAATAAACGAAAGCTCAATAATCAACGGATCCATTTCTTCCACACCTCCGCCGAGGGAGAGTACAAGCCAAAAGTAGCCAATGATGAATCAACCGCGCGTCTGAGCGGGGATGCGGTCACCGATTCTGAAGGACGGGTGTTTGTCGAAACTATCCTGCCGGGCGATTACGGCACTTCGCCAAATAATCGCCATATCCATACGACGATTTTTGGCGCAAAACCCGAAGGCTACGACATTCATTTCAAACAATACACAACGTTTATGGGCAAAAACTTTAGCGATGGCAGCGACCAACATTTCCTTGCCGATCTAAAGAAAGATTCCGACGGAGCTCTTGTCGTATTCCTGACGTTGGAACCGAAATTTCAGACCAGGTGAGAGTTATATTGGGTTTGGGGAAATCCACGGGGAGAAGCTATTACTATGGCAAAGAAAAAACCCGATGCACCCGAAGAAAGAATCGAGTTGTACGACAAACTGATCGCAACGCTTCCCGACCAAAAACGAAAAGGCGCCGCAAATGCTTACACATCGCTAAACGGTCATATGTTTTCGTTTGTCGATAAGACGGGAGAATTTGCTTTTCGATATTCCGACCAACGTAAAAAGGAATTGATCGAAGAACTTGGCGGCAAAGAATCCATCCAATATAACAGCGTTATGCGCGGCTATGTCGTATTTCGCGAAGACTTAATGGACGATTTCGACAAACTGGCGGAATTATTCAATGAGAGTTACAAATACATTGCTTCCTTAGAACCAAAACCGACGACGAAAAAGAAAAACTAGGCACGTAAGCTATGCCTACTATTGAATCAAGCCAAATTTATTCGGCCTTCTTGAAATCTGCATCCATCAAAACCCAAGTATTTGGATCAAGAACGACCTTTTCCGGCTTGCCAGTTACGTTAATAGTAAAAACTTTTGACCTAGCATCCATTTCGATTCGTTCGATCTGCGGTTTACCTTCTCCAAATGAGTAGACCCCGACTTCGATCGGCATCTTAAAAAAACTGCCGTCATTCTGCACTTGTTTGAGATCGATGCTTATTTGTTTTTTATCGGCATTGAAACGCCAGGTTCCCTTGTATTTCAGGGTTCCCGGTTTCATAAGCCACTGCTCAAAAAAGCCCGAAAGATCCTCGCCCGATACTTCTTCCATTACCCTTCGGAAATCATCTACCGTCGCATTCGAATCGCGATATCTCGCGTAATAGAGCTTTATACCCTTCCAGAATTTTTCTGTACCGATAACGCCGCGAAGCATATGCAATGTCCAGCTTCCCTTCTGGTATATTTGGCTCGTGGTGACATCCTTCATGTCCTGTAAATTATCGTGAACGATCCGATAATCAGGGTGTTTTTCATAAAACGCATCGACAGAAGCCTTGCTCGATCTAAGTCCATTTAGAAATTCATCTCGTCCATATTGGTGCTCAATAAAAAGCAGCGTAAAGTACGTCGCAAATCCCTCGCTTAGCCAAATTTCATCCCAATCTTTCTCGGTCACGGCATTTCCAAACCATTGATGCGCGATCTCATGGATAATCACATTTCGCCAGCGGACTGACCTATCTCCTGTTACCACGTTTTCGCTATAAAATATGGCGGATGCCGCCTCCATTCCGCCGCTTACGCTATTGGATTGTATATTTGCAAGTTTTTCGTATGAAAACGGACCAATCGCGTCGCTGTAAAATCCTAGAGCTTTTCTTGTAGTGTCATCAAAATCATGAAAACCAGCGTCGCGGTCTTGGTGGTAAACCCACGTCTGAATGGATTTTCCGTTAAGTCCGCTTTCATACCGAACGGCAAAGCGAGCCACACCGAGCACATAAAGCCACGAAGCAATTGGCACCGACTGTTTCCAATGGGTGAGCCGTTTGCGGTCTGGAAGATCGGTTTCTTCAACCTTTAGACCGTTAGAAATAACTTGATAATGACTAGGAGCGGTGACGATAAATTCGCACATCGCCTTGTCGTAGGGATGATCGACCGTCGGCAGCCAATTACGTCCTTTATCCGCCCAATTGTCGCTAAAAAATGTGCGTTCACCGTATTTGTTGTTGGCGATTTTCAGCCCGGAAGCCGGAATTCCCCTATAGAAAATCGTATATTTCTCGCGCTGATTCTTTTTAGATGCGACGGGCAGTTTTACAAAGACGGCGTTGTTTTCGTGCCGATACTCAAGCGCCTTGTTATCTGACTTAACACTGCTCACGGTCATTCCCTTGTTACTCAATTCCTTAGAAAATTTGGTTAGATCAAGCCTTAGTTCCTGCACTCCGTCGCTTAAGAAACGAACATCGACCGTGGTCTCGCCAACAATTTCATCCAATTGGTCCGATAATTCCAACTTAAAAACGTAGTTGATAACATCGATATTCGGATTTTTTGGATACAGATCCCGAAAGGCAAATACGGCAGGCGCGAAACAAACTGAAAGCAGAAACCCCAAAAATAAAACTTGCTTTGTAATAATCTTCATAAAGTTATTTTTTCAGCGGCAATTGTGTCGCCGGTCGAAATTGCACTAAACCTTCTTCCTTCATCGTCTTTTCGATGTCATCCAAACTCGAAGGAACAAACGCACTCAAATTCTCAACTCCCGTTTCCGTAACCAACGCCATATCTTCCATCCTGATGTAAAGCTTTTCCTCCGGAATCCAAATCATCGGGTCGATCGTAAAAACCATTCCCGGCTGCAATTTAACTCCGCGAATTTGTCCGACGTCATGAACCGCCATACCGACCGGATGCTGAAAATGACCCCGAAATTTCAATCCCTCCTTCACAGCTTTCAAATGTGCGTCGTTAGCAAATGTCTTGCCGACAAGATACTTTTTCATATCATTTGCCGCTCCATCAAGCACTTCGTCTGACATAACCCCGGGACGGATATAATTAAACAGCGCTTCACGATAAGCGAGTATATAGTCGCAAAGCGCACGTTGTGCGGTCGTGTACTTCCCGTTTACGGGCCACATACGCGTTACATCGCTTGTGTAATAGCGATAATCGGGCGCGTAATCCATTAGCACGAGATCGCCATCATTTAAAGGGTCGGTTTTCTGGAAATAGTGCCCCTTAAACGCGTTTGTGCCGCCGCCGATGATCGAGGCATACCCATCGCCGCGAGCGCCGTGAAGATAGAAAATGTATTTGGCCGCGGCATCAAGTTGGTATTCATAAACGCCGGGCTTAGTCGAGCGCATCGCTTCAATTATTGCCAAACCCGCAATTTCCGTAGCTTTTCTTATTACATCGATCTCTTTTTTACTCTTGATCAAACGCATCGAGTCGAGAATCGGAGAAAGATCCCGAATTTCATATTGCGGGGCGCGAAGATTCAAAAGCTCCCTGAATCTTGCCTCGCGAGATGGCTGTCCATCCCAGGGATTTGACGAAACGCGTGCTTGCTCATTTAGCAATTCATCGCGGCTGTCCGTTCCGGTTTCCGCCGGACTCAATGGCGTATAAAGCAATGGCGCCGGCGGACGCATCTGCCCGCCAACCAAATCACCCGACAGCGTTTCAACTGCCCGCACGTTGTCGACCCCGGTGAGCCCTTTGACGAGATCTTCGTCTTCCGCCGAAAGAATCTTCCCTTCATTGCGTTCGCGTCCTTCATCGCGATGCGGGAGGTAGAGCGTCGCTCGCTTATTTCGCCCATCGAGTAGCAAATATGCGTGCGGCGTTTCAAGCCCGGTTAGATAGTAAAAAGTGTTTGTCTGTCGAAAAACGTTGAAATCCCCGGCGCCCCGGTTTCCCTGAATTACCGCAATTGCCTTGTTTCCAATCGCCTCGAAGATCTTTGCGCGACGCTGCTGAAACTCCTCGGGCGAAAAATCAGTTTGGTAATAATGTCTTTCTTGCGCCAAAGCGTTAATTGATACGACTAGCACAAATACAAATAGAATAAGCGCGAATCTAGCAGATTTCATTCCCGTCCTCCGAATTTGATTGATTGATTTTTAGTCTACAACGAAAATACGACTATTTCCTAAATCGTGTGTTTATCTCGCGGACAGGATTGAATTTGGTTTTGTGTAAATGTGGTCTAAAGCCAATTCGGATCCTTTCCATCCCGCCTTTGCCATGGCATATCCGAACACTTATCATAGAATCCCAAAAAAACTTTCATATGACTCCAAACGAAGTAATTTACAGCATCAAGCAAGACCCCAGGTATTCGACCATTTGGACGGAGCTTTCGCGTGAGGAAAAGGAAGATATTGTAAAACGTATGGAAAACTCGGATTCTATTGATCTCGAAAAAGTGATGTTAGAAATCAAAACTGGCCAAAACCGTTTGTTTTAAAACTCCTGAGAGCTCGAACTACCCTGGCCGCGGTGACGCCTTCGCGTTCCAGGTGTCCGTAGCCCGACCGTTAGGAAGGGCTTCCACTGTCAGCCCTGATCATAGTCACTCCACCGGAGCCCGTGCTTACGAGTGGGCTACTGACACGAGGGGAATGTGGCTACGACGTGTCCGTAGCCTGACCGTTAGGGAGGGCTTCCGTTATCATTCGGCACTATAGTCACTCCACCGGAGGCCCGTGCTCTCACGTAAGTGTCCGTAGCCTGACCGTTAGGGAGGGCTTCCGTTATCATTCGGCACGATAGTCACTTTACCGGAGCCCGTGCACACGCGTGGGCTACTGACATTGCTATTTCAAACCCGCATCGATCAAATATCTCAAGCTCATTTCATCCAAACGCTCCAATTTCGTTCCGTTTATAAACAATGTCGGAGTTTGTTTTACGCCCAAGGTTTGCCCGTCCCTTTTATCGCGTTCTATTTTCGATGCGTATTTATTCTCCGCATAAACTGCGTTCATTTGTTCAAGATCGAGTCCGAGTTCGGTGGCATATTTCTTGAATAAAACGTTTACATCAGGCTGCGGAGCTCCATGATCCGGACCGTGTTTTGTGCCCCACTCCGGTTGTTTTCCAAGTAGATAGTCCTGAGCCTCCCAGTATTTCCCTTGTTCGCCAGCCGCTTCAAGAAAAGTTGCAGCCGAAAGAGAATTCGGATGAAGCGGCATATATCGGATAACGAGTCTGACCCTTCCTTCATAATCTTTCAGCGCCTTTTTCACTATCGGATGAAAAGCCGCGCACGATTCGCATTCAGGATCTAAGAATTCAACGATAGTGACCTTCGCATCCTTCGGTCCGAGTGTCGGGCTGTCATCCCTAATAAATGCTTCGTTTTCGCTCCACGCCTTCCGCGAAACGGGATCCGCCGCCGTAGTCGAAACTGGCGTAGAATTCCTATATAAACTCGATCCAATTACAGCAATTGCAATGACTGCAATCGCAATCACTCCCAAAATCTTGATTTCCTTACTCATAAAATTACTGCTCCTTCGGTTTATAAAACAATAAGCATAACGTAACCAAAATAAAAGAGACCAGTGCCATCAGAGGGACTGTTATAAACCCAAGCCATTCGATTTGTTTCGAAGTGCACGAAATCCCTTCTTTACACGGCGTAATACTCTCCGGGATGATCCCGTAGTAAAGCAAATTGTGATAACCCGCAATCGCCAGCCCGATTAGACAAATAGGCAAGGCATACGCCTTAAAACGTTTGTCCTTGAGAATAATCCCCGTCCCAATGATAAACACAAGCGGATACATTGCGATCCGCTGATACCAACATAAAACGCATGGCGGCAATTCCATCACTTCGCTGAAAAACATACTGCCGACGGTTGCCACCAAAGCAATTATCCACGCCAAATATGGCAGGACATTATTCAATTTTGTGTTGTACAAATGTTTATTTTGATCGGTCTTTTCAA
>JBBKXN010000055.1:0-6129 GCA_037969475.1 Pyrinomonadaceae bacterium | reverse complement strand
GTATTTAAGGTGATGAGCAATTATCGCGTTTATCAAGCCCTTTATACGGAAGACCTAAATCGGAAATAAAGAGTGATCAAATTTGTAGATAAAAGAGCAGCGCCATTATTGCTCTTTTATCATTTAGGAATCTACAAGATTGAGCTGCGTATCTTCATCCCATTCATCCTGACCCTTTCGCTGTGCCCGATACCCGCAGTTTTCGATCGCTTGCTGCACATCTGCCGCATGTTGTTCGTCCTTCACTTCAAGAAGCATTTCGACGCCAACCGTCCCAAGCGGCGCACGCCACATGGCACGACGGTGAAAGACATCAATTACATTTGCACCGGCCGCGGCCGCGGCGTTCAAAAGTCCAGACAGGCTTCCGGGTCTGTCATCGAGCAGAGATTTCAAAAGAATGTATCTGCCCTGCTTTACCATCACCTGCTCAAGTATTCTCGCTAATAAATTGGGATCAATGTTTCCGCCGCACAAAACCGCGCAAACGACGTCCGTCTCAGAGAGTTTGATCTTGCCGGCAAGGAGCGCGGCAACACCTGCTGCTCCAGCCCCTTCCACAACCAAGTGATTATTTTGGACGCAATGAAAAATCCCTTCGGCGATCTCATCTTCGGTTACTTCCACGACCTCATCTACAAAGTCTTTTATTATCTCAAGCGACAAACTACCTGGTTTTTTTATCGCGATCCCGTCCGCGATCGTTGCCTTAAACGGCATTTCAACCGGCTCGCCTGCTTTTAGAGATTCATTTATTACGGCAAGATTTTTAGCCTCAACTCCCACCACACGCACGCCGGGCAAAAGAGTTTTTGCTGCTACTGCGGTTCCCGAAATTACGCCGCCGCCTCCGATCGGAACAACGATTACCGTGGTCTGCGGTAGTTGTTCGGCTATTTCGATTCCAATTGTGCCCTGACCGGCAATAACGAGTTCGTCCTCAAACGCATGGACATACGTAAATCCGTGTTCCTTCTGCAGCTCCCTCGAATATGCGACCGCTTCGTCAAAACCGATCCCATGCAGGATAACTTCCCCGCCGAAATTCCGCGTTGCGTTCACTTTCGTTAGCGGCGCGTATTCGGGAACGACAATTGTTGATCTAATTTGGTGAAGACTAGCCGCTAGCGCGACACCCTGCGCATGATTCCCGGCAGAAGCAGCAATTACCCCGCGTTTCTTTTCCGCTTCAGAAAGGCGTGAGATTTTATTGTAGGCGCCACGAATCTTAAATGACCCGCTTCGCTGCAAACATTCTGCTTTTAAATGGGTTTCTACTCCCGTTTGCTTTGTGAGTTTGTTGTCAGGAAGAATAGGGGTTTTAACAATTACCCCCTCGAGTATCTTCCGCGCATCATCAATATCGGAAAAAGTTACGCTCATAGAGGTTGATTATAGATATTTTTCCAACACCTTCAATTTCATCCACCTAAAACTTTCTCCGGAAATCATATATACTAGAAAAATAGCAATTCAGATTTTCTCGGAGGATAAAAAATGTTCGCACCCGTACTTCTATTTCAAATTGAGCTTGGTCTCTTGGGCTTGTTCTTTCTCGGATTTTTGGGTATTGCCCTTTTGACCGTCGCTTGGAAAACAGTAAAGATCGTGCCCCAATCGTCCGTACTTCTTATAGAGCGTTTCGGAAGATTCAGTCGTGTTGCCGCAAGCGGACTAAACATTATAGTTCCGTTCTTTGAGGCGCCGCGAGCCGTTTTCTGGACAAACCATCGTCCCGGACAAACCTTTATCGATTTGCGCGAACAATATATCGACCTGCCTCCACAGCCCGTTATTACGAGGGATAACGTAACGATCAACGTTGACTCTGTTGTCTATTGGCAGATCACCGATCCGGCAAAAGCCGTCTATGAAGTGGCGGATCTGGTTGGTGGTTTAGTTCAGCTGACAATTACCGGGATGAGAGCCGTAATGGGCGAAATGGATTTAGATTCAACGCTCTCTTCGCGCGACCAGATAAACAGCAAACTCCAGATAATTCTCGATGAAGCAACCGATAAGTGGGGTGTAAAAGTCACACGCGTCGATGTAAAAAATATTAACCCGCCGGAAGACGTGCGGATTACTATGGAAAAACAAATGACGGCGGAACGAAATCGCCGGGCATTGGTTTTACAGGCCGAAGGAGAAAAGCAAGCGGCGATCGCTCGCGCAGACGGTGAAAAACAAGCATCGATCATGCGAGCCGAAGGTCAAAAACAGTCCGCGATCCTCGAAGCCGAAGGTGCGGCTCAGGCGCGTTTAAAAGCGGCCGACGCCGAAGCAACCGCAATCAAGCAAATCGCCGGATCGATAGGTGGAACCGAGCAAACCGCTAATTATCTGATAACAAACCGATATATCGATTCCCTTCGCGATATGACACGTTCGCCGAATTCTAAAGTCATCTTTATGCCGACGGAAACCTCAAACGTTCTGTCGACCGTCGGAGCGATCAAAGAAATGCTTAGTGCAACAGGAGAAGACGATACTGGTAAGGACGCGCTCCCGAAATCCCCGAGCCGTGGTGAGCTAAACGAATAGAATGTTGAATTTTTTTGTGAAAGAAGAGTCCGTAGAATCATTTCTACGGACTCTTCTTTCTTTCAGTTTGCAAATATTTGGGCATCCAATTAAAATTCTTGATAGTTGTGCACCCGTAGCTCAGCTGGATAGAGTATCTGACTTCGAATCAGAGGGTCGCATGTTCGAATCATGCCGGGTGTACCATTAGCATCAACATAGAAGGGCAATCGCAAAGATTGTCCTTCTTCAATTTGAGTGCCCGCTAGAGTTTTGGCGTTGCTGCAGCATTCCGATTTTCCGCACTAAGAACCTTAAAATAAGAGAGAATCGAAAGTTAAGCCTGAGATCAGTAAATGGTACTTCGTTTCGGATCGATCGCAGTTCAATTCTCAATAAACCTAAAATACTCGGGAACAAACTCGATTCGCACAAGCACGCCGGTCTTCGAAGTTTTTCCCGCGTCCGGTTTGTAGGTTATTACTCCAAAGAATGGCGTTTTGACGAGATCGCAACCAAGCTTTAAATCGCCGGTATCGACGTTGTAGGTTTTAAATTTGATCGAACCAAACCCTGTACTTCGAAACACGAGATTTCCTCGCTGTGTTTTCACAAAATACTTGATAATTTTGCCCTCACATCCAATCGAGGTAAGATGACCCAGCACACGCACTTCATTCTCTAACGGGTTTCGGAGCTCCTGATTGATACCTTTAATCTCTGCCTCAAGCTTCATACGCTGGATCTCTTCCATAGTCAGCCCGCCCGATACGTCAACGCGTTTAAGTTTTACCGGCGGACCGTCTTCCTCCGGAACCGCATATCCAGCAGCGCTTTGAGTTTCAATCTCGCTGATGCTCGCTTTCAGTTGTTTCGCATAGGTGAGAATTTCGGGTTTTTTTGCAGACCTAAGTACGGCTTCGATTATCGTGTTGGCATTTGCCGTATCTTTCTTTCGGATATAAAGATTAGCAAGATTCAATTGAAAACTTTGCTCGTCGCGATCGAGGGCGATTCCTCTCTTTGCGTATCCTATTGCCGTGTCCAGATCCTCATTTTGTTCGAGACTAACGTTTACGATAATGTCATATGTAGGTGCAAAATCTGGGTTGAGCTCTATCGTCTTTAGCGCGGCTGCTTTGATTTTTGCAGCCGTTTGAGAAGAGTATCCGCCATTTTTTCCGAGTGCATATGCATAGTAATAGTAAACGCTGTAATCGTTTGGCTTAGATTTTACAGCCTTTTCGAGAAACTCGCCCGCTTCTTCCAGCCTGTTCTGGTGTATCCGAATTATTCCCAGAGCAGTATTCGCCAAGCCGGAATCGGGGTCAAGCTGAAGGGCTTCTTTGAGCATCATCTCGGCTCGAACACGATCGCCGCCCCTATAAACCAGATCGCCCAAATACGCCTTAGAATCGGCGCTGCTCAAACGGCTGGTTTGCAATTGGTCATCAAATTTTAGTTTTTCTTCGAGACGGACAATCGTCGGAGTTATAAGCTGGGGCTTTGCAATATAAAACCTTAGTTCATTTTCGAGAATCGAATAATCCGTATTAAACGCCTTGTGGAATGCCGAATCGGACGGCTCACCATTAAGCGTCAGCGTCATAAACTTACCAAATTGCGCGGCGCGTTTTCCGTTGCTTCCATGAATCAGATAGTGAAGAAAAGCCCAGGATTGAGCATAGAAAATGCTTGCTCCGTGATTTCCCTTATTCTGCAATGTTTCGTAATCGGTCGCGAAGAATGACTTAAAAGGAATCAGCGGACTGCTTCTAAGCGTTTGAAGATGCCTTTTACTGATCCCGCCTATAGAAAATGTTTGATCATCGACGATTTGAAACTTGTCGTAGTATTCCGCGATCCCTTCATTAAACCAGGGTGCGATTCTATTCCTGCCGAAATTACTGGTGACAAGATAGTGAACGTATTCATGGAAAATTATGGCATAAGTATCGTCGCGATCAGCTCCAAGCGGGAGCACAATGTAATTCTTGTCTTCGGAGGACAAAAAGTATCCTCCTGCCCACTTGCTTGAGCGATATGGGTCAAAATCCGCATCGTTTTTAAAGACTATTACCGTGGTCGGAACAGGTGAAGTGAGTTTCATCTGAGAGAAAAGCTTTCCAAACACAACGCGGAATTGTTCGAGCTTTACCGCAACGTCGTCGATATTTTTCTCGCTCGCGTTCCCAATCAGCTCGAAGTTTTTACTTTTTACACGAATCCAATCATCGGCGGCGTGAATAGGCGAAACCGCTGCAAAATAAAAAGCAACGAGGAAAAACAATGAAATGAATTTTGAGAAAACTTTCATAAAACTTCTTTTACACAATACTTTTTTAGCAGTCAGTCCGTTTCGGCGAGTCTAATTTCAAATGGTATGATGACGGTACCCCAATGAAGGTTGATTACAGCAGAATTTGCAGTAACTTGTGGAAAATAAAACGTCAACATTTCCTTATGCGATCCGACTTTGGTATCAATATCAAACCTCAACGCGTCCTCATCTCTTCCAGGATACGACGTGTGCCATTGATCCCAGTCCGTGCTTAAAATAACGGTCCATTTTTTCTCCTCAGGTATCACCCAAAAGCTATATCTTCCGGCTTTGAGTGGTTGTCCGTTAAGCAAAACATCCCTACTGAATTTAATATTGCTCGCTTCGTTTGCACCCGGCATCCAAACTTCCGAGTATTTTACAATCCCTTTTTCCCCGAAGAGCACTCTTCCCTTCGCTGATGGTCGGCTATATTCGATGGCGATATCGGTATTCGCCACGCGCTGAGAAACAGCCGCCTTTTGGCTCGCACGTACTTGCTGTGCATCGGCGCCGACCGCTAAAAATGCCAGAACTGTTACGGAAAACGCAGATCGAATAAAGACTTTCATTATTCTCTTATTCATCGATTTCTCCCCTCCATCCCTACTTTAGTTTGCAATCAATGAGAAATATTCACCCACAAATTCAATCGCGATCATTTCCCCGATTGCTCCTGTTTTTGTCTTCGCGGTCGACTTGTAGGTGAAAACGCCCCTCATTTCTTTCTTTATAAGATTGCATCCTACTTCCACATCGGCGACACCAGTGTTGTACACATCAATCACAAGTGACTGAAAATCTTTGCTCGTCAGCTTTATCGGACCTGAATCCGTGTTTAGTGAATACACAACCTCGCCGCTGGGACAAGTAACGCTCATTAACCTGCCTATAAGTCGCACTTCACCGTCCTCAGGTTTTCTCATCATCCGATTAATTTCGTCGTTTATCGACTTTGCGGTAAGTTGCTTTTGCTCCTCATCGGAGAGCGGGGCTGATGTAACTACCGTACCGCGGCTCAATATAAGATTTCCATCTTCTGCGTCGCGTAGCTCATAACCGTTTCGCTTTGCATCAGCGATCGTGCTTTGAGTATTCCGCAAACTTTGAAGAAGATTTGATGCGTAGCTTCTAAGACCATCCTCGTCCGCCGTTTTATAAACGTTTTCAACGATTGGTAGCGCCAAATCAAAATCCCGCTTCCGCATATATAGGTTTGCCAAATTAAGCATGTAATACTGATTTCCCGGAGAAAGAGCAAGCGCCTTATTTAGGTTATCGATGCC
>JBBKXN010000054.1:0-5684 GCA_037969475.1 Pyrinomonadaceae bacterium | reverse complement strand
TATTTATCCGTATCGATCCGCTCCGAACCGCCGACGATGTTTCCTTCAAATTTAATTTTTGAAAGCTTTCCGTATTCAGGGAACGCGGAAATTCTGAAATAGATCGAACCGTCTGATTCATAAGCCTTGCCGTTTTTTAGCAGAGCGCTGATGATCTCGATCATTTCCGCGATATGCTCGGTCGCGCGCGGCGCAATGTCCGGGCGAAGATTTCCGATCGCATCCATGTCTTCCCAAAATGCCTCAACAAAAGGCGCCGTCATCTCATCGATCGAAATATCTTGCTTCGCCGCTTCGTTGATTATTCGGTCATCAACATCAGTCAGATTCATGACGTGCGTCAGCTCAAATCCTTTGTAACGAAGATAACGCGCCAAAATATCGCCGAACGTAAATGTTCGAAAATTTCCGATATGGGCAAAATTCCAAACCGTCGGACCGCAGATATACATTTTGACCTCGTTGCCGCTGAGCGGATGAAAATCTTCGATCTGGTTTGTTAAAGTGTTGTGAAATCTAAGCATTTTAATAATCTAGCACTGCGTTCCTTTGTTTAAGTTCGATTGATACAAAACCTTTTACATTAAATGTAATAATGTTTTCAACGTAAGGCGTGAATTTCCAGGATTTGACTCCAATTGCAGCGCTGGAGCGAAGCAAAGGATGACCTGAAACGGCTGACGAAAAAACAACCGATCCTTTTTCGTTAATGATAATAAAAACCTCGACGGCGCCCTTACACGCCCCAACTGCTGTTGCGGCAGGAGGACAAACGATTTCGGTTTTGCTTTTCATAATATCTAATATCTCATTTGAGTTCTTCACAATCGTAAGATTCGGCGGAGCTTCTGCAAATTCTACTTGATCCACCTCAAAATCGGGTCTTGCTCTGGCGCCTTCGCTGCATTTTCGCGGACGAACATAAAGTTCAGCACTGAGCGAAGTTCGATATCCACCATTGGAAACCCAAATTTTCTCATTTCCGGTATAGTGTTCAGGAAGTTTTAGGATGCTCCTCAAATCTGCAATCGAATCGGTAATTTCATTGATGTGGGTTTGTTTTCCACCATAGACGAAAATCTCACCCCGGGCTTCGCTGGACTCTAATTCGACTTTAGACTCAAATTCTTTCAATACTTTTGTTGTTTCTGTCGAATTCGTAAGGTTAAATTCGGCAAACTTATGGGCAAATGGATGAAAACACGTTAATTGAGTAGTTGAACTATTTTGAGCAACTAGATCAGGCGCAAATGCCATTATCGTGAAAACCAAAAGTGTAAAATATGTTTTCATATCTAAACTCCCGAATACTTTATTAAACGGTATGATGAGGGACTTGTCCACAAAGGTTTGTTAAACAAGAGTTCTTGAATTAATAGTCCTACACATCCATGCTAACCATTTAATATCTAGTGAAAATTGCCTAACTTTTACAAATCTCCGTGACACGAACCCGATCCGCTGGAACAAATTGGTTTCTCGCCTCATCCGAAAAGAGCAACTCGCGGCTGTAAAATTTCAGCGGATAATCTTTATCAAATTTTTCTACCATCTCAGCGCAAGATTCAACAACTGAACAACCGTTTTTAGATTTTGCAAAATCGTAAACCGTCCGCATCCAGAATACGGTCAAAGTTTCGTGATAAGGCATTTCTTTTGTCAGATCGATTTCAAATGCAGCCAAAAGCCGAAATATTCCGGTTCTCATCCGCGTCAATGCGGTGTCAAAGTCTGTATCCAGTGCAAAATGAAACGCCACTATCAAATGTTCGGCATGTCCCCAATCGGCGCGCCCGACCGTCGCGTCGGTGAACGAATCAAACACTTTCAGAAGATCTTCGGCAGAATTATATTTCACGATCATATCCTCAAACTGATTCAAAAGAGACACGTGATCCCCGATTTGCACGAGCCCACCCGCTCGGAAAGGCCCAACGAACTAACAATTGAAAACCGAATTATTATAAACATTGTTGGCTTTGGCCAAACAAAACCTTGACATCGGCAAGGTCGATGTTGCAAACTTGCTGTGCGTGTCTTTTCAGAGCGCTCCCGTCGTTCCCGCTTTAAAAATTAGGAAAATATCTTTAATCGTCTTGAAAAATAACCCGGCGAAATCTTCTGCCTTTATTAATATTTACCACTGGTCGTTTGCCTTGATCGGCGCGATACTGTTTGTGTATTCGCTCGTGTTTTTTCGTTTTGAGGCAGTCGATCTAAATTTTGTAGTTATTTTGATCTTGACCCTTGTCCTTGGTTCCCGCGTGGCGATGGATTTTCAGGCCTTCAAATCCAACCTGTCGCTCGCAGACATATTTATTTATCTTACAGCAATGCTCTACGGAATTGAGTGTGCGACCGTAATTGCAGCCACGGAAGCGTACATAACCTCGATCCGATTTACTAAGCGCATCGAATTCCGCGCATTTAACTCCGGCATCCTTGCGATCGCGATCTTCACTTCTTACCAGCTTTCTCAATTGTTTTTCGGGCCGCTGCCGGAACTTGCCAAAAAAGGATTTACGGCAAAGCTCTTCGGTGCGATGTTCTTGATGATCATCGCACATTATTTGATCAATACGTTTGTCGTCGCCGGTTCGAACGCGTTTCGCAGCGGAAGGTCGATACTTTCGACCTGGACGGAGTATTACGTCTGGATGTTAATCCCGTTTCTGGCGAGCGGTTCGGTGGCGATCATCGCGGGGAATATAATCCAAACCTCGGGATTCTTTGCCTTTTTTGTGATCCTTCCATTTGTCGGTATTATTTATTTTAGCTACTACACTCAACAGGGAAAGGTTCAGGCACTGATCGATCAGGCTGAGCAAAACGAAAATCATCTTTTGGAAATGAAGCAGTCCGAAGAGCGTTTTCGTTCGGCCTTCAGCAACGCACCGATCGGAATAGGAATACTTTCAAAAGAGGGCAGATGGCTCGAGGTCAACGACGCTTTTTGCAAGGTATTCGGATTTTCGGAAGTAGAAATCCTTGAAAAGAAGGTCCACGATCTCGCCAATCCAAAAGATCTGGTTAATATCCTTACGAATATCGCCCTGGTAATTCAAGGAAAATCCAGCCTGTTTCAGGGCGAACTCCGTTTTTCAAATTGCCGGGACGAGGAAATATGGTCGCAAACCTGCATTTCGCGGCTAAATGATGCCGATGATTCAAAGCTCATCTTTCAGTTTCAGGATATTACGGCGCGGCACTATGCCGAGGAAAAACTTCTTTACGACGCGCGGTTTGATTCGCTTACAAATCTTGCTAACCGCGTCGCTTTTATGGAGATCCTTGCCGAGTCGTTCAAGAGATCAATGGAAGATCGCTCATTTCGGTTTTCAGTGCTCTTCGTGGATCTTGACCGCTTTAAGCTAGTCAACGACATTTTCGGACACACAGTGGGCGACAAACTTTTGAAAGCGGTAAGCGACCGGATCACAAGATGTTTACCGTATTCGCGCGATGTCGACATCCGATCGCTGGCGAGGTTTGGAAGCGATGAATTCCTGATCTTGCTTGAAGACAAACCGGGAAATCCGCCTTTGAACATAATTGCTGAAGAGATTCAGCGACAGGTGGGTCTTGTGTTCGGAATCGGCGGACAGCAAATACGGATCACGGCAAGCATCGGGATCGTCGAAAACGACGAAACCCATGAATCCGAAGAAGATATCCTTTGCGATGCCGATACCGCATTGCATATCGCAAAGACGCAGGGAAGATCACGCTATGTGATCTTCGACGAACAAATGCGCGAACGAGCGCGCAACCAAATGAAGCTCGAGAAAGACTTGCTGCAGGCTGTTGAGAGAAGAGAACTTTTCCTTGTTTACCAGCCGATAATATCGCTGGCAACTAAACGGATCGCGGGCTTTGAAGCATTGGTACGATGGAATCATCCGACTCTCGGACTTGTTTCACCAGCCGATTTTGTACCGATAGCAGAAGAGAGCGGAGCGATACTTTCGATCGGCAAGTTTGTGCTCGACGAGGCTTGCCGACAGCACAGTCTCTGGAAGAAACGTGTCGCGAATGGTCAAAGGCTCTGGATGAGCATAAACGTTTCGACCAAACAACTGCTTCAGAAAAAATTCCTGATCGATACATTGGAGGTTTTCGAAAAATACCGCATCGAACCTTCTGAAATAAAATTAGAGATAACCGAGAGCATTCTGCTTGAATACAGCGACGCTATGATCTCTGTTCTCAGACAGTTTCGCGCGATCGGGTTAAATTTGAGCATGGACGATTTTGGAACAGGTTATTCCTCGCTCAGTTATCTTAGAAAGTTGCCGCTTAGCAGCCTTAAGATCGATCGATCTTTTATTTCACAAATTTGCGACGAGTCGGAAAGCTCCGAAATCGTTAAATCGATAATATTGCTTTCCAAAACACTCAAATTAGAGGTCGTTGCTGAGGGAATTGAAACCGCGGCACAGGATGAAATGCTTCGCCAATTTGGTTGCGATCTCGGGCAGGGTTATTACTATTCAAAGCCGCTTTATGTTGAAGATGTGCCTGATTATTTTAACGAAACCGCCCGCGCTCAATTTGAAGCGCCGGCGGTCCCGGTTTTGGAAAGCGGCACCAAATACAGCAACAATTGAGTACCTAAAGTATAAACGACACGCAGAAAGGTGATATGTTTGCCCACCTTTTTTTAAATGCTGGATTGAACTTGGGTTTTAAGCGGCGATCTGCTGCTCGCTTTCGAATGCGTGCATAAAAAGATACTTCCTCAATTCCAGACTCCGGGCAAAGCAAAACACAGGTTTCCATTACTTTGACTATAACGCGATGCCGTCCGAACACGTCGCTGGAGATTTTCGAACCCGAGCAATGCGACATTTTATTGTAATCATATGTGTTCAAGCTGCCCGGAAATGGCCCATCCATTCGAGCAAATTGACCGAATAACCGAGTCAAAATTACTGAATTGAACTGAACTCGTTCCAAAATTGACAGTTGAAAGCGCAGTAAACCTCATTATGACAGCACTTACAGTTTTCACTCAGCGCTGGCATAGTGATTGATGTAAAAACAATGGAAATATCCGCGGCGCGCGGGGCATTTTTCAATTCTTATGAACAGATGACAATTAAATAATTACGATAACCGGTCAAAATAAGGGGATTTAGACTTGTTGTCGATCGAATGTTTGAGGCAATTTGTCCCTGGTAGATCCAAAGATCATATGACGATCACAATAGGAAAGTTAAAAGTCGCCTGACCGTTTGGATAAAAATGTCGATTGATCATTTGTTTTCGAAGTTTTAGTTTTCAGCCGGTTTTTCGAAACATAAGTGATAACAGCTAACTCTGCCGCATATTCAATACCAGGTTTTGAATAGATCTTTACGACAGAAATCATCCGCCTTTAAATTCAAGAATGTAATCTGTTTTTTTAGTACGTCTGTGACGATTGAAAACACCAAACAGCATTTTCAAATATACACAACGTTTGTCGCAATTGTCGGCCTGGCGGTGTGCGGCCTTTCGCTTTTTAAATTTCCGTATTCACAAGCCGGTTTTGAGTTGCTGATAATCGCATCGATATCCCTGATCGGCGGATCCCGCATTACCATCGGAATTAAGTATTCGCGGACAAGCATCTCTGTTTCAGACGTTTTTACGTTTCTGGTATTTTTTCTCTATGGAATTCCAACCGCAGTGCTATTGAGCGC